>NZ_DDNT01000014.1:0-158899 GCF_002341285.1 Methylophaga sp. UBA2513 | reverse complement strand
GGTAGACACGCTATCTTGAGGGGGTAGTGCCTTCGGGTGTGCCGGTTCGACTCCGGCCGTCGGTACCAAATTAAAACGCCTGACTTGTGTCAGGCTTTTTTTTGCCTGATAACTTTGTCAAGACAAAGAAATAATTAACTTTTACATTAATAAGACTAGGAATAATTGCTGAAGTCGGTAATATCTATTTCAATAGATTATTTACTTACTCAGATAAGGACGTTTTTTTTACTATGAACAACATCGTCTGGCATAAACATAAAGTAGAAAAGTTAGACCGATCAAAACAAAAAAAACAAAAGCCATGTATTTTATGGTTTACAGGGCTCAGTGGTGCAGGCAAATCAACGGTTGCAGATGCTGTGGAACAAAAGCTATTTGAGCTAGGACATCACACTTATTTACTTGATGGTGACAACGTCAGACACGGCTTAAATAAAGATCTTGGGTTTTCTGACGCAGACCGTGTTGAAAACATCAGACGTATCGGTGAAATGGCAAAGCTATTTGCTGATGCTGGTCTCATTGTCATGAGTGCTTTCATTTCGCCTTTCCGCAGTGATAGAAAACTGGTTCGAGATCTCGTTGAAGAGAAAGAATTTGTTGAAGTCTATATATCCACCCCACTGAGTACTTGTGAACAACGTGATCCAAAAGGCTTATATAAAAAGGCAAGAAGTGGACAGATAAAAAATTTCACAGGTATAGATTCAGAATATGAAGCGCCAGTCTCCGCAGAAGTGACGCTAAACACTGCTGAACTCAATGTGGATGAGTGTGTGGCGAGAGTGATTACCTATCTAAAACAAAACGAGATAATTTAAAATCAAATCCATGACCAACTTTGATGTTTTTAATGGCGATGCTGACGGTATATGTGCCTTAGTTCAATTAAGACTGGCCAACCCGAGTAAGGCAGAACTGATTACAGGTGTTAAGCGAGATATAAAATTACTGAGCAGGGTAGATGTTGAAAAAGCATCAAAAGTCACTGTTTTAGACATATCAATGCAGAAAAATCACGATGCATTGTTAAATTTGTTATCAAATGATGTTGAAGTCTTTTATGCCGATCACCACAACCCAGGAGATCAAATTAGTCATCCTCGTTTAGAGGCGTTGATTGATATGCATCCCAATAAATGCACAGCTTTAATTGTCAATGAGCACCTCAATCATGCCTATGAGCTCTGGGCAATTACGGCAGCTTTTGGTGATAATCTGTCTAATGTTGCCGAGAATTATGCAAAAAAACTACACCTCACTGAAACCCAGATAATCAAACTCAAAACCTTAGGACAGCATATTAATTATAATGGCTATGGTGCGAGTCTGGATGATTTGTTTTTTACACCTGATAAACTCTATAGACAGTGTGTAAGCTATTCATCACCTTTGGATTTTATTAATGAAAATACAGAGATAATGGAGACACTGGATTCAGGCTACAATTCAGACTTATCAAAAGCTAAACAGCAAAAACTAAGTTATGAGAGTGATATGGTAGGGGTTATTACCTTACCTGATGATAAATGGGCGAGACGTATTAGTGGCACCTTCAGCAACTACTTGAGTAACCAGTTTCCTTCTCGAGCACATTTAATTCTTACTGAAATACCTGATTCAGGGGCTTATGTCGTTAGTATCAGAGCTCCTAAAATACGTCAGGAAGGAGCAGATTTTATTGCAGGTCAGTTCGACACAGGTGGCGGCAGAAAAGCAGCAGCAGGCATAAACTTATTACAAGAAGCCGAGCTTGCAAGACTAATTTCTACTGTTGAGGACTATTACAGTAGCAATATCAACTAATACAAAGTCATTTATACTTATAATCAAAAGACTAAAAAACGATAGGATAAATTAGCACAGATGGCTCAGGGCAGGATCAGACAATACGACGCAAAAATTAATGCCATATCAAGACTGATTGATAGCGGTATTATCCTGCTAACGTTTTTAGCTTTATTCGACATTTTCCAAGCGACTTGGGATGTACTTTACATATGGAGTCTTTTGTTCGCTATTGTATTATTTAATTTTTTTGCTGAGTCGCAAGATGCCTATCGTTCGTGGCGGGGTACGGCGTTAAGGGAAGAAGTCTCTGCCGTCATGTTTTCATGGTTTACCAGTGTTTTTATTCTGGTCATGATTGATATCTTCTTTATTCATTCAGGCACCTATCTTGATAGCTTTGTCTTTTTGTGGTTTTTACTGACACCTATAGAGTTAATTTCCTGGCATGCCATTGTAAGAACATCATTGGCTATTCTTAGAGCTCGTGGTGTCAATACCAGAAATGTGGCTATTGTCGGTGAGACAATGTTAGGTAAACGGTTAGAAAGCGCATTTAACGAAATGGATTGGTCTGGATTTAGGCTGGTTGGATACTATGATGACCGTTCACAAAAACGGGTAGAAACAGAACCTAATCTGGTCGTAACAAATAAGAAAGCAGGTGATTTCAATCAACTCATTGAAGATTGTAAGGCAGGGAAGGTTGATACTGTTTACATCACCTTGGCTATGTCTGCTGAGCATAGAATCAGACACATTACTGAGCTATTAGCCGATAGTACGGCTTCTGTATATCTTGTTCCTGACTTATTCACATTTAACTTGCTTAATTCTCGATGGGTCGATTACCAGGGAATCACCGCCATTTCAGTCTATGAAACCCCTTTTGCTGGTATCGATAGTATCCTTAAACGGCTGGAAGATATTATCCTAAGTAGTCTTATCCTGACGATGATCGCTCTTCCTATGATGGTGATTGCCGCAGGGGTTAAATTGACATCGAAGGGCCCCGTGTTTTTCAAGCAAACACGCTACGGCATGGACGGTGAAAAAATTAAGGTATGGAAATTCCGTACGATGACGGTAACAGAGGATGGAGACACCGTCACACAAGCACAAAAAAATGATAGCCGTATCACACCATTTGGTGGCTTTTTGAGAAGAACATCACTGGATGAGTTACCCCAATTCTTTAATTCATTGGGCGGAAGTATGTCGATTGTAGGACCACGACCCCATGCTGTAGCGCATAACGAACAATACCGTGCTCAGATTCAAGGGTATATGTTGAGACATAAAGTCAAACCAGGTATTACGGGCTTAGCCCAGATAAATGGCTTTAGGGGGGAAACTGATACCTTGGACAAAATGCAAGGTCGTGTGCATTACGATCTAAAATATATACAGAACTGGTCATTACTTCTGGATATAGAAATTATTTTCTTAACGATATTTAAGGGGTTTGTAGGTAAAAATGCCTATTGAAATCTCGACTCAGCTTATTAGTAATTTTACTTAGGAAAATAAACTTGTTGCCTGTCCTGAGACACGGTATCATAGAAATACTACTGAAATAGATGCATCAATCTTGGGTGCTAGATAACACTCGTTATCGTGATTATTTTCAGTAGAAATCAGAACAATAGACATCAACGGTGATGGCTTTGTAGCAAGATCATATACAAATGGTCTTACACAATGTCAGCAGGTTAGATGTTGTGTAATTAAAGCCAAACTCGCTGTGAGGCGGGGTCGGAAAGCCACAGATCTTTAAATATAAAGATGGCTGGGTTGCATTGCTTGTTTTTTCAACCTATGCATAAGGAAGTTTATTATGAAAAAAGCGATGCTATTTATCGTAGCTATGATGTTTTCTGTTGCTGCCAACGCGGCGACATACAACTTAACAACTTCAGACAGTGCTACCATTTTCGATAATGGTTCAAGTGCAGTAAGTACATCATTTGGTGATACTACAACGTCTTTCACACTTGAAGTTATCGATGGCGGATTGTCTGCTATTGATTTTGACTTTTCTCCATCTAGCAAGTTTGTAGCTGGTACACTTACAATCGGAACTATGGTTTTCGCCGTTGCGCCTGATTTCACGACAATGTTAAACCTTGCAGAAGGTTTTTACGCTGTAACATTTGATATTCAACCTGCTTTGGGTAATATGTCATTTGGTGTTTCAGCTGTACCTGTTCCAGCAGCGTTATTCTTGTTTGCTCCAGCTCTATTGGGCTTTTTGGGTCTTCGTAGAAAAGCTGCTGTTGCCGCATAAGTAAAAGCAAAACAGAAAATAAAAAGGGAGCTTAAGCTCCCTTTTTATTGGCTGATGTTATTGTTAGTGACGAAGTCTAGGTCGACTACGTAAATATATGTAAACATTGTACCAAGGTACAATAGACAGACTCTGAACTAGACCCTTAACATGGAACCATCTGAAAAAGTCAGATAGGTAATTATCAAACTCAAATTTGATAATTAATTAAAGCCAAACTCGTCGTGAGGCGGGGTCGGAAAGCCACAGATCTTTGACGCTGAAGATGGCTGGGCTGCATTGCTTGTTTTAACTTATGCATAAGGAAGTTTATTATGAAAAAAGCGATGCTATTTTTAGTAGCTCTAATGTTCTCTGTTGGTGTTAATGCAGCGACTTTATCTTTTGACGTGGCGGGCGCATCGAATGCGACACAAGATGTCAGTATCTCCAGTGGACAAACTGTCTTAGGTGGTGGTTTTGTGACTGAAGGGACAGGTCCTAGTGATACGTGGAAGTCATTTTTCAATCTAAGTAGTTCTGAAGACACTTACGTAAAAATTGAATGGTCATTTAATCCAGAGTCGAATTTTACCAATGCTCAACTCGGATTTACAGCTGAAGCTGATTACCCAGTCTATACAACACTTATTGACATAACTGGTGATTACTCGTTTGTTATGTTTTTAGAAGCTGGTGTAAATTATGCTGTAGATATTCTTAACGCTAGCCGTGATGTATTCAAGTATGATGTTTCTGTGTCAGAAGTACCTGTGCCAGCAGCATTATTCTTGTTTGCTCCTGCTTTATTAGGCTTTTTAGGGCTTAGAAGAAAGAACGCAGTGGCTGCATAATAATACTTAAGTTAACAGTAGGTTAACTAAGATATTTTTGGAGGGAGCGAATGCTCCCTTTTTTTTTGAAAAATAGAGTGTTAATATCAATTTTGAATGTCAATTATAGATAAGGATTTTCTTCAATGTCTAAACGCTTGATCTTAATGTTTTCTTTATTATTATCTTTTTCTACAGCAGTATTAGCTGAAGAAGAACGTTATCTACTAAACTCTGGAGATATTTTAGATATCTCAGTATGGAACGAAGAAGCTCTGCAAAAGCAAGCAGTTGTTCTTCCTGATGGAGTGGTGACTTTCCCACTTGCAGGCGAAATAGTGGCTAAAGATAAAACAGTTGCCAATGTAGAGGCAGAATTAACTAAAAAGCTTGGTGAATATTTAGCTGACCCAGTTGTTACAGTATCCGTGACAAGTGTTGAAGGTAATAGAGTACATATTTTGGGGAAAGTACTTAATCCAGGGTCGTTTGTTATGAATCAACCACTAGATGCTATGCAGGCATTGAGTTTAGCCGGTGGATTATCACCCTATGCCGAAGAGAATAACATTATTGTGCTCAGGAGAGATGGAGAGAGCCAAAAAGTGCTCCCAGTCAAATACGCTGAAATTAAAAAAGGCAAACAACTCAAAACAAACATCACACTTGAGAGTGGTGATGTCATGATAATTCCTTAGTTCAACATAACTGTGAAGTTGATGAAAACAAAGCTATCACTGACAGTTGCTATTTTGTTCGCCAGCTCTGTAAATGCTGCAGAGTGGGGAATTGATTTTGAAGCTGACCCACAGTTTAAATACGATGATAATGAACTATTAAGGGAAGACAAAAAAGGTGACTTCAGTCTAAAAATTAACCCGACATTATCACTATCAAGAAATCTAGAGAATTCAGAGTCTCGATTACGGATGGGATATAGAATCAGTCGTTACCAAGACTTGAATGATCTTGATACTGAAAACCCTTTCATTGGTTTTTCTACATCTCGCTCGACTGAAAGAAGCTCTTATGGAATAAACCTAGATTATTCTGAAAGAGAGTCAAGATCTATCGCGGAAGAAGACACAGCAGATTTTAGCAATACATCTACAACCACGATTAAATCTATATCTCCAAATTTTAGTTATAGCTTGACTGAGTTAGATACAATTACAACCAGTGCTTCTTACCAAGAGCGGACACAATCTTCAACAACGAATAATTCATTATTATCTAACAATTCTCGATTGACTGATAATGAGACTAAGAGTTTAAACTTAGCCTGGCAACATCAATATTCTGAAAGACTAAGTGGTGGTATATCCCTAGGATACGTAAATTACTCTGCCGAATCAGAAAGTCTAGATAATGAATACGATACATACACAGCAGGCTTTACCTCTACATATCAATTAACTGAATTGTGGGTTATTAATGGTTTGTTAGGTGCGCGTTACTTGGATAGTGAAAATACTTTTTCTAATGGTTTAACAACAACTAGTAGTAGTTCTGGGCTTAACTACTCCTTGAGCGCTACGAAAAATGGTGAGTTAGACTCCATGAGTCTATCAGCTAGTCGTTCATTACTACCTTCTAGCACTGGCGCTGTGAACGAGCAGGATGCATATACTCTCAGCTACAGTAGAGAACTGTCAGAAAAGCTTAAAGCTAGTGTATCAACGACTTACCGTGAGTACACAAGTGCTGACGATATCAGCAGTATTACCACAAAATATATCGATTTCTCTCCTAGCTTGAGATGGGATATATATGAAAAATGGTCACTCGCATTTGGGTATCGTTATCGCAGTATAGATGAGTCTGATGGTAAAAATGTAAACAGTAATTCTGTGTCCCTAAATATCGACTATAACTGGGATGGCATCCATTTTTCACGTTAAATCATAACAACGAGTTAAGAGCAAATAATCAATGGAAGAAGAAGTAAAAGGCTTGGGAGATTATCTCAATATCCTATGGCGCAGAAAATACTGGATTATTATCCCAGCTGTGGTTCTAAGTATTGCAGCTGTTCTTGTGGTTTATTCACTACCTGCTACATACAAGTCTGAAGGGACAATATTAATTGAGTCTCAAGAAATTCCAAATGATTTAGTACGCTCCACTGTCACAAGTTATGCCGATCAACGTATTAGAGTTATCCAGCAGCGTTTGATGACTTCAGCTCGTGTGATGGATATCGTAAGAAAGTATGATCTGTATAGAGAGGAAAGACAGAAAGCAACTGCAACATCAGCGCTTGTAGGACTTTTTAAATCAAATGTTAGCGTGGATCTGGTTCAAGCTAATGTGACGGATCCTGTTAGTGGTCGAGCTAAACGAGCCAGTATTGCTTTCACGGTCTCATTTATGGATAAATCACCACAAAAAGCACAGCAGGTTGCCAATGAGCTTGTCACTGAGTTTTTGAATGAAAATGTCAAAGCTCGCACAGATCGTGCTGCAGAAACGAAAGACTTCTTGAAAGAGGAAGGAGATAAATTTCAAGCAAGAGTGCGTGAGCTTGAAAAACAAATAGCAGAGTTCAAAGATAGGTACAGCCAGAGTTTACCTGAGTTATTACAATATAATTTGTCAATGATCGAGAGGTTGACAGATGAGCAAAACTCAAATCAAAATGAAATTTTAGTGCTGAAAGATCAAGTCACCACGCTCAGTTTACAACTTTCCACCATTCCATCTGCTTTACCAACAAACATATCGAATCCAAATGAAGCCACTACCTCTCAACAACGTCTGGAACAGCTGAGAATACAATATAGCGATCTACTGTCAAAATATGAACCTAATCACCCCGATGTACTCAGATTAGGAAGGCAAATAGATGCGCTGGAGAATGAGCTTGGTGTAAGCGGTAATAGTAGAGAAGTCATTCAGGCAGAAATAGATCAAGCTACCGACGACTTAACTACCCTTAAAGAGAAGTATGCTGAAAATCATCCTGATATAAAAGCGCTTAATAATAAAATTGCTAATCTTCAAGATCGCCTCAAAACGGCAAGTAGAGAATCGACAACGACGAATCAGCCAAATAAAAATGTTAATCCTGCCTATGTTCAGATTCAGGCTAAGATTGCCTCGACAGAAGGGGAAATAGCTCGTTTAAAAAATAGACAAGAAGATATAAAAGCTAAAATTGCTGACTTTGAAAAAAGAGTCGCTGAAACATATCAAGTACAGAGAGCATATAGTGAATTAACACGCGATCACGAAAATACCTTGGCTAAATATAGAGAATTACGCTCAAAACAACTTCAAGCTGAACTCGCGCAAAACCTCGAGTCTGAAAACAAAGGTGAGAGCTTTTCACTCATTGAACCACCTGCCGTACCTTCAAAGGCTGAAAAACCAAATAGGCCAAAACTTCTCATCTTGGGAGTGGGAGCATCAGTTGGTGCAGGTTTAGGGCTGGCCTTATTGATAGAGTTGCTTTTCGGTGGTGTAAGAGGTTATACCCAAGTGACACATCTGGTTGGTAAGACGCCACTTGTGGTCATACCTGTAATCACAACATCTCGTGAGTTAGCTCGCAAAAAAACAATCAGAAATCGTTGGATTGTACTTGCTATTGTTGCTGCTATAGCTTCAGTCATTGCAGTTCACTTTTATGTCGTTAATTTAGAAGTTTTATGGTTTAAGTTAATGCGTAAAGTAAGTTTACTGTGATTTAGCATATCTTCTGATAGGAATTAGTAATGGATAGAATTCAGAAAGCCTTAGACAAAGCAAGACAGAAGCATACTGGTAACGTCATAAACGATGATGTAAATATACCTAATAGTGATGTGCAGGAAGAAAATGGTTTTCCTGAAGATCCTTTAGCACCAGCCATTGAGAATATTCAATACACACAAACTAAAGTAGTTAAAACACCATCAAGCGTTTTGGAAAATAACAGGGTAATAGCCGGACATTATAATAACCCACAGTCAGCCGTATTTAGAATGTTAAGAACGCAAGTCCTTCAAAAGATGCGACAAAATGACTGGCAAAGTATTGCCATTACGTCACCAACGGCTGGTGAAGGGAAATCACTCGTGTCTGCAAACCTGGCTGTTGCTGTGGCCATGGAGCTTAATCAAACTGTTTTATTAGTTGATATGGATTTAAGAAATCCATCGATTGCCAAATATTTTGGTTTGAATGTAGATGCAGGGCTTAAAGAATATCTTCAAGAAGACTTATACTTACATCATGTACTCGTTAATCCTGGTATCGAAAGGTTGGTTCTTTTACCGGGGGTAGGTAGAGCAGAAGATTCTGCCGAGTTATTATCAAGTCCGAAAATGGCATCCTTAGTGAAGGATATTAAATCTCAATACAACTCACGCGTCATTATCTTTGATGTACCTCCTTTACTACAGACAGACGATGTCTTGTTATCAACAAATTACTTTGATTGCACTTTACTGGTACTTGAAGATGGGAAGAATAATGAAGCTAACATTAAGAAGTCTTTACAATTGTTAGAGGGTACACATTTAATCGGTACAGTAATGAATAAAGCTGATACCGCCCCGTCACATCAGAACTACTAATCTATGTATATAGAACACTTTGGTCTTAAATTTAAACCGTTTAACCTTGTACCAGATCCACGATTTGTTTATTTGAGTCCTTATCATAAAAAAGCATTAACTATGCTGGAATATGGTTTGATGAGCCAAGCTGGTTTTACAGTAGTCACTGGAGAAATCGGCGCGGGAAAAACAACACTGATTCGAACATTGTTGCAGAATCTTGATGATGAATATGTCATCGGCCTAATCAATAACACAAGTGAGTCATTTGGTGAGTTAATGGAATGGGTTCTGGATGCGCTTGATATCGAATCTTCCGCAACAGATAACTCAGGACGTTATCGTGATTACGTCAATTTCGTCGTAGAGCAACATGCGAAGGGAAAAAAAATTGTTTTAATCGTGGATGAAGCTCAAAATTTGTCCGTTAAAGCATTAGAAGAATTGAGGCTATTATCCAATGTTAATATTGATGCTGACATCTTTATGCAGTTGGTCTTAACTGGTCAGCCTGAACTAATAGATAAGCTCAATCTACCGGAGTTGGAACAGTTTGCACAACGTATAGGCGTTGAATATCACCTCAAAGCGTTAAGCTATCCAGAAACACAAAAATACATCGAACATAGAATGGAGGTAGCGGGAGCTGATCATAAAATTTTCAGTAATGAAGCTTGTGCTGCTATCTTTTGTTACAGTGAAGGTGTACCAAGACGAATAAACAATCTATGTGATTTCGCTCTTGTTTATGCTTTTGCTGATGACTCTAGAGAAGTCAATGTGAATACGGTCATTGATATGATCAAAGATAAACGTTCTTCTACAATAATAAAAATGAAAGAGAGTCAGAATCCTGATGTTAAGCGTGTAAGAAGTTGGTTGCTAGAGTTATATAACATTCACTTAGTCTGAACCCTGATTTTTAATACATTTATACAATGTGACGTTGTTCACGACGAAAGCTAAAATTGATCGCTAAATTATCTACTGCACTTTAAAAACTTTCTGCCCCCCAGAAAGTTTTTGAGCCCAGTGGTAACACTGGGCTTTTTTTTGAACCATACCTCAATGACTTTGACTAAGTAATTAGTTGCTCCGGTCGTTATACTGTTCAGGAATTCACAAAAATTTTAAAAAGATTTTTTTCATTTAAATTGTGTGAAAGAAATCACTAACGTAATTGTGAATCAAGCATATTATTTACCTGTGTCATCTATTTATCACGGGGGGAGATGGACATGAAAAGAATAACTTCAATTTTATTTGTACTCACACTGATGCTTATTTCATCGGCTGCATATTCACAAAATTATTATGTTTGTGATTCTACTGGCGACGATAACAATGATGGGCTTTCAGAATCTACTGCTTTTAAATCATTCACGAAAGGTGTGTCGCTTTTCAGTAAAGTCTCTCCTAGTGGGGCTTTATTATTTTGTCGGGGTGGGCAGTTCTACGTAACCGCAAAACATAAATTAGTTAACTGGAAATGTTCAGCTGAGAAACCATGCACGATTGCCAGTTATGGTGATCCATCTCTAGATGCGCCAAAAATCGTAAGTAGTGAAGGTGAAAGTGCACTTAATTTTGAAGAAGGTGGTAGTGCAGGGGGAGATGGCGGATACATCGTCAAAGATCTTATCCTCATCTCCACTACAGGTAAAGGCACTGGAGTAAGGTTATATAACGATGTTGATGATGTTACGCTTGAAAACCTGCATATCGAAGGATTCGACTTAGGCGTCTATTCTGCAGGGAGTAATCCTGCTGATGAAAATGACCCATCCGTCAATATGATGAATGACCGCTTTGTATTGAGAGACTCTGTGATAATAAACAATACTACGCAAGGGTTTATGGGTGGCTGTAACGACTGCCTAATCGAAAATAATCATTTTGAACATAATGGTGAAACACGCGGTTTCGATCACAATATATATCTTGCTAATAAAGGGCAATATGCTACTGGTATAACGATACGAAACAACACATTGTATAAATCAGCTATTGTTGATGGCTCATGCCAAGGTGTTTCACTTGTAGGTCATGGACTTCTTAAAGACGTAATAGTCGAAGGTAATATCATAAAAGAGGACGCTGGCAAAGCGGCTTACAGCTGCTGGGGCATTAGTTTCGATGGTGGTTACACAAGTGATGAGTCATTTTTGAATATTACTATTCGGGATAACACGCTCATGAACATGGGAGGTAATGCCATCGGTTGTGCATCCTGTGACGGTGCGTTAATTGAGAATAATACAATTATCGATGAGGCTGGAAATTTGCTCGCTGGTGTCAACGTACCGGTAAAAAATGAAGACTCTATCAAGTCTAAAAATATTGTCATTAAAAATAATAGAATCGTAACAAATTTTGAAAAAGCTACTGGCATTATAGTTGGTGGAGAACACTCGTTCTCTGTACTCAATAACAGAATCTGGTCTAGTACTTCGGCTTTCAAAGAGTGTATTGAGAAAAAAGATGCCAATATCGATACAGATACTTCTACTAATCAATGTGAAAATCATGAAGGGGTGAATTTACAAAGCTTAGTAAACGCTCCATCTGATGCATTAACTGACGCTGAAGATGTTTATGAAGAAACAGTTGAACCCGTTGTCGATACTGTTCAAGAAGTCGAAGATCAAGTAACAGAGGCTGTTGAGGGTGTTTTAGGTGCTGAAGAAACTACATCATCAGTTAATGAGACTAACTCCTTCATGTCAAGGTTCTCATCACCTAGCTCAACTGATGCAGAAAATACTGGTACAACTTCAGGTTCAACAAGTTCAGGTTCAACAAGTTCAGGTTCAACAAGTTCAGGTTCAACAAGTTCAGGTTCAACAAGCAGGTTTTCGAGTACAACTAGTGATTCAAATGTTGAAGTACAGCCTTCAACGAGTCGTTTCTCTACATCTACAGTAACAATAAATGACACAACAACTGGTACGGGTGATGAATATAGTGAGCCTGTCATTACGCAGCCGAGCTCTATCTCTAGAAGTACTATTGAGAGTGTCACAATTAATGAGGTAATAAAAGCAACAAATGAGGATAACAGTGATGTTGAGCCAACAACATGCCGTGCTTATTCTCGGTTTGGTTGTTTAATGAGATAGTTTATTAACAAATCTGACAAAAAAGGTTGGCCATGGCCAACCTTTTTTTTAGAAAGCGTCGCTTTTTTCAGACAGCCACGGTTTCTCTTTTATGATGAAGTAAGTATAGCCAGGATCAATTTTAGACACGACGATTAGATGTCGAATGAATTTCATCATTGATATTGGATGAAAGCCTAGATGATAAGAAAAGTTAGAAAACCAATATCGTAAACGATGTTTCTTTTTCCTTAGCTCTAATAGTTGGAGGATCTTTTTGTTGTCTTTAAACTCGTTATTTAATTTTGTTAACAGCTTAAGTGCATAATAGTGGAGCTTGGTTTTATTTCTTGTAATGGAGTTTTCTACAGGGCGATATATGGCATGTCCCCCTTGAGTTCTGGCAACTTTTCCACCATTCAAAACAATTCTAATTCGTAAGCTTGAATCAGCAAATGCACGCATATCATTATAAAAACCACCGAGTGATTTCACTGTAGATGCTTTGTACATCTCGCATGCAGGGAATGGAGGCGGTGTTAGAAGAAATAACTCTTTTGGACTGCTCGCTATTTCGGGCCAGTTGGATGTATTTGTAGCGCTCTCAACACCATCAGAACTAATACCTCTGGAGTCGGCACAGGCGATGTCTAAATCATCCCACTTTTTAAACGTGTTGATATGCATCTCAATAAGATCATCAGAAATCCAATCATCTGAATCAAGAAATACCAGAAAATCACCTTGTGAAGCTTCAATGCCGGTGTTTCTCGCAACACTTACGCCACTGTTTTTTTGCGTAATAAGTTTAACTTTACTTTTATACTCTCGGATGACGTTAATCGAATTATCCTGGGAACCATCATCAACGACAATTATTTCGATATGAGAGTAAGTTTGTCGAAGACAGCTATTTATTGCGTCTTTGATGTATTTCTCTCTGTTATAACAGGGGATAATTATGGTTACCAAAGGTGCATGATTCATAGCCAGCCTATCTAAGTTTGGGGGCGCTGACGCGCCGGTTATAGTTGTTTTATCCATAAATCGAACTTACTTAAAGAATTAAGCACTTTCTTGATTCTTCACTTTTTCACTAAGACGAATGACTACTAAGTGATAAGTTGTATATCAATGAATAATAGTAAAAAATTGCTAGGTTAAATTTAAATAGAAACCAAAACATCAGAAAGTGTTAAATATGCAGTAATGAATAGAATTGCTAAGGCAATAACTGGTATGTCTATTTCTGGCTGCCATATTTTGAGCCTTATGGCAGCAATAACATTAGCTGGGTACAAAAGCCATCCGACTACAGCTAATCCTATGACAACACCATGAGTGCCGGCTAGATTGTAACCAACTAATATACAGGTTACTTGTATGATTAATTGATAAAAAAGTAGAAAAGATATGTACGAAGATTTCCCTTTTGCCAGATAAACATTATGATAAGTCATTGACAAAACACCAATAAATAAGTCCAGAGGTAATATCTTCACCATCCAAATCGCATCGTCATATCGTGCATCATATAACCAATCTATGATTTGGTTTCCTAATGTAATTAAAGCTATTGCTACAGACCATGTCATCACAATCATAAATAATCGAGCCTTTCTTAAGGCTATATATAGGCGTTTGTGGTCATTCTCACGTATCAAGCGCGAATATGAAGGAAACAAAACTCTACTACCGAGCATTTGAGCTGTTTTAGAGGCTGTTTCTTTAAACATGGCAGCAATTGAATAAACTCCCAGTGTCGCGGCTCCGATTAAGTAACCAAGTAATATTCGGTCAATCTGACGCGCAAAAAATGTCAACGCTGTACTGGCCAGAACCCAACGACCAAATTTAAATAAGCTTGAGGCAGCCTCTCTTTCCCACTGAAAGCGATTTCTCGTTTTCGCAATCCAAAACTGAGATAACAACATTTTGACCAATGCATTAACCAATCCTCCAACGACCAAACCCCATACCGTAGGACTTATGACGACCCAAAGTATCATCACAGAGATTGAGAAAAACTGAGCGATAAGCTCTAAAAGAGTAATATTCCGGAGGTTTAAATCTCTATTCGAGCTTGCGAGTGATGTTGAGTTGAACCCTGCAATAATCGCACTTAGACTTGCGACGGGTAACATCCAAGCCAAGAGGGGTTCGTTGTAGAGAATTGAGTATGGGTAGGCTCCTACCAGAGCGATAGCCCAAAGAACAAATCCACGAAATACTTGTATAGTCCAGGCTGTATTAAGAAAAATTTGGTCATTTCCACGTTTGTTTTGAATAATACTGGGTGTGATTCCAATATCAGAGAACATACTGATACCTTGCATGAATACCATGACAAGGGTCATTAAGCCGAAAGCTTCTGGAAAGAGAAACTTCGCCATTATAACGTTACTGGCTAGTCTAAAAAGCTGTGCCAGACCATAACCACCGATAGTCCATAATGAGCCTTTAACAATGAGTTTCTTTAGGGGAGACCTCTGGCTGGCATTTTCAGAATTAGGCATTAATAACTTTCTAACTAGCGACAAAATCATGATGATATAACAATATATCATCTATATGGTCTAATATTTCCCTCGCACTAAAACAATATGGGTATTTCTCACCTCGATACATCTATTTATCTTCCCTCTCAAATAGTTTTCTGGAATATGGAATAAACAATGTTGAAGTAAGATTAGGCGGTAATATACACGTCTTCTGTATCGCCTAAAATTAAGTAGTGAGCTCCAATATTAAACATCTAACTGAATAAAAACTTATAAGGCTAAGGGGGGGGTTAATTGGAAAGTTACGGCCTTTTAATAAACTATGTGGAGTATTGATAATTATTTGCACAAGCTGAGCACTTCTTCCTTGTTGAAGAATGAAGTTAAGAGTCTACATCTAATTGAGAAGGGATGACTTGAACAAATCCTTGTGCAAAGCCATTTAACCAAGATGGATTAATTTCATTATCGTCTTTTCAGTAGGATATGTATCTTCTTTAAGCAGTTAAGTAGAGAGAGCCTGAAGTGAGTTAGTGTCCCTCTGTTAAAAACGCACGACATTCTCTTATCAATTTATGTCGTTATTATTTTGCATCAGTGGATACCCTAAAACATATTCATGGGTAATTTCTTATGAGCTAATCTATTTGTACGATTTTTTAGAAACGTCAAGAGAGAAGCATACCTGTAACAGACAATTCATCCTGAGCAAATGATATTTGACTATGATTATTTACTGCTCTGCTCCATTAATTAGGCAAGTGCAGTAATCTAAGATGTTCTAGTATGCTACTGGCGAATCTGAAGAACAGAAAAGATTAACCAGAAAATTCAATTTATCGCTTTGAGTAAGGAGAGATATTGAATAAAAATAATCTCATTTTGAATAAGATTTTTGTGTTTATTAGAGCTTCTTAGCCTTTCTAAATCTGTTAGTTGATGTATATTCACTAAGTTAAAATTATGGTGAGACAAAAAAATGAAGCTTTTTCATTATACTGAGTGTGCAAACTTCGGTGATGCAATAAACCCCTGGTTTTGGTCAAACTACATTGATGCACCTTTTAATGATGATTGTGACCAACTGTTTGTCGGTATTGGTACTTTAATCAACGATAAACTCCCATTGAGTAACTACAACTCCATAAACATAATGGGGTCAGGGGCAGGTTATGGGGAATCCATTCCACAACCAACAAAAAGCTGGACTATACACTGTGTAAGAGGACCATTAACGGCAAAAGCTCTTGGCGTAGAGCAAAAACTTGCAATTGCAGATCCTGCTATTTTAATTAGCGATATTCTTGGTTTAGATAATATTGGTGATAAGAGAACTATGAGGGTTGGTTTTATGCCACATCATAGTATCGATTCACCTAGATTGAAAAAAGTTGTAGAAGCTACTGGTGTTAGCTACATTTCACCATTGGGTCAAGCAATGAGTGTAATCAGTCAAGTAAACAGTTGTGAGAGATTGATAACCTCTGCAATGCATGGTGCCATATTAGCTGACTCACTAAGAGTGCCATGGTTTCCTGTAAAAAACTCTGCGCTAATTCTTGATTTCAAATGGGAGGACTGGGCGCAGTCAATGGGGCTAAACATAAAATTAGAACTCCTACCACTGATCAAACCAGACTACGCCAGAAGATATTTTTTTAATGAGTTTTTTAATGAAAAGCTTTTCCAAAGAAAACTACAACAAATAAAAAAACGCAGTGATTATCTCTTATCAAGTAGCTCAATCATTGAGGAAAAAAAGGATAAGTTAAAAGAAGTTTTTTTTAGATTTAACACTAACTATTCTAATTCAAGGTGATGTATCGAAGAAGGAGAAAGAAATTCTCTTGATAGTTAGATAATTGCTCATTCCCTTTTTATCGAAGTAGTCTGAGAAGCTCGATAGAGTTAATATGGCTTATGTAAGGATAAATGTGCATTGAATAAAATCTGACTCAAAAAATTATTGAGTGCAAAAAATTTGATAAGTAAAAAATTAATAAGATTTAATGCCAGAAAAAAGTTCAATAGAAGCATAATTAAACATTAGATTTCCAAGAACGCTTGCAACTGCCATTCAAACTTAAGGAAAAAAATGTCCGATTTAGTATCTGTAATTATGCCAGCAAGGAATGCTGGAGCCTTCATTAAGCAAAGCATAGAATCAATACTTCAGCAAACATATACTAATTTTGAGTTAATTATCGTTGATGACCAGTCTACTGATGACACTCGCAACATAGCTGAAGGTGTAATTGATGCTCGAGTCACAGTCGTTTATGGTAAAGCCGAAGGTATTGCATCAGCAATTAATATAGGTTTGAAACATGCAAAAGGTAAATATTTTTGTCGTTGTGATTCAGATGACTTATTCCCCGAAAATCGACTCAAGATACAAGCAGAATGGTTAGATAAACACCACGAATATATTGCTGTTTGTGGCTCCTACTCTTCTATCGACAGCAAAGGTCGGCATATCATTCAATATCATAAGAATACGCGCTCGAGATGTATTGATAGTCATTTTATGGATGGTCAGGTCATCACACATTTTGGTACTTTTATGGTGAAGACTTCGGCATTGAGAGCTATCGGTGGTTGTCGGACATTTTTTGAAACAGCGGAAGATATTGATCTACAGTTAAGACTCTCTCAGCAAGGCGCCATTTTTTTTATTGCAGATAATTTCTATCAGTACAGACTCCACCATTTTTCTATTACCCATAACCAGTTAAACAGCAGGCGCATTTTCTTTGAGGATTATGCTAAACAGTGTCACTTGCAAAGGCTTGAAGTAGGCAAAGATGATTTAATGATGGGGCGAAAACCAGAAATTCCAGATAGTATTGAACTCGAAACGAAAACAGCAGATGAACATATTACTAATCAGCTGATTTCTGAGTCATGGTATTGGTTTAATACTGGTGACTATAAGCAGGCGTTTAAATCAGGCTTTAGGTTAGTCTCTATGTCACCATTAAAATGGTTGTCTTGGCGCAATTACATGTTGCTAATTTTTAAGCGTTTGAAGCAAACTGTATATTAAAACTCTGCTTGAGTTTGAGTGGCCGACTCAACACTATTCATACAAAGAAAAAGAAGTTACGTTACAGGGATATACATGAAAGTTTTATCTTATCTGCATCATTATATTCACCCCTACGGTATTGGTTTTGCAGCTCATTCACTTGCCCTTGGTATGAATAATCATCAGGTACATTCAGAGATTTTTTCAATTGATTCTGATTTTGCAGAAACATCACCATTAGTTCAAAGTGCGATAAAATCAAAACTTTTACTAAGAATAGCGTCTAAATTCATTTCCATTGAAAAAATACGTCGTTACACAGAATGGCGATTTCGATGTTACGCGAGAAAGTTTGATGTCATCATTTTGTGGCCAGGATGTTCGCTTGAAACGTTTCAATATTTGAAACGAAAAGGAAAAATAATTGTTGTTGAGAGTATTAATTGTCATCAAGAAGTAGCGAAACAACTTTTAAGTAACGAAGAGCAACTCTTAGGCTTGGGCAAAACACATTTAATTGATGACAGCAGTATTAGAGATGAGCATGCGAAGCTGACACTCGCTGATTATATTTTCAGCCCTAGCCCACAGGTGACAAAGTCTCTGATAGTATCGGGGGTAGATAAGTCTAAGATTCTATCTACCTCGTACGGGCTTAGTCCAAAACAGGTGTTACCGGTGACTAAAAAGCGTCAACATAAACCTGTTTTCTTATTTGTCGGAAGCGTAATTTTACGTAAAGGTATTCATTTATTGCTTGAGTACTGGGATAAAGCAAAGGTTGATGGGACGTTAATGGTGGTTGGCAAAATAGACCCAAGCGTACAACCGCTGGTAGATTCTTTTTCAGAACGAGGTGATATTGAGTTTATTCCCTTTACTGCTGATATAGATTCTATGTATCAGTCTGCTGATGTGTTTATCCTACCCAGCATAGAAGAAGGTAGCCCGTTGGTAACATATTTAGCTTTAGGTGCAGGATTACCATGTCTGGTAACACCAATGGGGGGCGATGGTGTCGTCCGAGATGGTATAGATGGTTATATAATCGATCCACATGATAAAGAAAAATGGATATCGAGTATCCAAAAATTAGCATTAGATGTTTCTATGAGAGTTCAAATGGCGACAAACTCTCACGATCACGCAACTCAGTTTCTCTGGGAAGAAGTCGCAGACAAACGTCGTAAATTACTTATCAATAAGCTAGGACTCTGATTTGAAAGTTCTGATTCTAGGAGGAACTGGCTTTATAGGCCAGCATGTTGTCAAAAAGTTACTTGAGGATAACTGCCAAGTTACTGTTTTTGATAGACACGCAGATAGACTTAAGCTCTCGGGCATTGAGGCTATAAATGCTGATTTCTCAGATACTTTGTCATTATCTGAGTCTTTGATAGGTGTAGATAAAGTGATTCATCTTATCAGCACTTCTGTACCCAGTTCTTCGAACAAAGACCCTGTTAGTGATATTCAAGGGAACTTGGTTAATACCGTCAAACTTTTAGAAATAATGAGGCAATCTGGTATAAAAGATATTGTCTACTTTTCATCAGGAGGCACTGTTTATGGGCATCCAGAGGTACTGCCCATCAATGAGTCTCATACTAATCACCCGGTATGTAGTTATGGCATTGTCAAACTTGCTATAGAAAAATATCTACATATGTATTCTGAACTATATAGTCTCAATGCGGTTATTCTACGGCCATCCAATCCATTCGGGCCAGGCCAAACACACACAGGTGTACAAGGGTTTATTGGTACATGCATTGCAGCAGCATTGACAGGCAAACCATTAACAATCTGGGGCGATGGAAGTGTTAAGCGAGATTATGTTTATGTGACTGATGTGGCGGATGCCGCCATCTCTGCTTTGAATTATTCAAAAAGTGATACTTTCAATATATCAAGTGGTGAAGGGGTTTCACTCAATGACATTATCCAGTTAGTTCAAAATGAGTCTGGAAAAAAAATTAATCTCCATTATCAGGAAAAACGTGATTTTGATATTCCTGAAATCACTTTGGATAATAACAAGGCAAAACAATTATTAGGCTGGCAGCCCAGTACTAGCTTTAATGATGGCCTTCACTTAACTCTGAATCACGCTATGAAGTTAGTGTAGGAAAGTTATTTTATGCCTAACTCTATTGCTTATCTTGCATTATTTTCATGGCCTTTGGTGACCATACTCCTTATAAGGAGAAAAGGTATAGAAGCTGGAATATTATTAGCTCTGCTTGGGGCTCAGATGTTCTTGCCTTCCTCTTTTGAGGTTGACTTGCCGGCCATTCCACCACTCAATAAGTTGTCACTCACGACGCTAACAATTATTGTTTATTTATACTTCAACAAGAAACGGTTCGGATTTAATGCGTTAAACTCGTTTCTTAAATTTCTGTTTGTAATGTGTCTGATAGTGCCTTTTTTAACTGCTCTGGCAAACCCTGAGCGCTATTACTATATTCAAGGTCTGTCTTTATATGATGGGCTAAGTGATTCCATACAGACTTTCCTGACAATTATTCCATTTCTGTTTGGTGCTAAGTATTTTAGTACTTATGAAAAGCAGGTTCTGTTATTCAAGTACTTGGCCATGGCGGCCTTTGTATATGCATTCTTCGTTTTATATGAAGTGAGAATGAGTCCACGATTGCACGCTATCGTATATGGTTTTTACCCCCATTCATGGTTACAACAATATCGAGAGGGTGGATTTCGCGCCATGGTATTTATGGGGCATGGTCTGGTGGTGGCTATATTTATAGCATCAGGTTTAACTGCCGCCGCAGCATTGAAGAGATACAAAGAAAAAGTCACTCCTGTGAAAAGTCTTTATATTGTTGCTGCCTGTCTATTTGCTTTGGTTTTACAAAAAAGTTTAGCGTCCCTCGTTTTTGGTCTATTTGGTCTATTCATGGTGTTGATGATGTCACCAAAACGAATGCATCAAGCTGCCTTGCTAGTTGGTATTCTTTTTATAAGTTATCCACTGATGTCGTCTTTAAACTTGTTTCCGCACGGTCAACTTGTTGATATAGCCAACCGAATTAATCCGGATAGAGCACAATCGCTCGACTTTCGTTTTCAACAAGAGAGGGCGTTACTGAATCATGCCAATGCAAAACCGTTATTTGGATGGGGTGGTTGGGGAAGAAATCGTGTGATCAACGATCTTACCGAGAGTGATGCTAGTACTACAGATGGTCGTTGGATTGGAACGCTTGGAGTGTATGGCTGGGTTGGTTATCTATCTCAGTTTTTATTAATTGTAGTGCCTTTGTGGCTGACATATAAGTTGTCCGTGAAACGGCTTAAAAAAGACAATAAGCAGGCGATACTACTCGGTTCTCATGCCATTTTAGTTTCTGTTATTCTTCTAGATCAGATGCCTAACTCTTCTTTGAATTCTTTTTACTGGTTGATTATAGGGTCACTGGCTGGAAGAGCTTATGTGATTAGTCGTGAAAATAACAATAATGTTCCAACGGCAAACTCTCAGCAGCCACTGGAAACATTTCAGGTGACAGATAATAAAAAATGAATCACATTTACTACGTTATTCCTGACTTGTTTCAAAAAGAACGTTTCTCTTTTAGAAGTGCGGTAAGACATCTAAAAAGACGTCGGTTATTTAATTACATCAGACGATGTCTTTTTCGTAAATTTAAACCTGTTGGTGGTGTCAAAGTCATATATCAACATTGTTTGATGTTAAATAAGGCGGGGTATCGTGCTTATCCTGTTTTAATGGGTAAGTATCATGGCAATTTCTTTGGTTTTGATGTTCCCACGTTGAGTTATCAAGAGGCGCTTGAGAAGATGGGGATGGATGACATTGTTGTCGCCACCGAATTTGCTCCTTATCAAGCATTCTTATTTCCTGCACAAACAAAAGTCCTTTTTTTACAAAACTTAGTTGGTCTCAGACGTTGGTTGAAAGTCGATGATAAAGAGAAAAGTTACAAGGACATTGGTTATGATGAAGTGATGACATGTAGCCAGTTCTGTTCTGATTATGTAGAAAAGGATATGGGTATTGCTGTCAATACCGTTACTAACGGAATTGACTTGACGGTTTTTTTGCCTCAAGCGGAGTCAAGAATTGAACGCCGAATCTTGGCAATGTCGCGAAAAAATCCCCATGATCTGGCTATTATCCAGAAAGCGATGAGGGAATATGGTATTGATATCAATGTAGTTGATGGTCTTACACAAGACGAACTGATAAAAGAGTATCAAGCTGCCGATATCTTTATTGCAACTGGATATCCCGAAGGGTTTTCCCTGCCTCCTATTGAAGCAATGGCTTGTGGGGCGGTTGTTGTTGGCTTTACTGGAGGAGCTGGAAGAGAATTTATGATTCACCGGGAAACGGCTCTAGTTGCGGAGGACGGAGATACCGACACTGTTATTGAGCACCTTTTAACATTAATAAATGATTCGCCATTGAAGGAACGAATAAGAACTGAAGGGCTGAAGAAAGCGAGCGAGTATGGGCTTGATGACTTACAGACTAATTTAATCGCGTTTTACAAAAAGCTCTCAGAAAATAACAACATTTAACTGGATTGCTACATGTTAAGAACTATCATAAAAAAAATAGCATTCAAAACTGGGCGTTGTAAGAAGCTGTATCTAAAACTCTGCAACCCCTCAGGTTTTGAGTATGCTGAATTTTTAAAGCGGTGGGGGACTTACCATAGCATAGGGGAACATTGCGCAATATGGCCTTATACGAATGTCACTAATCCTGAATACACCAGGCTCGGTAATAATGTCATGCTAACAGCATGTACTATTCTGGGACATGATGGCTCTATTGCCGTGCTCAATCGAGCTTATAACAAAAAACTTGATCGCGTAGGAAAAGTCGACATTAGAGATAATGTATTCATAGGGCATGGTGCTATTGTGTTACCTGGAATAACCATTGGACCCAATGCGATTGTAGCAGCCGGTGCAGTTGTTAGCCGTGATGTTCCTGAAGGCAGTATTGTCGCGGGTGTGCCTGCAAGAGTTATCGGGGATATGGCTGATCTCGTCAATAAATTAGAAAAAGAAACAAACAGCCTACCTTGGGCTCATCTTATTCATCAAAGAGATGGAAGTTTTGATCCCGCCTTGGAACCTCAGCTAAAGCAACTAAGAAAGGCTTATTTTTTTGATGACAAATAAACACTGTGAGTTAGCCGTCATCATTGTGAATTATAAGACCCCAAGAATGGTCGTTGATGTTCTCAATTCTCTTAAACATGAAGTGGACACCCTAGATGCCTGCGTAGTTATTGTAGATAATGATTCTCAGGATGACTCAGTGGTCCAAATTAACGAGTGGATATTAGCTGAGGATAAAAAGCAGAAATTCAAGTTGGTAGACTCATCCTCTAATAGTGGCTTTTCTGGTGGTAATAATGCTGGAATTAATTCTGTGAGTGCAGATTATTATCTGTTGCTAAACAGCGATACTATTGTGAGGCCTGGGGCTTTAGAAATGCTCTTGGAAACCCTAAAAAATAACCCTGAGGCTGGTTTGGTGGGCGCACGATTAGAATGGCCCGATGGCAAACCTCAAGAGAGCTGTTTTCACTTTCATACGCCAGTGAGTGAGTTCCTTAAAGCTGCTAGCATCGGCTTATTTTCCCGTCTCTTAGATAGGTATATTGTAGCAAGACCAGTGGCTGACAGCGCTGAGTATTATCAGTGGGTGAGTTTTGCCTGTGTGCTAATACGAGGTCAGGTAATAAAAGATGTTGGGCTTTTGGATGACAAGTTCTTTATGTACTTTGAGGATGTAGAGTTTAGTTATCGTGCAAAAAAAGCAGGTTGGAAAGTCATTTATCAACCGAATGCTCACGTTGTTCACCTGCGTGGAGGTAGCTCTCCTCTCAAGTCTCAGGCTCAATTGAGGAAAAAATTACCACGTTATTTCTATGAGTCTCGGACACGATATTTTTATTTACTCTATGGCTATTGGGGGCTTATTCTCGCTAACATCGCTTGGTCACTTGGTGCTGCAATTTCGGGACTGAGAGAAAAGCTGTCCAAGCATTATCAAAGCAACACTGCAAAAGGGCAATGGCGCGACACATGGATAAACTTTACTAATCCTCTAAGAGCCTACATACATCCGAAAGATTATGACTAAACCAAACTTTATTATTATTGGTGCTATGAAAAGTGCCACAAGCACTTTACATGAGCAATTGGCATTACAGCCTGGCATCTTTATGTCTACTCCCAAAGAGCCAAACTTTTTTAGTGATGATGATGTTTATCAGCTAGGTTTGAATTGGTATCAAGGGTTATTTGAGAGTGCAAATCGTAATGATATTTGTGGAGAGTCCAGTACGCACTACACAAAGTTGCCAGACTATCCTCATACTCTAGATAGAATGTCTTCCTATTTGCCTGAGATAAAGCTTGTTTATGTTATCAGGCATCCTGTTGAAAGGCTTGTCTCTCATTACATTCATCAATGGAGCCAAAATGTTATTAGAGACGATATCAATACAGCTATTGATTTATTCCCTGAACTCATAAATTACAGTCTATACTCTATGCAGATAATACCCTACATAGAACAGTATGGTCGTGAGAACATTTTATTAGTTTTTTCGGAAGCATTTAGGAAAGAGCCAGAGCTAGAGCTGGCACGTGTTGCACGATTTATTGGGTACGATAAACCAGTAACATGGCATGAAACCCTCCCCGAACAAAATGTTTCTAATCAGCGTGTGAGACGGTTCAAAGGTTACAATCTTATTGTAAACAACCCGATATTGGCTTCCTTAAGAAGAAGCCTGGTGCCCAGAGGCCTACGTGACTTTGTGAAACAACAGTTGGTTATGAAAGAACGGCCGGAACTAACAACTCGAAGTCTCGAGAAGCTGGAAAAAATATTCAACGATGATTTAAGAACTTTAAGCTCGTTGAGTGGCTGTCAGATTAGCCTTGAAAACTATAAAGAACTAGCAAAAAATACTCATATAAGTCTTACATAACCAGAGGAAATGAACGTGGTCTCAGCGGATATGCCTGACTGGCAGAGAGAGGAAGTCACTACTTTTTGGCAGCCATCAAAAAAGCTAATAAAAAGTATACGTGATTATCAAAATGCCTCGACTCAGCGTTCATTAATTGCTCCATTTAGAAAGAAGGTTGCCGTACTAAGACATCGTTTTTGGTCTGTAGTAACTGGTGCGGATATTCCTTTGAATGTAAGTATGGGCGGAGGGATTTCACTGCCACACGCTAATGGTATTGTTATTCACCCGTCTTCTATAATTGGTGTGAATTGCCTTATTCATCAACAGGTGACATTGGGGGTCAAGCGATTCGAAGCAAAAGCACCAACGCTTTTAGGGCATGTTGATATCGGTGCGGGAGCGAAGATTATTGGTGATATCACCATAGGTAAACACGCATTAATAGGTGCGAATGCTGTGGTCACTAAAGATGTCCCTGACTATGCAATTGTTGCTGGGGTGCCTGCCAAATTGATCGGTACTACTCAGATTAGTGATATCAATGCATGAATAAATTTCTCAGTTTTATTACTGCCAAAGAGAAAAAGATAGCTGTTAAAAGAGAGCAGAATACTGAAGATTATTTCTATGTTCTTGATGGTTGGCGTGGTATCAGCATAATGTTAGTACTTGCAGCTCATCTGCTCCCTCTCGGGCCTTCATTTTTACAGCTCAATTTCACTTCAGGTGTGATTGGGATGAGTATTTTTTTCATACTTTCTGGTTTTTTGATAACGAATTTTCTAATACATCGTCCTAACGTTCATGATTTTTTTATCAGGCGTATTCTTAGGATTATTCCTCTAGCTTGGCTATATTTGATTATTGCCTTTCCTATATTGAATATCGATCTTTCTAAACTTGCTCCACACTTCTTTTTTTATGCTAATTACCCTCCGATGGACCTTGTGCATGGCACGAGTCACTTCTGGAGTTTGTGCGTTGAAATACAGTTCTATCTTACTATAGGTTTACTGTTTCTTCTTTTTAGAGAGAAGGCATTTATCATCCTGGTAATTGGGTGTTTTTTAATTACAGCCAACAGAATGGTTGATGGGGTTCATGTTGCCATAAACACTTATTATAGGGTGGATGAAATACTGGCAGGCGTAATCCTCTCGCTTGTATACAATGATAAAGGGCTGGGTTTTCTTCAAAAATTTCTCCGTGCAGTTAACCCTTATTTTGCATTGTTGGCATTATTCGTCGCCTCTCACCCAGAGGGTGGCTTTGTAAATTATTTTAGACCTTATATTGCTGCAGTATTGGTCGGCTCTACTTTATACAATATTAATAGCTCATTACTGACATATCTGAATGCCCGTGTTTTAGTTTATTTAGCGAGCGTTTCATATGCGCTTTATGTTATCCATCCACTTCTTGTCAACACATGGTTTGGGTCTGGAGATACGCTGGAAAAATATCTAAAACGCCCTATACTTTTTGTTGTATTGTTTGTTCTTGCTCATTTATCGACGTTCTACTACGAAAAATATTGGATTAATTTGGCAAAAAGAATGACAAAAAGAAAGCCAAGTAAACAAAGTTAATTATGATTGAAACAATGCTATTTTTGTTTAGTAGACAAAGCCACTGGGATAAGGTGAAGTAAAAATGTCACTATCGAATATTGGTGCTGTCATTATAGGGCGTAATGAGGGGGAACGTCTGATACGTTGTATTAAATCACTCCAAAAGGATATAGCTAATATAATCTATGTTGACTCTGGTTCTACTGATGGTAGTGTCCAAGCAGCAATGGATTTGAGGGTCACTACAATCGAATTGGATTTGCAGAAGCCATTCACCGCTGCCAGAGCCAGAAATGAAGGTGCAAGAGTATTAATCACAGCGCATCCAGAGATTGAGTATATACAGTTTGTGGATGGAGATTGTGAGGTAATATCGGGCTGGATTCAAAGAGCACATACATTTCTTCAATCTTCGCCCGATTATGCAATCGCTTGTGGACGAAGGCGTGAACGTTTTCCAGAATACTCCGTATATAACCAGTTATGTGATATCGAGTGGAATACCCCTGTAGGAGATGCTAATGCATGCGGGGGAGATACATTAATACGTCTTTCTGCTTTTCAGAGTGTCAATGGGTATTCAGACTTTTTGATTGCGGGTGAAGAGCCTGAGATGTGCTTCCGTATGCGTCAACAAGGATGGAAGATTATGCGCCTTGATGCCGATATGACATTACATGATGCTGCTATGACAAAATTTACTCAATGGTGGAAACGTCATAAAAGAGCTGGCCATGCTTATGCTGAATCTTATTATCTCCATGGACAATCTCAGGAACGCTTCAGATTTAAAGAAGTTAGGAGCAATGTTTTTTGGTCTCTCATTTTGCCAACGTTACTTATACTATCGCTATTGCAGCCGTTGATGCTTTGGCTATTGCTTGTATATCCATTACAAATAATGAGACTGACAGCTCGTGACGCAAAGAAGTATTTTCCTCTTTCGATGTCATTGATAGTTGCCAGTTCAAACGTGCTATCTAAGTTTCCACAGACATTAGGTATCATGACTTTTTATAAAAACTTTTTAACAGGTAAACGACAGAAAATCATTGAATATAAGTAGCCCTTAATTCGACTGAGTTTCCGATTGCTTAAATAAACGAGAACAATTTATGAGTTACTTACTGGTTTCACCTTGTCGCAACGAATCTGACTATATGCGAATAACGCTGGATAGTGTTGTGAATCAGACTATTAAGCCTGATCTATGGGTGATTGTTGATGACGGTTCAACTGATGCTACGCCACAAGTTCTGGCTGAGTATGCTGAAAAATATCCTTTTATCAAAGTGATTACGCGTGAGAACCGAGGGCATCGTAGTGTAGGTCCCGGTGTTATTGAGGCTTTTTACTATGGCTATGACCAAGTGGACGTCAGTCAGTTTGATTTTATCTGTAAATTTGATTTGGATTTAGATTTACCCTCACGTTATTTTGAGATTTTGATTGATCGCATGAATAAGAACCCACGCATTGGTACATGCAGTGGTAAAGCCTATTTTAGAGATAAAAAATCAGGCCAGCTTATCAGTGAAAAGTGTGGTGATGAGATGTCGGTTGGTATGACAAAATTTTATCGTCGAACGTGTTTTGAAGAAATTGGTGGTTTTGTCCGCCAGGTAATGTGGGATGGCATTGATTGTCATAAATGTCGCCAGCTAGGTTGGATTGCTGTTAGCTGGGATGAGCCTGATTTACAGTTTATTCACTTGAGACCGATGGGTTCGAGTCAGAAAGGTATATTTACAGGACGTATGCGTCACGGATTTGGCCAATATTTTATGGGTACTGGGCTGATTTACATGACCGCTTCATCAGTCTTCCGTATGCTACATCCGCCATACTTTCTCGGTGGTGCAGCGATGTGGTGGGGCTATGTGAAAAGTATGCTGACACGTCAACCAAGATTTGCTGATAAAGCACTGGTTGCGTTTATTCGCCATTACCAATGGCAGTGTCTTGTTAAAGGGAAAGCTGAAGCAACCCAGCAGTTAAATGAACAACAAGCTGTTGTTTGGCAACAATCACACAGCTAGTAGGAGCAACCTTTGAAACTGGCATATCTTGCACCAGAGATACCCGCGTTATCTGCTACTTTTGTGTATAACGAGGTTCTGGCTCTAAGTGAGCTAGGGCACGAGATAATACCGTTCTCTGTTCATAAACCGATAATGCCTGCCACTGATAAACATCTTGACGCACTGCGCTCCAAGGTGAACTATCTTTATGCAACACCAAAGAAGAAAGTTTTTTTTAGCCACCTCAACTTACTGACAAAAAAACCTGTTCATTATTTAAAAGCACTTGGTGAGTGCGTGAAGGATATGTTCAAAGTGAACATATTATCCCGTGATGCATTAGCCTTGTTTTATCGGTTTTTTTATGCAGCTAAGCTAGCTCAAGAATTAAAAGAGAATTCTACTCAACATCTGCATGTGCATTTTGCTCATGTACCTACAGATATTGCTATGTATGCCAGTATGCTCTCGGGCATATCTTTCAGCGTTACAGCCCATGCCAATGATATATTTGAGCGAGGTTTATTGTTGGATAAAAAGGTCGAAAGGTCTAGTTTCTTTGCCACAATCTCTGATTTTAATCGTCACTATATTCAGCAAACTTATCAAGTTAATCCTGACAAATTAGAAATTATTCGCTGTGGCGTAGATAGTCGCGTGTTCACTCTCAAGTCTTCAATAGCACTATCAAGCCCAGTACGTATAGGTCTTGTCGGTAGACTAGTAGAGAAAAAAGGGATTGATACGCTTATTTCTGCTCTCGCTACCCTAAAGACTCAATTTTCTGATTTTACTGTCGAAATAGCTGGGTCGGGTCCACTGGAAGAAGAGTTAAAACAGCAAGTTACACAACTTGATTTGAATGACAATGTCGTATTTCTGGGGCCATTGCCTCATGATCTGGTCGTCAAATTTGTCAGAGAGTTGGATTTATTTGTCTTACCTTGTAAAAAAGATAAACAGGGCGATATGGATGGTATCCCTGTTGTATTGATGGAAGCGATGATGGTGGGAACGGCTGTCATCTCATCTAGAATTTCCGGTATCCCAGAGCTTGTAATTGATGAGGAAACAGGTAAATTAATTGAGCCAGGTAATAGTGAGCAATTAGCTGCGGCGATGCTCGAGCTGATAAAGGACGAAGCTTTACGGGGAGCGCTCATCAGTCATGCTGAGAAGAAAGTGCAGCAAGAATTTGCACAGGATATTAATGCTAAGCGTTTAGAGGCATTATTTGCTGAATCAATTGGTAACTTGTAGATGCAGAAACATGGATGGTTTTTCAGACGACGCTTTATTCTTGTTCCCACCATATGGTCGGTCATCATTTTTATTTTGTTATTGCTGACCATCGCCATATTCTTTATAAACAATGTTGCGTTTTTTTTAGCTAAACAAGCGCCTGTTGAGGCTAATATTCTGGTTGTGGAGGGCTGGCTTGAGTCTGATGCGCTCAGCCAGGCTTATATGGAATATAAATCTGGTCACTATGATTTAGTGATCACCACGGGTGGGCCTGAAGCGAGGAATTTTACTGATCAGTTTGATTCTTATGCTGAACAAGCTGCCCATCAACTGAAATTATTAGGTCTAAGTATGGACAATCTTAAGGTAATTCCAACACCTGCCTCTGCTCAAGATAGAACCTATCTCAGTGCAGTGATGGTGAGAAAGTTTATTGAAGCAACACCTTCAATAGATAAGGTGAAAGGGATTAATGTGTTTTCAGGAAATGTGCATAGCCGCAGGACTTATTTTTTGTACAAACAGGCGTTTGATGCTTTAGCTATTCCTATCGGTATTATCAGCGCATCTCCAAGAGAATTTAGATTAGCCAATTGGTGGCAGACGAGTGCTGGTGCGAAAACGGTATTAGTTGAATTCATTGGCTGGATTTATGCACATTGTTGTTTTGAATTACCTGCCAAGGGGTCTCACCAAGAAATCTGGGGATTACCTCGTGATGAGACTAACAAATGACTAATAATTCCACCTTTCCTGCTATTCATGAGCGTAATAAACAGCATGTTTTGATGGGGCTACCTTTCGACTTTGTCAGCATTGCTGAATCGGCAAAGCTGATTGAGCAAGCCATTTCATCTAAAAAACGCTGTTTTCTTTCCACACCAAATATCAACTTCACGATTGCAGCACACGGGGATGACGCTTTTTATCAATCTGTTGCTGTAAGTGATCTGTCTGTTATAGATGGTATGCCTTTAGTGTGGTTGGCCAAGATGATGGGGTTACCCGTCAAGGAACGCGTAGCTGGCTCTGACTTATTTCAATTTTTGTCTGACACACATCGAGAAAAACCGATTCGGGTGTTTTTCTTCGGTGGCGAACCAGGTGTTGCCAAACAAGCTCATGAGCAGCTCAACAGCTATTCTAAAGGTATGGTCAGTGTTGGATTTTATGATCCAGGCTTTGTGAGCATTGAAGAGATGAGTCAGGATCACATTATTGAGCAAATCAATGCCTCTGAAGCAGATTTTGTGCTTGTTGCCTTGGGTGCAAAAAAAGGTCAGGCTTGGATTATGAATAATATGGCTAATCTGAATGCGCCCGTCATTAGCCATCTGGGGGCCGTGATTAACTTTGTTGCAGGTTCTGTCAAACGTGCACCAGAAAAGTGGCGAAAACTTGGCTTGGAATGGTTGTGGCGGATTAAACAAGAGCCAAGTTTGTGGAAGCGTTATCTCAAAGATGGTTGGGGCTTGGCTTTGTTATTACTCACAAAGCAACTTCCTTATTATTTTGTTGATAAGAAATATAAAAAAAGTAACAGTCACGAGAATACCGTTAACTGGCAACCTAATAATAAGACGTTGTTACTGACTGGCTGTTTTCAGTCAACTAACCTTGAAAAACTGGACGCATTGATAAATACCACATTACTGGCAACCCGAGCTCAGTTAAAGATAGATGTGAGCGGTGTCAGTTATATTGATAGTGCATTCATGGCTCGATTGCTTACGCTTCAAGGTAAGCTCAATTGCTGTGGTTGTGAGCTTGTTATATTGAAGCCTAATTATAGAATTAAGCGATTGCTATCTTTGGCAGGAGTTTGGAATAGATTTACATCACATGAGTGATTACTCCAAGCTACTTTAAGTCAATCTGGAATGTAAGCTTTAATATCAGGGTAAGTCATAGCAATAAAGTTTTGCAACCTCTCATCCGATTTGCTTATCGACTTACCTACTGGTGTAACAAACCGAGCGATTGCACCATCAGTTCTGTTGAGCATTATAGAATCATACAAGAGAGCAAATTTCATTGGGAATTCGCTTGCTAAATCTCTACCTCTCTGAGGAAACCAGTAATAAACAAGCATTTTTTCTTGTCCTTTACTAATCAGCATTCTCGAGACAGAAAGAGTTTTTTCTTCGTTAATAGAAAAGGTTTCAATGCTTGCTTTAGATATTTCCCAGCCACCCCCAGGAATACAGGCTTTTGGTGAGTGTGGAACAAATCCACTTCTTTGTGAAGCTGTGTAGCCGTAATAAACATCTACATAGGTGTTATTTTTATGGTATGTGGCAAGAAAATAATCATCGAGCTTGAGTATTTTATCTTCGCCGTTTTGGAAAGTTCTTGTGTGCCCATCCCACCCGTTAATAGATAGTGGATAGTTAACAAATGAATTTCTATCAGGAATGATCTCATTTCGTTGATTAACGGAAATGGTAGACGTGACAGATATCAGAATTAAAACTGTAGCTACGTATATTGGTGTTTTGTTGATATATGGGTTACGTTCGGCTAATCCATAATCACGATCATTTTCAAGATAATCAAAAGACTCATTAAGTGATCGGTGTTTTTTTGTTAGAACATTAAAGAGCTTTACTTCGATCAGCAATATGGCTATGCATGAGAAGAAGATCACCCAACCTTCGAAGTAGTGCATAAACCCCTCAGCAGCTTCAATACCTGAATGGTTAACTAGCAGAGCGACCAATGCAATACGGAAACTATTCATGACAATACTGATTGGTATTGTGGATAAGAACAATGCAACTCTCGCATACATCGATGCTCTAAACATATAAGCCATCATCAAGCCTATAGTCATGAGAGGGTAGGTATAATTCAGCCCGCTACAGGCTTCGACGACTTGAAGCTTGTAAACCCCTAGGTCAATAATGTTGCCATCTCTGAATACTGGGATGTCCATTAGTCTTATCATCTCGACACCTAATGTCGATGACATCAATTGAAACTTACCTGAGAGCATCACGTCGAGCATGTAGGGGAGAGGAATTACTAGTAGAACGTGTGCAAATGGAATCAGGATGCGTCGCGTCTGGAGCCCAAGCATGGTCCACATGAGCCCAAACATCATAACGACTATGCCATAATGAGTGAGCGTAACCAATGCGCTTAACTCACCAAGAATGAGTAATACACTGGCGATAATTGTAAATATTACGCCTAGCCATGGACTTTCATTAGTATCAGTCAATTCGTGACGTTTAATCCAGATAAGGTAAGTCGCTAAAGCTAAAACAAATGGTGCATGACTGTACCTTTCCTCGCCCCACCTACTCCACAATACGGATGTAGCTTCATTGAATGCCACAAGTAAACCAACAGTGATAAAAACGAATAATATAAGTCGCCAGTGTTTAGATAAATTTTGAGTTAAGGGCATTATTGTTAACCAAGTATTATTTGTTGTTTTTGATATTTTTGTAGTGAGACAAAATGGTTTGTATTTTGTCATCCCATAAAAAATGTTTTCTAATTCTTTCGACCGCATTCATGCCTATTTTCTCCCTGAGTTCGGGACTATCTGCTAGGCGTAGTATCGTGTTTGAAAACTGTTCCACCATCCACTCTTTCGATTTTGGAGCAATGAGAAAGCCGGATTCTGGAGTAAGGTAATCAGCAGGACCACCCCAATCGGTGGCAATAACGGGCAGTCCTCTGGACATGGCCTCAAGGACTACTGCACCACCACACTCGCGGATGCTGGGCAACACAAATATATCGGCTTCGTCATAAAACTCGTTAATTTTGTTGTGTGGAACAAGGCCAGTAAAACTGACGTTTTCTATGTTTTTTTCTCTACACAATCTTTCTAAATTATTTCGTTCCTGACCATCGCCAACTATAGTTAACTCGGTATTTTTGAGTTTGCTAACAGCTTCAATAGCAATATCAATACATTTCCAGTCCACCAGTCTTCCAACATAAAGGACTTTTGTTAGCTTTCTTTTCGCATAATGTCTTGGATTGGACTGTATACCGAATGAGCCGTTTTCAACTAAAATTTCAACCGGTCCTTTAATACAAGCTGGTAAGGCTTTTTTGGTGCGTTCGTTGGCTACCAGAATTAGATTCGCTTTAACTTTTCCTGGAATTAATCTGTTGAGTGTATTGTCTGCGTATTTTGCTAACTTATATATAACTTTTTCGAGTAGCCCAGACATATCTTGAAATGATTTCGGAAATGTCATGCCGCCATTGAGTGGTCCAATAACAACTGGACAACCCACGTTATACATCGCTGAAGGTTGGGTCGCAGATACTGGCGCTGGCTCATGCACGATATCAATACCTATTGTCTTTACGAGCCTTTTTACCTCTTTTCTCTGATAAATTTGTGTAAGTGCATGAAGCAGAGCACCGAAAGTTCTTGTATAGACTCTAGCAGGTAGACATTTTCCAAGTTTGAAAATTAATTTATGTAATTTTGTGTCGGGTAAATAGTAGATATTCTTGTTATTGATTTCTAAGTTAGACTCTAAGCTTGCTCTAGCTCGTTCGTGTGTAACTAGGTAAACCTCATGATTAGTCTTTGAGAGAAATTTATAATAATTCAGAGGTAGCATTGCTTCGCCGCCAAATTTGTCAGACGCATGCTCACACACAATAAGTATTTTCATGTCTTGATTAGACTATCCCTGCTCGTAGTTAATTGTTCACGCTAGTGTATGAATACCCATTAGCTCAGAATAAAGATATGTCAAACAAATGTAAACTTAGGTTAAGTTCCACCTTGTCTTGATGGCCTTCAGCAAAGCTATGACTTTTTCTTTTCACGATGTAGACTTCGTTACCAGGAGCTCAAGTGCTTGCTAATAGCGTCAACCGAATCAACTGAGTGATTGTCAATCGGATACAATGACTATAGCATTGTGCTGATGTAGATACATAGATACTGCTGTTTTTCAGGAATGGATGAATTGAAACAATGAAAAAAATTATATTAGTACTTTTTGTGTTAAGTCTTGCCGGATGCGGAAACTCAGCAGAAACTTCTTCCGATTTTGTTCAAAGTGGAAATGAATATTTCAAAAATGGAAATTTAGAAAAAGCACGTGTCGAATACAAGAATGCAATCCAGATTGACCCTCGACAGGCCGAACCATATTACCGACTCGCATTAATTGATGAAGAAAACAAAAGCTGGAAACAAATGTTTGCCAACTTGACCACTGTTGAGCAACTTGATCCCAATCATGTTGATGCTCAGATAAAGTTGGGTCGATTGTATCTGCTGGGTGGAAAACTTGACGAGGCGACCACACGAGCTGATAAAGCCTTATCTATAAAACCGGAAAGTTTTGATGGTCGAATTCTGAAAGCGTCTATTCTGGCAAAACAACAAAAGTTTGAGGAAGCATCAACACTGCTTGCTGAAGTCTCTAAAGATTATCCAGATCATAAGGATATTCTCTCACTGGAAATTTTGATTTTAAAAGATAAAGGTGAGCTTCCTGCAGCACTGGCAAAAACAAAACAGGCAGTTGAAAAATATCCCGAAGATATGTCGCTTCGTTTGATCGAACTCAGCTTGTATAACGACATGAAAGATTATAGAGGCATGGCTGATGTCTACGAAGATATTTTGGCTCGTAAACCTAATGAACGTGAAGTGGTCATGTCTTATGCCAAATTGCTGGTATCAAAATTAGATAGTTATGATCAGGCTTTAACGCTTTTACAATCATTCCTGAAAAATCATCCAGAGGATGATGAAGCTCAGCAATTCTTATTAGGTTTAATTAACCAGAAAAACCCACAAGAAGCGTTATCAAAACTCGATGAGATGATTGAAGCTGATCCTGAGAATTATGAGTTACGCTTCGCAAAAGCCGCGTTGTTAGACAAGAACGGTGATGTTGAAGGTTCTGTCAAAGAGCTCAATGATATCATTAACGAAGATCCGCAAGGTATCAATGGCAATGAGGCTCGTGTCATGCTTGCGTCATATTACGCATCACAGCAGGATTTCAAAAAAGCGCGTGAGCTGGCTCAAGCTGTTTTAGATGTCGCGCCAGAAGAAAGTGGGGCATTGCTGGTCAGAGCAAAACTGGACTTGATGGATGAAAAATATGATCAAGCGGTGACTGACCTGAGAACAGTATTAAGAAACTCACCTGATTCAGATGAAGCCATGATCTTGCTGGCTCAAGCCTATCAAAGACAGGGTTCTGATGCGCTCGCAGAAGATAGTTTCAGACAAGCTTTGGCAGCCAATCCACATAACGCCACTGCAGCATTTACGGTGGCAGGGTTGTTAGTTAACGAAAATAATTATGACAAAGCTGAACAGGTTTTAGTCACCGCTTTAGAGCAAAATCCTACAAATACCACTTTACTCCAGCAATTGACTGAAGTCAGAATCCTGAAAAAAGACTGGCAGGCAGGTATTGAAACCATTGATCTACTTAAAGATCAGCAAGGCGATACCTTACTTTCTTATCTTCTGTCTGGACAATTATACGAAGGCCAAGGCGACTATGCGCTGGCAAAAGCTGAGTATCAAGCGGCACTTGAATTAGCGCCAAATTCAAGTCGTGCGATGCAAGGTCTGGCAACCTCGATGGAAGCGTTGGGAGAAAATGAACAGTTAGAAACTTATCTGAACAATTTCAATCAACAAAATCCTAACTCTATGAATGGATTTGCAACACTGGCTATTCATTATTTCAGGGTGGAGAAAGCGGAACAGGCAGTCGATATTCTTGAATCAAAGCTTGCCGAACAGAAAAAATGGACGCTGGGTTACTCTTTATTAATCGACTATTATTTACGTAATGACAAGTTATCCGAAGCGGCAAATATACTGAAAAAAGCCGTTGATAATGTCGATGACAACATTCGATTCTCTTTACAGCTAGCTTCCATTGAAGAGTCACGTGGCAATTATGCTGAGGCACGTGATCTATATGAAGGCATTCTTGCAAAAAATAATAATGTCGATATTGCTGCCAATAATCTGGCCAGCTTATTAACGGATCGGTTTGAGTCGCCCGAGAATTTAAACCGCGCTTTGGAAATTACTCAACGGTTTAAAACGTCAACACAACCTTATTTTCTCGACAGTTATGGTTGGGCTAATGTGAAATTAAATAAGCTGGATGAAGCTAAGCCAGTACTTGAACAGGCGGTAGCACTAGAACCCAATGTTGCTGTATTTAATTATCACCTAGGTGTGTTACATGTAAAACAAGGTAATAGTGAGCTAGCAAGACAATATCTGAACACGGCTAAACAACAAGCATCACAAAATAATGAAAGTGATTTAATAGCGGATATTGATTCAGCCATCAGCTCACTGAACAATTGATAACGGATAATAAGTTAAATCGGGAATTTCAATGATACCTGTCGTAATGTCGGGAGGAAGTGGTACGCGCTTGTGGCCACTTTCGCGTAAGCATAAACCCAAACAATTTTTAAATTTGTTTGGTGATGACTCCATGTTTCAACAAACCATCCTTAGATTAGGTGGTTTAAATAATTCACCGCCTATAGTGGTGTGTAACGAAAGCCACAGATTTATGGTGGCGGAACAATTACTCGAAATTGATATTGAGAAACCCAGCATTCTGTTGGAACCCGTAGGTAGAAATACGGCACCGGCAATTGTCAGTGCCGCTTTTCAGGCATTGTCACGTGAAGAAGACCCCGTACTTTTAGTGTTGGCAGCTGATCATGTGATTGCCGATATTGACGCTTTTCATCAAGCAATAAAGCTCGCTGAACAACAAGCTATGGTCGGAAATTTAGTCACATTTGGTATCGTTCCCACTTGCGCTCATACGGGCTATGGCTATATTCAAGCTGAGGAAAAAGCCACGATTTCTGCTGTTCAGCAGTTTGTCGAAAAACCTGACTCTGCTACGGCTGAAGCGTATCTGTCCTCAGGTGATTACTACTGGAACAGCGGTATGTTTATGTTTAAAGCATCTGTATTAATTGAGGAAATGAGCAAGTTTCATCCCGATATCATTGAACAGTGTCGTCTAGCTGTTGCCAACAGTGAACAGGATTTAGATTTTGTACGCTTGAGTAAAGAGGCTTTTGAGGCCTGTCCATCTGATTCCATCGACTACGCTTTGATGGAAAAAACACAAAAAGCGGTGGTTGTTCCTCTTGATGCTGGCTGGAATGATGTTGGATCCTGGTCGTCCTTGTGGGAGTGTTCACAACAGGATGAAAATAATAATGTTCTCAAGGGTGATGTTGAAATACAGAATGTAAAGAACGCTTACATACACAGCGAGCACCGACTTGTCTCGGCAATAGGTGTTGAAAATCTGGTCATTGTGGAAACAGCTGATGCGGTCATGGTTGCCAGCAAAGACCAAGCACAAGACATTAAAGACATTGTCGCCAAGCTTAAAAAACAATCACGTTCTGAAGCCGAAAATCATCGGCTTTGTTATCGACCATGGGGTTATTATGATTCCATCGATCTTGGCGAACGTTTTCAGGTCAAACGTATCCGAGTAAAACCAGGGGCATCTCTTTCATTGCAAATGCATCATCATCGAGCTGAGCATTGGGTAGTAGTTCAAGGTACAGCAGAGGTGACCAGAGAAGATGAAGTCTTTTTACTGTCAGAAAATGAATCTACCTTTATTCCTGTTGGGCAAAAACATCGATTGCATAATCCTGGCAGAGTACCTCTAGAAATTATCGAAATTCAATCCGGTGGCTATCTTGGTGAAGACGATATTGTTCGCTTCCAGGATAATTACCATCGACACTAAGCTATCCAAATGAACATTCATATTGAACAGTTGATGTCAGATTCTGGCGTCAAATTCGGTACAAGTGGTACCCGTGGTCTTGTCAAAGACATGACAGATTTTGTGTGTTTTGCCTATACCTCAGCATTTTTGCAGCATTTGATTCACGAGAAGCAGATACAGAAAGGGGATCAAGTTGGTATCGGTGGTGACTTGAGGTCCAGCAGTCCACGAATTATGAAGGCAGTGGCCAAAGCTTGCCAGCATTATGGTCTTCATCCAATTAATCTGGGTTTTATTCCTTCCCCAGCAGTCGCCTTGTACGGAATTCAACATCATATGGCGACCATTATGGTTACCGGAAGCCACATTCCTGATGATCGAAATGGAATGAAGTTTAATTTGCCAATAGGTGAAATACTTCAGGCTGATGAGCAAGCCATCAAACAACAATGGGTTGATATTCCGGATGAGCTGTTTGATGACCATGGTGCATTTATCAAACAAGATGCTGTGTTAACTGAGCCATCTTTCTCTGCTCAAAAACACTACATAGAGCGCTTTACTCAGTTTTTACCTGATAATTGTTTGGCAGGCATGACGGTGGGTGTATATCAGCATTCTGCTGTGGGTCGAGATGTGCTGCAACAAATCTTGTCTGCACTTGGGGCTAACACAATTAGTCTAGGCAGGAGTGAGCAGTTTGTATCAGTAGATACTGAAGCCATTCGGCCTGAAGATGTCGAACTTGCTCAACAGTGGGCAAGCGAACAGGCTTTGGATGCGATTGTGTCAACAGACGGGGATAGTGATCGACCTTTGATCAGTGATGAACATGGACGCTGGCTCAGAGGTGATATTGTCGGCTTATTAACCGCGCTCTACCTGAGGGCGGATATCGTGGTTACGCCTGTCAGTAGTAACTCTTGCGTGAACGCCGACTTTTTTGAACAGGTGTTGCGAACACGAATCGGCTCACCCTATGTGATAGCAGCCATGCAAACAGCGGCTACAAACTCGCCTGAAAAAGGTGTGGTGGGATATGAAGCGAATGGTGGATTTCTGCAGCAATCAGCCATTGAGCTATCAGGAAAAACTCTAAGTCCACTACCAACACGTGATGCCATCATTGTGATTTTAAGTGTCTTATTACTGGCAAAACAAAGGCAACAGACAGTCTCTGAACTGAATGCATCGATGCCTGCGATTTATACCAGCAGCGATCGCCTGAAAAACTTCGCATTGGAAAAAAGCCGTTTATTGATGGATACGTTAATCGTGGATAAGCAGATTAATAGCATGCAGGTACAACAGTTGTTTCCTTTTATGGGCGAGATCAAAGCAGTGGATACCACTGATGGTGTCAGACTATCTTTTGCAGATGATGAAATCATTCATGTCAGGCCTTCAGGTAATGCACCTGAATTACGTTGTTACACTGAAGCTAGTCGTGAAGAACGAGCCATAGAGCTGAATCAGCTTGCTCTGAAAGCGATGAGTGACTGGTCTGAGTCTGTTTAACAAAAGTCTGTCTATCTAGAAGTTGACGGTTCCTGGGTCAGAGAGGTCTCTCCAATGCCCGGTTAATGGTCTCAATTAATAATTCAAAGTTGACTGGCTTAGTCAGATAATAATCGAAACCCGCCTTCAACCCTTTATCAATATCATGAGGCATGGCATTCGCGCTCAGTGCAATCGTTTTGATGTCACGGGTGATCGCCGAACGTTTGAGGGCTTCTAATGCCTCAAAACCGTTCATCCCCGGTAAGTTAATATCCATCAGAATGACTGCTGGTTCATATTGTCTGGCTAATTCCAAGCCTGTTTCAGCATCGCTAGCAGCGATAAGGTCAAACTGAATATATTGTCTAAAGACTCTTTTAATCAAATTGAGATTAGTTGGGTTATCTTCAATACATAAGATTTTGACGTGCTCCTTGGAGTCATCCTCCATTTGTTCTGGTTCGTGATGTTCAGATGATAATAGAGAGCCGTTTGTCACCTTGGAACGTTGCAGTTCAATCCAAAATGTGGCGCCTTTGTCTTGCTCACTTTCAAAGCCAAAGCGTCCGTTCATAAGTTTAATCAGCTCTCGGCTGATGACTAAACCGATACCTGTGCCCTGTATACCTGAGTTATCTTTATCAAGACGATCGAAAGGTTCAAACAGGCGACGTTGTAATTTTTCATCAATGCCGTAGCCGGTATCCTGGATAGCAATACGAAGAGAGGATTTATAAGTACTGCTTATAATAATCTTAATTTTGCCATTCGGTTTGTTGTATTTGGCCGCGTTAGATAAAAGATTGAGTAACACCTGTTTGAGTTTAATGTGATCGGCTTTCACAAATAAAGATGAAATATTGGCTGGATATGACTCTTCAATATGCAGATTTAAAGACTGAATTTGAGTTTGAATAAAGGGAATAAGGTCATCAATAAGCGGTTTTAATTGCACATCTTCCACTGAGACTGACATATGGCCGCTTTCAATACGTGATAAGTCCAGTATGTCATTAATCAGTGAGAGTAGATGATTTCCTGAATTCTCGATCATGCTGACCGATTCACGTTGATCTTCATTTAGATTATCTAGCTGTAAGAGCTGCGAGAAACCAATGATGGCATTGAGTGGTGTGCGAAGTTCATGACTCATTTTTGCTAGAAATTCACTTTTTGCTTCATTAGCGTGCTTGGCCTGTTGCATGGCCTTGATTAACTCTTGCTGATATTGGTGACGTTCTGAAATATCCCGAATTACACCAATATAGAATTTCCGATGGCCAAATTGCATCGGACTGATGTTAAGTTCAATGGGAAATTCGGTGCCGTCTTTTCTGGTGGCAGATAAAGAACGCGTTCTGTGTATGATTTTAGGCTCATGAATGTTGGCATGCTTAAGATAACTATCATGTTTATGTCGTTCATTTTTATCTATCAGAATAGAAACTGGTTGACCGATAAGTTCCGCTTCCTGATAACCAAATAACAGACAGACAGCGGGGTTCACCATGGTGATTTTTCCAACATCATCAATAGTGACAAAGCCATCATCAGTCTGTTTTATGATGGCATCACGTTGTTGTAGTGAGGCAATGCGTTGTTGCGTCGAGCGGCGGTAGAAATAGGTACCAAATGCCGTCATGAAAATCACAAATACGATGCTGATAACCACACTGAATAATAAGGAACGATAGAGTTTATAAACTTCGGCGACTTCTGTTTCCGTCACGATTCCCATATTCAGATGGTCATCCCAGCGCCAGCTACCGATGACTTTGATACCGCGATAATCACGATATCCTTTCAGACTTACACCCGTCTGGTGTTGGGTCAATGATTTCGCCATCAGTGTGAGTGGAGCATTGGCAGCAACTTGTTTTTTCTCAGAGCTTAAGAGATTGACGCCGGGATCTCGCACTTCCAGTGCCAATTCGCTTAATGGATGAGCGGCATCAATTAATCCAGCTTGGATAAGCTGCTTAGTAAACTTACTTTGAGTGAGCATTCGCCCATGTTCATCTATTGCGTAGGCTTGGCCTGTTTGCCCCACTTGGTTTTCATGAAAAGCAGGGTTGAAAATCTTGTCGGGATCGATTTCGAAAGCAAAAAAAGCAACTGTTTTTCCAGCCCAATCATGAACGGGAGCAATAAAAAGCATAGTTGGCGTGGGGTAATTCTGCCCAAGTGTTTCCTGCCATGAGCTTGAAGGCATAAAAGGGGGGGACGTGTAGACTGTGTTTGTCGGTAAATCCGTACGGATGTTGAGAGGAAGTCGGACTTGATGTCCTTCGTTTGCAAAGCCACTCACTCCCGATAAAATCATGTCGCCATGCGTTGTGAACAGCTTGTAGTCAAGGTAACCTTCATTACTCAATATCGCTTTGATGTTGCCATCAACAAGTCGATATAAATCTTGTTGCATCACTTTGTTATCCTGCTTATTCGCTAATAAAGCAATCTGCTGAATAACGGTGTTTTCTGCCCAGTAGAGGCTGTTACGTTGATGATTGGTGTAGGACTGTTTAACGCGATTGATGGATGTGGTCAGTGCGGTATTGAGGCGTGTAGTCACGTCTTCCTGAATCAAGGAAAACAGATGAGACGCAGCCACAGTGGCTGTTATCACTGCGACTAATAAAATAACGATGGCAACCACAACAGGTTTACTTAACCACTTACTCTTACTCACCTGAAATGATGCACCTTTCTATTTTTTTATTATGAAAGTGTCAATGCCATTTTGTTGGCATAATCAACCAAATTTAAAGCAGCGGCTATTCGAGCACAAACATTCCTATCCTGTCCAGTATTAAAGCCGTTCTCAAAATCATGATTTAACGCATATTGTGACTTCTCATTGACGTTTTTAGTGTGTAGTATCGAGGATGATGATTACATCAAATATTTAAGAATGTAGTCAGGGGCATGAGCAGAGACGCGAGTCCCTCATGCTGAATTGTCGAGACATCCGAAGGAAGCACAGCATGCTGGAGAATTATCTCCCGATTTTGTTGTTTATCATCATCGGCATCGGTTTTGGTGTTCTGCCATTGCTGGCCGGCTTTGTATTGGGGCCTCGGCATCCTGACAGTGAAAAACGATCAGCCTATGAATGTGGATTCGAGCCTTTTGAAGATGCCCACATGAAGTTTGATGTTCGTTATTATCTTGTTGCTATTCTTTTCATCATTTTCGATTTAGAAATTGCATTCCTTTTTCCATGGGCCATTGTTTTAGATGAGATCGGTGTGTTTGGTCTCTTGGCCATGTTCCTATTTTTAGGCATTTTGGTAGTTGGGTTTGTATATGAATGGAAAAAAGGAGCGCTGGAGTGGGAATAGAAGGTGTTCTCGAAAAAGGCGTTGTCACCACATCGGCTGACAAACTCATTAACTGGGCAAGAACCGGATCTTTATGGCCAATGACATTTGGTCTGGCCTGTTGTGCAGTAGAAATGATGCATGCCGGGGCGGCACGTTACGATTTGGATAGATTTGGCATTGTATTCAGAGGCAGTCCGCGACAATCGGATGTGATGATTGTGGCTGGCACGCTGGTCAACAAAATGGCACCTGCCTTGCGTAAAGTCTATGACCAGATGTCTGAACCACGCTGGGTTATTTCAATGGGCTCCTGTGCCAACGGCGGTGGTTATTATCATTATTCTTATTCCGTTGTTCGTGGCTGCGATCGGATTGTCCCCGTCGATATCTATGTGCCAGGCTGTCCACCAACGGCTGAAGCTTTACTGTATGGCATATTACAGCTGCAGAAAAAAATTCATCGTACTAACACCATAGCCAGACAAACCTCATAGCGACCTGTTTTTATGATGCAAACCTTAAAAGCCAAACTAGAACAGAATTTTTCAGATGCGTTACTCGATTGTGAGCTGGTTCGAGATGAAATTACTTTGCATGTGGGGGCTGAACACATTATTGAGGTTTGTACGACCTTACGAGATGACTATCAATTTGAACAGTTGATGGACTTGGCCGGTGTAGATTACTCAGAGTATGGCGGGAGTAGTTGGGAAACTAAACAATCGACAGAATTTGGTTTCAGTCGGGCTGTCGATGGCCTGGGACATGCAGAACCCGTGACAGACGGGTATCGTTTTGCCGTGGTCTATCAGTTGCAATCCATTACACATAATCAACGCTTACGATTAAAAGTCAGATTGGCAGCCGAGCAACCCATTATAGACAGCGTGACAAAGGTATGGACTGGTGCTGATTGGTATGAGCGTGAAGCCTTTGATATGTTCGGCATTCTCTTTGATGGACATCCTGACTTACGACGCATTTTGACAGACTATGGTTTTGTCGGTCATCCGTTTCGTAAAGATTTCCCGCTTATTGGTAATGTTGAGATGCGTTACGATGAAAACAAAAAACGTGTCGTATATGAACCGGTCAGTATCGAACCCAGAACCTTAGTACCCAGGGTGATTCGTGATGATAACCGTTATCTCAAGGATGAGAAATAATGGCTGAGATAAAAAATTTCACACTCAACTTTGGTCCTCAACATCCGGCTGCCCATGGTGTCCTTCGTCTTATTCTGGAAATGGATGGAGAGGTGATAGTCAGAGCCGACCCGCATATTGGGCTGCTGCATCGGGGTACAGAAAAACTGGCGGAATCGAAACCATTCAATCAGAGCATTGGGTATATGGACCGTCTCGATTATGTGTCGATGATGTGTAACGAACATGCCTATGTGATGGCCATCGAAAAACTGATTGGCATTGATGTACCCATAAGAGCCCAATACATTCGGGTCATGTTTGATGAGATTACCCGGGTATTAAACCATCTGATGTGGTTGGGGGCGCATGGTCTGGATATTGGTGCGATGACTGTGTTTCTTTACTGCTTCCGTGAGCGTGAAGACTTAATGGATTGTTACGAGGCTGTATCGGGCGCAAGAATGCATGCTACCTATTATCGACCAGGCGGCGTATATCGCGATTTACCCGACAAAATGCCTCAATATCAGGCTTCCAAATGGCACAACGACAAAGAAATAAAGAAAAAGAATCAAAACCGAGAAGGCAGTCTGCTCGATTTTATTGAAGACTTTACCCAACGTTTTCCGCACTGTGTCGATGAGTATGAGACATTATTAACTGATAATCGTATCTGGAAACAACGCACTGTAGGCATTGGTGTGGTCAGTCCTGAGCGTGCTTTGCAACTCGGTTTTTCAGGACCGATGTTAAGAGGTTCGGGGATTGAGTGGGATTTACGTCGTAAACAGCCTTATGAAGTCTATGACCAATTGGACTTTGATATTCCGATAGGTAAGGAGGGCGACTGTTACGATCGCTATTTAGTCCGTGTCGCTGAGATGCGTGAATCTAATCGTATTATTAAGCAATGCGTTGATTGGCTCAGAGCGAACCCGGGGCCAGTGATTGTTGATGACACCAAAGTTGCTCCGCCTAAACGCAGCACGATGAAAAATGATATGGAAGCCTTAATTCATCACTTCAAACTATTTACCGAAGGTTATTGTGTGCCGGAAGGTGAAGTTTACAGTGCGATTGAACATCCCAAAGGCGAGTTTGGTATTTATATGATTTCGGATGGGGCTAATAAGCCTTATCGCGTGAAAATCAGAGCTCCGGGGTTTCCACATCTGGCAGCGATGGATGAAATGGCAAAAGGCCATATGCTGGCAGATGTCGTTGCCATTATCGGTACGATGGATATTGTGTTTGGTGAGATTGACCGATGACTGAGATGGTATTGACCGGACCTAAACAGACTTTATTCACTGAGCAACTTCGTGCAGCGCTGGATAAATGGATAGCTAAATACCCGATAGGTCGTGCTCAATCTGCAGTCATTCCATGCTTACATATCCTGCAGGAGGCTAATGGTGGCTGGCTTTCCAGAGCCATTATGGATGCCTTGGCAGAATATTTATCCATGTCGAATATCAGTGTTTATGAAGTGGCGACTTTTTACAGCATGTTTGAACTGGAACCCGTCGGTAAACATAAGATTAGTCTGTGCACCAATATCTCGTGCATGTTGTGTGGCTCTGAGGAAATACTCGAACATCTTCAGCAACGGTTAGCGATTAAGCCAGGTGAAACAACGGCCGATGGACTATTTACACTCAAAGAGGTCGAGTGTCTTGGCGCTTGTGTTGGTGCGCCTATGCTGTTGATGGATAAGCAATACCACGAGTACCTGACCAAAGAAAAGATTGATGCCTTGATTGATGGGGTCCAATCATGAAGCTGGATCAAGTGTGTTTTCGTACCAACCATCTTTCACCATCCTGGACACTGGATGCCTACCGACAGGTCGGTGGTTATCAGGTACTTGAAGATATCTTGAGCAATAAACTCAAGCCTGAGTTGATTATTGAGCAGATCAAAAACTCCGCACTACGTGGTCGCGGTGGCGCTGGTTTCCCTACCGGGCTGAAATGGAGCTTTATGCCCAGACGTTTGCCGGGTGATAAATATATTGTCTGTAATTCCGATGAAGGCGAGCCGGGTACGTGTAAAGATCGCGATATTCTCAGGTTTAACCCGCATCAATTGATAGAAGGCATGATTATCGCCGGTTATACGATTGGAGCCCAGACTGGATATAACTACATCCGCGGTGAGTTTTTTGAACCTATAGAGCGTTTTGAGGCAGCGTTGGAAGAAGCCAGAGAAGCCGGCTATTTAGGTAAAGATATTCTCGGCAGTGGCTTTCACTTTCAGCTTCATACTCATATCGGCGCGGGTGCTTATATATGTGGTGAAGAAACTGCCTTACTCGAATCCTTGGAAGGTAAAAAAGGGCAGCCACGTTATAAACCACCATTTCCAGCTGGCTATGGCTTATATGGCAGGCCGACAACGATTAACAATACAGAAAGTTTAGCCTCGATTCCGGTGATATTGCAGCATGGTGCGGACTGGTTTCATGAATTAGGCACGCCAAATAATGGTGGCAGTAAGATTTTTTGTATGACGGGTCATGTTAATAAACCCGGTAACTATGAAGTGCCGTTAGGTACGCCGTTTGCTGAGCTACTGGAGTTGGCGGGTGGTGTTCGGCACGGTCATCAGTTAAAAGCCGTAATTCCTGGTGGCTCATCCACGCCGGTGGTACCAGCTGAGATTATGATGGGACTCGATATGAGTTATGACGGGATTGCCAAAGGGCGTTCCATGCTGGGAGCCGGGTCAGTCATTGTCATGGATGATTCAACTTGTATGGTAAAAGCACTGCAACGTATTGCCTATTTTTATTATGAAGAGTCATGCGGTCAGTGCACACCTTGTCGTGAAGGCACTGGATGGCTGTATCGGGTTGTGAAGCGCATTGAAGAGGGGCAGGGCAAGCAAGAAGATTTAGATCGGCTGGTGGATGTGGCTGAAAATATTAATGGCAATACCATTTGTGCTCTGGGTGATGCGGCGGCAGCCCCTGTCGTCAGTTTCATCAAACATTTTCGTGAAGAATTTCAATACCACATCGATCATGGTCGGTGTATGGATAACACAGCGTGAAGGCTGAGTAGATATGGTTAATATCGAAATCGACGGTATTCCACTGAAAGTGGACTCAACAAAAATGATTATTCAGGCTGCTGATGAGGCAGGTATTGATATTCCACGTTTTTGTTACCACAAAAAACTGTCGATAGCAGCCAATTGTCGGATGTGTCTTGTTGAGGTTGATAAGTCCCGTAAAGCGCTGCCAGCCTGTGCGACGCCTGTGACTGAAGGCATGAAAGTATTCACTCATTCCAAAGTCGCGATTAATGCTCAACGCAGTGTGATGGAATTTTTATTGATTAATCATCCACTGGATTGTCCGATTTGTGATCAGGGCGGTGAATGCGAGCTGCAGGATCTGTCGATGGGATATGGCGAAGGTGTCAGTCGGTTTACAGAAGGTAAACGTGTTGTCAAAGACAAAGATATCGGGCCTTTGATTCGCACGGACATGACGCGTTGTATTCATTGCACACGCTGTGTTCGTTTTGGGCAGGAAATTGCCGGCGTCAAAGAACTCGGTGCAACTGGACGTGGCGAACATATGGAGATTGGTACCTATGTTGAGCACAGCTTGGTTTCTGAGTTGTCGGGTAATATTATCGATCTCTGTCCTGTTGGAGCATTAACGTCTAAACCTTTCCGTTACAAAGCGCGTGCCTGGGAAATGAAAGCCCATCCCTCCATCGCACCTCATGATGCCATCGGTTCTAATATTGAGCTGCATGTCAGACAAAATGATGTGATGCGTGTGGTACCGAGAGATAATGAGTCCATTAATGAGGCCTGGTTATCGGATAGAGACAGGTTCTCCTATCAAGGTTTGGCCCATCCTAAACGACTTTCTGAGCCCATGATTAAAGTAGAGGGTGACTGGCAGGTCGTTGACTGGCAAACCGCATTGGAAACAGCGGTAAAAGGTTTACAAACCGTTATCAATAAACATGGCGCCGAAGAAGTGGGCGGCATGATTTCACCGACAGCGACGCTGGAAGAAGCCTTTCTGTTTCAGAAATGGTTACGCGGTTTAGGTGTTGAAAATATTGACCATCGCCTTCGTCAGCAAGATTTTTCTGACTCTCCTGAGCAGTACGCAACGGAGAGCTGGACATTGGCAGATGTCCAGGACAGTGATGCGATTGTGCTTATCGGCAGTCATGTTCGGGCTGAGCAACCTATTCTTGCTCATCGTATAAGACAAGCGGCGATAAATGGTGCCGTGATAAGTAATATCAATTTCTTTCTGACAGACTTGCTGATGCCGGTTGAGTTTGAAATGGCAGTGGATATCAAGGGCATGCTCTCCACCTTAGCGGGCATTGCCAAAGTATTATCGTCAATGACCAATGACGATGATGATGCATGGCATGCTCTATATCCGGAACGTACGCCCACTGCGTTTGAACAAAATGTGGCTATGCAGTTATCGAACGCAGCGACCGCCACCTTGATCGTGGGAGACTTAGCTAATCATCACCCCGATGCTGCAAAAATACGTGCTTTAGTCCAGAAAATTGCTGAATTGTCGGGCAGTCGCTGTATGGTGATGCCATCTGCGAATAGCCAAGCTCATGTCTTTGCCAACACCTTACCTGGTAAGGAAGCGAAAAACAGTCTGCAAATGTGGCAACAGAGTCTCCGAGCTTACGTGCTGATGGGGTTAGACGCATTGCATGATACTGCTGTCCCAGCCATTGCCAAACAAGCACTAAAGCGCGCCAGTTTTGTGGTGGCACTACATAGTTTCGATAGTGAGTTTCTGAGACAAACGGCCGATGTGATTTTACCCATGGCCTGTTTTACTGAAACTTCTGGCACGTTTGTTGGACTGGATAAACAATGGCAGCAGTTTGCTGGTGCGGTTGCTCCTAGAGGGGATAGTCGCCCTGGTTGGAAGATTCTGCGTGTGCTCGGTAATGTCAGTCATCTCGACGGTTTCGACTATATTTCGTCACAGGACGTGGTGGATGAGGTTCGTCAGAAACAAGCTGAGAGACATACCGACCCGGCTCCGCCATATATCCCCGATTCGCTTAACCTAGAGTCAGACTTGATGATGATTTCTGAGGTACCGATGTATCGGACGGATGCATTATTACGTCACAGTGAAGCGTTACAAAAAACACCGGAAACTCAACGCATACAGTTTGCACGTATCAATAGAAAAGAAGCCGCAAAACACAATTTAAATCATCAAACGCCATTGACGCTGACACAACAAGACAGCGTGATTCGCCTGCCCTTAGAGATTGATGACAATATTGCGGATGGTTGCGTTTATGTTGCAGCAACGACAGAGGCCGCTAGCCGTCTAGTCAGCCTGTTTGGACAGATCGCTGTTTCTCAAAGTGAGGCAGCCACATGATTGATATGTTTTTACAGGATATCCTGCCGAATCTATTCAAAATTTTACTCATTATTGTGCCTTTGATGCTATCAGTCGCCTATTTGACTTACGCTGAACGTAAAGTCATTGGTTATATACAAACGCGTATTGGTCCTAACCGAGTCGGCCCTTGGGGATTACTGCAACCGATAGCTGATGGCCTGAAATTGCTGATGAAAGAAGTCATCTTCCCGGCAAAATCCAATTTATATTTGTTTCTGGTTGCACCTGTTTTGGCAATAGGGCCAGCATTGGCTGCCTGGGCGGTGATGCCTTTTGATGATGGCATGGTGTTGGCAGATATTGATGCCGGACTGTTATATATCCTAGCGATTACTTCCATGAGTGTGTATGGGGTAGTGGTGGCTGGTTGGGCGTCTAATTCCCGTTATGCTTTTTTAGGTGCATTGCGTAGTGCTGCACAAGTGGTCTCATACGAGATTGCGATGGGGTTTGCTTTGGTCGGTGTGCTGATTGCGGCCGGTAGCTTGAACCTTGGCGAAATTGTACTGGCTCAACAAGGAGGTTTCTGGCACTGGTACTTCATACCACTGTTTCCTTTATTTATTGTCTATTTTATTTCCGGGGTAGCGGAAACAAATCGGGCGCCGTTTGATATTGCAGAAGGCGAATCAGAAATTGTCGCTGGTTTCCATGTGGAATATTCCGGTATGGCGTTTGCCATTTTTTTCCTGGCCGAATACGCCGATATGATTTTGATCTCTATGCTGGCCGCGACCCTGTTTATGGGTGGCTGGTTGTCACCCTTTGATGGGATTCCAGTGCTGGAAAGTGCGTTTTCCTGGGTGCCTGGATTAGTCTGGCTGCTTGGGAAAACAGCTATCTTTTTGTTTATGTACCTATGGTTCCGAGCGACATTTCCTCGGTATCGTTATGATCAGATCATGCGTTTAGGCTGGAAAGTATTTATTCCTGTCACCTTGGTTTGGTTAGTTATTGTGTCGACGGCCCAGGTGTTTGATATAGGGCCTTGGTTTACAGAAAGTGCAGTTATCACTGCGGGAGGGGGATGATGTCAGGTCTCCGTCATTTTTTTAAAAGCTTTCTATTGTGGGAGCTGATTCAGGGACTTCGTCTAACCGGGCGTTATTTGTTTGCCGGCAAAGTCACGGTGCAATATCCCGAGGAAAAAACACCACAGTCACCAAGATTCCGTGGACTGCATGCCTTAAGGCGCTATCCCAATGGGGAAGAGCGCTGTATTGGTTGTAAGTTATGTGAAGCGGTTTGTCCTGCACTTGCCATTACTATCGAAACTGAACCCAGAGATGATGGTAGTCGCCGTACTACTCGCTACGATATCGACTTATTTAAGTGTATTTATTGTGGCTTTTGTGAGGAGTCTTGTCCGGTCGACTCGATTGTTGAAACACGACATTTTGAGTTTCATTTTGAAAACCGAGGTGAACAAATCATTACAAAAGATAAATTACTGGCAATCGGGGATAAATATGAGCCAGAGATTGCTGCAGACCGTGCTGCTGATGAACCTTATCGTTAGGATGACAAACTAGTGGAAAAAATGATTTTTTACTTCTTTGCCGCCATTTTAGTGTTTGCCGCTACCATGGTTATCACTGTGCGTAACCCCGTGCGTGCTGCTTTATTCTTGGTACTAGCTTTTTTTACCAGTGCCGGTATCTGGTTAATGTTGGAGGCAGAATTTCTTGCTATCAGTTTGGTGCTGGTCTACGTGGGAGCTGTGTTAGTACTGTTTTTATTTGTGGTGATGATGCTGGATATTGATCTGGCCCCGCTGAAAGAAGGTTTTACACGGTATTTACCATTAGGGATTATTGTGGCTGCTGTGATTGTGGTGGAAATGATTGCCGTGCTGAATGCGCCCCAATTTGATATTAGTGACGCAGCAGTGACTGACGGCAGTAATACAAAAATGCTGGGTCGTTTGTTGTATACCGTTTATGTGTATCCGTTTGAAATTGCTTCTGTGATCCTGACCGTCGCCATTGTTGCTGCTATCACGCTGACATTACGTGAGCACCATCGTAAATTGCAGGACCCAGCCAAACAGGTGGCCGTTAAATCGACAGACCGGGTGAGAATGGTTGATCTACGCAGCAAAAAACAAGATGGAGGTGGCTCTGAACCATGATTGTTTTATCTGACTATCTTATTCTCGCTGCCATATTGTTCAGCTTGTCTTTAGCGGGTATCTTTCTGAACCGTAAAAATATCATCATTTTATTGATGTGTATTGAGTTAATGCTGCTAGCGGTCAACCTTAACTTTATTGCTTTCTCACACTTTCTCGGCGACCCCGCTGGTCAGGTGTTTGTGTTTTTCATCTTGACAGTGGCAGCTGCGGAGGCGGCAATTGGGCTGGCCATTCTGGTGGTGTTATTCCGTAACCTCAGCACCATTAATGTGTCTGATCTGGATAGGTTAAAGGGGTAAGGGATGCCACAGAGCTTACTGCTTGCCATTGTTATCGCGCCATTATTTGGCAGTATTGCAGCAGGTTTGTTTGGTCGTCATTTAGGCCGTTGCTGGACGCATCGCATTACAATCTTTTCAGTCGGTGTGGCTTTTTTCTTATCCGCCTGGGTATTAAAACTGGTGACAGTCGATGGGCTGACATATAACGACACCGTCTATCAGTGGTTGCAAGCCGGCTCATTACAGCTTCAAGTTGGCTTTATGATTGATGCACTGAGTGCAGTGATGATGACGGTGGTGACCTTTGTGTCATTCATGGTGCATATCTACACCATTGGCTACATGCACGATGATGATGGCTACAGTCGTTTCTTCAGTTATATTTCTTTATTCACGTTTGCCATGTTGATGTTGGTGATGGCAAATAACTTCATGCAGTTATTCTTTGGCTGGGAAGCGGTGGGGCTAGTCTCTTACCTACTGATTGGTTTTTGGTATAAAAAGCCGACGGCGATTTATGCAAACCTCAAAGCTTTCTTAGTGAATAGAGTCGGGGACTTCGGCTTTTTATTGGGCATTTCTGCCGTGTTGATGTATGCGGGTAGTCTGGATTATCTGGCTGTGTTTCAACAAGCACCACAAATGGCAGAGCAAACAATCAGCATTTTTCCAGATACGGCTTGGTCTGTCATGACGCTGACCTGCATCTTGTTATTTATCGGCGCCATGGGCAAATCAGCACAGGTGCCTTTACATGTCTGGTTGCCTGACTCGATGGAAGGGCCGACGCCTATTTCAGCCCTGATTCATGCCGCCACTATGGTTACCGCAGGCATTTTTATGGTGGCGCGTATGTCACCGTTATTCGAGCTTTCTGAAACAGCATTGTCATTTGTGTTGATTATCGGTGCCATTACAGCCTTATTTATGGGACTGCTCGGCTTGGTTCAAAATGATATCAAGCGTGTCATTGCTTATTCGACATTATCGCAGCTGGGTTACATGACTGTAGCGCTTGGTGTTTCTGCTTATGCGGCAGGTGTGTTTCATTTGTTGACTCATGCCTTTTTCAAAGCTTTACTCTTTTTAGCGGCGGGTTCAGTCATTATTGCCATGCACCATGAGCAGGATATGCGAAAAATGGGTGGGCTGAAAAAGTATATGCCTATCACTTACTGGACAAGTCTGATTGGTTCGTTGGCTTTGATTGGCTTTCCTGGTCTGGCTGGATTTTTCTCTAAAGATGCCATTATTGAAGCGGTGCACGCTTCCGAATTAACCGGACATGGCTTTGCCTACTTTGCCGTGTTGTCGGGAGTATTGATCACGGCTCTGTATAGTTTCCGACTGTTTTTTATGGTGTTTCATGGCGCACCCCGATTTAACACTGACCATGGGCATCAGCCTAAAGAATCACCTTGGGTCGTGACATTACCGCTGATTCTGTTAGCGATTCCTTCTGTGATTGCCGGTTATTGGATAGGCAGTATGGTTTACGGTGAGTTTTTTGCTGAGGCCATCTACGTGTCTTCTGCCCATGATGTGCTGGCTGAACAAGCAAAGGACTTCCATGGCATTGTCAGTTTTATCATTCATGGCCTGACTGCGCTGCCATTCTGGCTAGCCATGGCTGGTATAGTCATCGCCTGGTTTTTGTATCTGCGTCGTCCTGAGTTACCTGCTGTGATACAAGAAAAGGGACAGTTTATTTATCGTATTCTCATCAATAAATATGGCTTTGATGACTTTAATCAAACAGTCATCGCAGGGGGCTCCCGACATTTGGGGCAACTTTTATGGCGAATTGGTGATCGCTTGTTGATAGATGGTACGTTGGTGAATGGTACAGCGAAGACGGTAGCTTGGTGCTCAAGATTAGCCAAACAGTTACAGACTGGCTATTTGTATCATTATGCATTTGCAATGATCATCGGGGTGGGACTACTTCTCACTTTTTTTGTAGTGTGACAAGGACGGACTAGGCATTCATGTTAGCTCAACTTCCTTTACTCAGTCTCATTATCTGGATACCTATTCTGGCAGGGATGATTAGCTTATTCCTGAATGAACGTCCCTGTATGAGTAAGTGGCTAGCTTTAGCAGCTAGTAGCCTCACATTTGTCTTATCACTTGGGCTTTATCTAGGCTTTGATAACGCCTCTGCAAACATGCAATTCGTTGAGCTATATCCTTGGGTTGAGTCATTCAATATCAATTATCATCTGGGTATTGATGGTTTTTCTCTGCCCTTGATCATATTGACCACGATATCAACGATATTAGTCGTTATCGCCGGTTGGCGCGTTATCGACTACCGCTTGAATCAGTATCTTGCCGCTTTCTTGATTATGGAAGGCTTGATGCTGGCGGTTTTTGCAGCGCTTGATGCCATTTTATTTTATGTGTTTTTTGAAGCGATGCTGATTCCGTTATTTTTGATTATTGGCATCTGGGGTGGACCGAATCGAGTTTATGCCACAATCAAATTCTTTTTATATACCTTCTTTGGCTCAGTCTTTTTATTAATCGCGTTGCTGTACCTGCATCATGTTGCTGGCAGCTTTTCATTACTTGATTATCATTCGGTCGCGTTGTCTATGACAGAGCAAACGTGGCTATTTTTTGCTTTTCTGATCGCGTTCGCGGTCAAAGTGCCGATGTGGCCAGTGCATACCTGGCTACCTGATGCGCATGTGGAAGCACCGACGGGGGGGTCCGTTATTCTGGCGGCCATCACGTTAAAAATTGGTGGCTATGGTTTTATTCGTTTTGCCTTACCTATCGCACCAGATGCCAGCATGGCCTTGGATTGGTTATTAATCAGTTTGTCTTTGATTGCTGTGGTGTATATCGGTTTTGTTGCTCTTGTACAGTCAGATTTAAAAAAGCTCATTGCTTATTCAAGTATTGCTCATATGGGGTTTGTGACCTTGGGCTTGTTTATTGTTTTTAGAATATTTTTTAATTCATCCACCGGGAGTGGAGCCGTCTTAGCTGTCGAAGGCGCGATGGTGCAGATGATTTCACATGGCTTTATTTCAGCGGCCATGTTTCTGTCCGTTGGCGTGTTGTATGACCGTATGCATACTCGCGAAATTAGTGCTTATGGCGGGGTGATTAATACCATGCCGACGTTTACTGCATTTGCCGTGTTTTTTGCGATGGCGAATGCTGGTTTACCAGGCACATCGGGTTTTGTGGGTGAGTTTATGGTGATTTTAGCCGCTTTTCAGGCAAATTTCTGGTTTGCATTTTTGGCGGCAACGACCTTGATTCTGGGAGCGGCTTACACTTTATGGATGGTTAAGCGCGTATTTTTTGGTGAGGTCATGAATCAACAGGTGGCTCAGCTAGAAGATATTAATACGCGTGAATTTATGCTGTTAGCCAGTTTGGCTGTCATTATATTACTACTGGGTCTATGGCCTGATCCCTTACTAGACGTCATGCACGCTTCTGTTGAGAATTTATTAACGCAAGTGGCTCAATCCAAGCTATAAAAAGGACAGCGGATAATGAACTATCAAGTGCCAAATATGTTGTTTGCATTGCCGGAAATGGTCATGCTGGCAATGGCCTGTGTTGTCTTGTTGTTTGTGGCTTTTACCGGTAATAAAAAAATTAACTGGACTTATGGTCTCAGCCAACTCAGTTTATTCCTTGTCCTGCTGACAGTCCTGCTGTCATGGGGAGAGTCAGGCACAACTTTTTCTGAGACCTATGTTAAAGATGGTCTCAGCGATATATTAAAAGTTGCTATCTGTCTGATTAATATGTGCGTTTTATTATATTCCGTTGAATATTTACGGGTACGCCAATTACTCCAGGGTGAGTTTTACGTTCTCGCTTTATTTGCCACTTTGGGTATGTTGATTTTGGTGTCAGCGAATCATTTTCTGACCTTATATCTAGGACTAGAGTTACTCTCTCTCTGTCTCTACGCGATGGTCGCCATGCATCGGGACTCTGTGATGGCAACTGAGGCTGCAATGAAATATTTCATTTTGGGTGCGATCGCTTCAGGGATGCTTTTGTATGGCATGTCAATTATTTATGGCATCACGGGTAGCTTGATGTTGCAGGAGGTGGCAACAGCCATCTATGCTTCATCTAGTAGTGATACGATTCTGAGTTTTGCACTTGTTTTCGTAATTATTGGCATTGGCTTCAAATTTGGTGCTGTACCATTTCATATGTGGCTACCGGACGTCTATCATGGGGCGCCTACCGCCATGACACTTTTCATTGCTGCCGCCCCTAAAGTGGCCGCCTTTGCTTTGTTGATTCGATTATTAGTGGATGGACTGATAGACTTACAAACCTATTGGCAACCGATGCTGATGTTGATGGCTGTTTTATCAATGATAATCGGTAACCTTGTCGCTATCGCACAAATCAATATTAAGCGTATGCTGGCTTATTCAACGATATCTCATGTCGGTTTTTTATTGATGGGTGTGTTGTCTGGGACTGAAGCTGGGTATGCGGCATCACTTTTTTATACGTTAATTTATGCATTGATGACCTTAGCGACTTTTGGTGTGGTTTTACTGATGAGTCGTTATGGGTTTGAGGCAGATAATATTGATGACTATAAAGGGCTGAGTTCTCAGCATCCATGGTTAGCCCTGTTAATGATGATTTTGATGTTTTCAATGGCGGGTATCCCACCATTGGCTGGCTTTTACGCCAAATTAGGTGTGATAAAAGCCGTCGTTGATGCTGATATGCTGGCCGTAGCTTTAGTTGCCGTGATGATGTCAGTCATTGGTGCTTTTTATTATTTACGGGTAATCAAAGTGATGTATTTCGATAAAACAGATGAGGTGCATGCATTTAGTTACTCTGGTTCAGCGGCATTTGTGTTGAGTGTCAACACACTATTGGTGCTGGCATTGGGGATATTCCCTGGCGTGTTAATGTCGATTTGTTCGACGGTTTTTTCTTGAGGAATAAGATGTCTATCTGGCTTATGTTAGGGCTGTTTCTTGTGTTGGCTAACTTACCATGGATTGGTGATCGTGTGTTTTTTGTTTATGCACTGGAACGTAAATCGAACTGGGTAAGACTGTTTGAGTTAATGGTGTATTTTTTCATCAGTCTAGGTATCGGTATCGCGTTTGAAATTCGCTTCTCTGGTGATGTGTATACACAAGGCTGGGAATTTTTTGTGACAGTCTTGAGTTTATTTCTGGTGTTGTCAGTGCCAGGGGTTATATATCGTTACCAATGGTTGCCTATGCAATATAAATTCAAATAGCACTTGAAACCCCGCAAATGCTCTAACATCATGCTGACATTAACAGCGCGTAAATTTATCGAATGGCGACATATAGCACTTTGTCGCTTTTTTACTTATAAATGTGTGCATCTATAAACATTCTAGTTTAGAATTGGCGGGTTTAACTCCGTGTAAATGCACGAATTGTTCATTCAAATAATAGAGACAGGATTATGGCTTCTGATTTATCCAAGTACAGAAATATAGGTATCTTCGCACACGTTGACGCAGGTAAAACCACGACAACCGAACGTATCCTGAAACTGACCGGTAAAATTCACAAATCGGGTGAAACACACGAAGGAGAATCAACCATGGACTTCATGGACCAAGAAGCCGAACGTGGTATTACCATCCAGTCTGCTGCGACGACTTGTTTTTGGAATGGTCATCGCCTGAACGTTATCGATACTCCAGGACACGTTGACTTCACTATCGAAGTATATCGTTCACTGAAAGTACTTGACGGTGGTATCGGTGTTTTCTGTGGTAGTGGTGGTGTTGAGCCTCAATCAGAAACTAACTGGCGTTATGCCAACGAATCAGAAGTATCACGTCTGATTTACGTCAACAAACTTGACCGTATGGGTGCGGATTTCTACCGTGTTGTTAAGCAAGTTGAAGACGTGCTTGCAGCTACACCGCTAGTTATGGTTCTGCCAATCGGTATCGAAGACGAGTTCAAGGGTGTGGTTGATCTGCTGACACGTAAAGCATGGTACTGGCCTGACGAAAAAGATCCTGAAAACTATAGCATTGAAGAGCCACCTGCAGAGATGGCTGATCAGATCGAAGAATGGCGTGAAAAACTCGTTGAGACGGCTGTAGAGCAAGACGACGACTTAATGGAAAAATATCTAGAAGGTGAAGAACCTTCAGTTGATGACCTGAAAAAATGTATTCGTAAAGGTACATTAGAATTAGCCTTCTTCCCTACATATTGCGGTAGTTCATTCAAAAACAAAGGTCTTCAGTTAATTCTGGACGCGGTTGTTGATTATCTTCCTGATCCAACACAAGTTGATCCTCAACCAGAAGTGGATTTAGAAGGTAATGAAACAGGTGAGGTGGCCACTGTTGATATCAAGGGTCCATTACGTGCATTAGCATTCAAAATTATGGATGACCGTTTTGGTGCGTTAACCTTTGTTCGTGTTTATTCAGGTGAACTGCGTAAAGGCGACACTGTCTTGAATACTTTCACAGGGAAAACTGAACGTGTTGGTCGTATGGTGGAAATGCATGCCGATGATCGTAACGAATTAGATTATGCCCATGCGGGTGATATCATTGCTATTGTTGGTATGAAAGATGTTCAAACTGGACACACATTATGTGATCCTAAAAATCCAGCAACACTTGAACCAATGGTTTTCCCTGATCCTGTTATCTCTATTGCTATCGCGCCTAAAGATAAAGGTGCAGCAGAGAAATTAGGTATTGCTCTGGGTAAAATGATTAAAGAAGATCCCTCTTTCCGCGTTGAAACAGACCAAGATAGTGGCGAAACTATCATGAAAGGTATGGGTGAGCTGCACTTAGATATCAAAGTAGATATCCTGAAGCGTACTCACAACGTTGATGTTGTTGTTGGTGAACCTCAAGTTGCGTACCGTGAAACAATCACACAACGTGTTGAAGATAGCTATACGCACAAAAAACAATCTGGTGGTTCTGGTCAGTTCGGTCGTATCGACTACATCATCGAGCCAGGTGAACCAGGTAGTGGTTTCACATTTGAATCAACGGTTACTGGTGGTACTGTTCCTCGTGAATTCTGGCCCGCTGTTGAAGGTGGCTTCAAGAAAATGATGGATAAAGGCGTGTTAGCTGGCTTCCCATTACTTGACGTTAAAGTGAATTTATTTGATGGTGCATTCCACGCAGTTGACTCATCTGCTATCGCATTTGAGTTAGCGGCAATGGGTGGTTATCGTCAATCTATTCCTAAAGCAGGTCCTCAGTTACTTGAGCCAATCATGAAAGTTGACGTGTTCACACCTGAAGATAACGTGGGTGATGTTATTGGTGACTTAAACCGTCGTCGTGGCATGATCAAGTCACAAGACGCTGGTGCAACTGGTGTACGTATTAAAGCAGATGTACCACTGAGTGAAATGTTCGGCTACATTGGTTCACTACGTACTATGACTTCAGGTCGTGGTCAGTTCTCAATGGAATTCCTGCAATATAGCCCATGCCCACGTAACGTGTCGGATGAAGTTATTAAGGAAGTGAAAGAGCGTGAAGCTGATAAGAAATAAGCGATTATTTCTATAGAAATAAAAAGGGCTGATATATCAGCCCTTTTTTTATGTCTCAAGTTTAGTTAACTAAACTTTGTATTGGTGAGGGAATTCGTCCACCCAGACGAACAAAATGATTTTCATGGCTACCCATGTTCACAGCCATGACTGGACCTTCACCCAATAAACCACCATAAACAACATGATCACCTGCTTTTTTACCGGGAGCTGGAATCAAGCGTGCAGCAGTGGTTTTTTTGTTAATCACACCAATCGCCATTTCATCGGCAATAATGGCTGAGATCATTTCTGCAGAGGTATCTCCGGGAATGGCCACCATATCTAAGCCAACAGAACAGACGGCGGTCATAGCTTCCAGTTTTTCCAATGACAAGGTGCCATTTACTGCTGAATCAGCGATAGTTAAATCTTCACAAACTGGAATAAAGGCACCGCTCAATCCACCGACATGAGAGCTGGCAAATGCGCCACCTTTTTTAACCGCATCATTGAGCATAGATAAAAAGGCGGTACTGCCTGGCGCTCCAATTGCTGGAAGCCCAATAGCTTCAAAAATTTCACCGACACTATCATTTTTATTGGGAGTAGGGGCGAGTGAAAGATCAACGATACCAAATGGTAATGCCAATAATTGAGCAACTTCACGACCAACTAACTCGCCAGCACGTGTGAGGCGAGCTGCGGTTTGTTTGATAACATCTGCTGCACGGCTCAGGTCCATACCATCTTCTTCTTCAAGGGCACGTTCCAGGGCCGCTTTGACAACACCAGGACCGCTGACGCCGACACTAACCACTGCATCGGCTTCTCCCACACCGAGATAAGCGCCAGCCATAAATGGTACGTCTTGCGGGATATTAGCAAAAACGACGAGTTTAGCCGCTGCTAAGCCATCATCTTTGGCTGTCATTTCTGCTGCTTGTTTGATGATGACACCCATATCTTTGATGGCATCCATATTAATACCAGCACGTGTACTCGCCACATTAACAGATGAGCAGACGCGTTGACTTTCAGTCAAAGCTTGCGGGATGGCATTAATGAGTGCTCTGTCACCATGGGTCATGCCTTTTTCCACCAGTGCAGTGAAGCCACCAATAAAGTCGATACCTAATTCTGCGGCAGCTTTATCTAGCGTGAGTGCGATTTCCACCATTTGATCAGAATTAAATGGGGCAGCGACAACGCCAATAGGGCTAATCGATATACGTTTATTAGCTACTTCAATGCCGTAGCGTCTTTCAATGCGATTGCAGGTGCTAACAAGATTGCCTGCAATGCGGGTAATTTTGTCGTAGATTTTGCGTTTAAAGGTATTAATGTCATCACTGACACAATCAGCCAGACTGATCCCTACGGTCACAGTACGTAAATCCAGGTTCTCTTCACGTACCATTTGCAAGGTAGAAATAATATCTTTGGGATTAATCATTTTATGTCCTGATATGAACGAGTCGGAATATAGCGTAGTTAGTTAAGTATATTGCTGACAGAATCAAAAATTTTACGATGTTGTACACTGACCTCGAGATCGAGACGTTGGGAGATATCTGCCAGTGCATCGCGTAAATCATTCATGATGGTGGCTTTAGGCACATCAATTTCAAAGACCATTAAATTGTCCATTGGGTTTTTACCCCCTTTGAAAATGGCTTGCATATTGGTGATATTGACACCGTGTTTAAAAAGCTGCCCAGCCACTTCAGCGACAATACCTTGTCGATCAGGGCCTATCACCGTGACGATATAGGGTTGTACTTCAGGTTTATTTTGATACCAATCTGAAGCTTGTTCATTCCAAGGATGAACACGGATAAATAACCCCATCTGTTTGCAGTTCGCTTCTAACGCGGATTGAAGATCATCGCAATTTTCATCGTGTGGCACATCGACCAGCAGTAGGGCACCAAAAACTGAGTTTAAGAGTGTTTGACTTAAGTTTTCTATATTGCCGTTACGCTGATTTATCACATCTGCAATCACAGACATAATGCCAGGTTGATCACTACCCAGAACAGAAATTAATACTTTATTCATTTTTCACCTTAGAGATGTCGCTAAGAGCTAGCACTTTATATGATCGCAATATTGTCTGGTATAGACAAACACAAAAATGCCGGGAGAAGTCCCGGCATTATCGTAACATCTAATGTGGCTGTATTGATTAGAACAGCTTGATCAGAGTACTAACGTTTGGCAATAATCCAGACTGCGTGAACAATACCCGGGATATACCCCAGAAAAGTTAAAAGGATATTGAGCCAAAAAGCACCACCCAAACCAACTTGTAGAAATACACCAAGTGGTGGTAACAGAATGGCAATCAGAATTCGAATTAAGTCCATAATAACTCCCTTTTAATCATCGTTGTTTTTAGTAGGATTGAAATAATGCCGTCCAGATTAAGCTGATAATCCAGACAGCAAAGCTTATCGCTAAGCCAATTATGGTGATTAGAATCACAATAAAAGCGATATTTTCCAGCAACGTTTTGCGATACACCTGCTGGGGTTGTTGCTCATACTCACGGAGAAGAGCGACATTCTTCTGGTTGGCTTTCCAGATAAAATCAAACACATCACCAATGACCGGTATGGCGCCGATGGTGGTATCAATAAGCATATTAATCACCATTTTGATGAGGATGGTTCTTGGTACACCCAGTTGATGGGCCTGATAGATAATGACACTGGATAATAAGCCACCAATAAAATCACCTAATCCGGGTATCAATCCAAAAAAACCATCCGCACCAATTTTAAAGCCACCAGGTAAGGTGATGGACTCATCAAGAAACCAGCTTAACTTATGTATAAAACGTGTTTTCTTACTCATAGGGCCTCATCTGAAGCAGGTATGACAACATTCAAACTATCACGTTGAAAACGGTATTGCAGTGGTGGTTTCAGTTTTATTAACTCACCATCCACTGCTACAGTAAGCCATTTCTTGCGTGAGAGCACTGTGACGTTAAACTCGTCGAGAATGGTGGTTTCTATCATTTTTGCTTTTGATAATGGATCCACACCCATTAACATCGCACTAAACGCCAGCTTAATGGCCGACCAGCTATTATTGCAGCGTACAACAATCAGGTGAAGACCGTCACGTCCCCCTGTTTTTATTTGTCCCATAGCGGGTATTTGTAGATCACGCTCACCCACCCCGACAAATAGAAGCGGCGTTTTAATTTTCTGCTGATTAAGAATGATATTGGCATGTCTGAAGTGATATAACCTTCTGATACCAGCCAAAAGGCTGGCCAACAAATATTGCATTTTTCGTTCAAGGTATTCACGTGTGCGAACGAAGGTGACATACGCACCTACCGAGCTTGTATTCAAAAATAAATAGTCATTCACATAAGCAACATGGGTACTGAAAGCTTGACCTTGTATCGAGAGCTCCAATGCTGCGTGAATGTCCGTCGGGATCAATAAACGTTTAGCAAAATGATTGAGTGTACCGCCGGGAATGATGGCAAGTTCTGTTTGACTGCCAATCGTTAAACCTGCGGCCAGTGCCAGAGTGCCATCACCACCGGACACGATAATCCATTTTTGCTTGTTTGCAATAGCCTGTTTAATCGCCGTTTCTATTTCAGATGCTGAGAGCGTATGAAGTGAAATGGCTGAATGATGCGCGAGCATCTTGATGACTTCCGCTGCTGTACCGGTATGTTTATTGACAAACGTCAGTATTTTTTCAGGCTGGCTGGTGTTGTTATCATTGTTCATGCCAGCCGCCATTATCACGATAAAAAGTTTGTGTTGCTGATAATTGAAACTCATCCTGATGCCAGTGATGGCGGGCAATGGTTAATGTGGATTTATCACCGCTAATAATATTAAAACTATTGGTATGCTTGGGTAAGAGTCTGTCCGAAGTAGTTGTGCCAGCATGCGACACAATGATGCCATCCACCACACGACAATAATCAACATGCACATGTCCACTCAGTATCAAATCCAACCCTGTATCTTTGAATGATGCCAATGCTTTGTCACGTCCACCAATTAAATGTCTGGCTTCATACTCAGATGGCAGCCAGAAAGGATGGTGAGCAACCAGTAATTGAAGTTGATGTTCAGGTGCCTCCATCACTTGCTTTGTTATATGCTTGATTTGTGACGAACTGATTCTTCCGCGGGACCAGTCCATATAGAAGCCTGCTTTTCTGGCAGTATTAATGCCAATCAGCTGATAGTTGTCATTCGTATACTGAGCCTCAAGCTCCCTCTGAACCCATTTATGCCATTTCCGCCAAGGCCAAAAGAAGCGTTCGATAATTCGGAAAGTACTAAGATCATGATTGCCGGGGATGATGAAATAAGGCGTGTTAATGTCGTTAAGGAAGTCAGCCGCCTGTTGGTATTCTTTTTCTGTCGCTCGCTGTGTGAGATCACCACTAATGATAATCATGTCAGGCTTTATAGACTCAATTTTCTGTTTTAAGCCTACTAAGACATCAGTGAGAATGCGTCCAAAATGTAAGTCGGATATATGAACAAACGTGGTCATAGAGAGTTAATTTTCAGCCTGATTTTTAATCATGATGTCTGACCAGACCATGGGTTTTCAGTTGTTTCACAGCAACCTCTTGCGACAGCAATGCAATCATCTCCACAGGCTCCAGTGATTTTTCCAGCTGAGGCAAAGATGAAGCATGACGAATTTTCCACTCAGCAGTGACAGTCGGCGCATGGAACTCATCTGGTTTAGGCGCATCGATAAGTGGTAATTGGGCCAGATGCCATTTACACAGTTCGGCATGTTGATCCAAACACATAAGCGGAGAATCAACAGGATCTTGTTGAGGCGTCTTTTTAATTTGCTCGATAAGGCTTTTCAGAATAGTACTTGGCCGCTTTTCTTCTGGTGCCCGCAGCAGACCTAGAATCGTAAGAGGTCTGGCACGTTTTGCGCCACCACTTAACCATGAAAGTGGGATAGATAACATTAGTCCACCGGATATGGGTAACAACCAGTAGAACATTTCAATACTTAAGCTATAAGAAATGCCGGCCAGAATAAAACCGAATAGGGTATGACTGCGATGGGCACGGGTCACTTGTCCCAGGCTTAAAGCACCATCATCACGTGATTGCGGGTTCCAGCCGCTATCTTTTCCCATAAGGATATGACAGACAACACCAAACTGAGCGACCATCAAAATAGGCGCATAAAGGGCTGACATAATGGTTTCAAACAGGACGCTAAAAGTGAGTAAAATCGGGCCTCCAAATTGTTTGCAACGGCGCCAGTTTACAAGAGCTGCAAACCAGCCAAACAATTTTGGTGCAAGCACAATTGCCATCGAGACGACAAACAAGTCCAGCGCCCGTTCAGCATCGAATACTGGCCAGAGAGGGAAGAGGGAGGGGTTTGCAAAATATTCGGGACGAACAAACTGTGCCTGCACAGCAATGGCTAAACCGACCATAATAAGTGAAAGCCAAAGCACCGCGCTCAGATAAGACATCATGCCAGAGAAAATATGCAGTCTAGTGGGAAAGGCTAAATCATGTGCGAGAAGTATTCGTCCATGTTGTAAATTTCCCTGACACCAGCGTCTATCGCGTACGATCACGTCAGTTAGTGAAGGAGGCGCTTCTTCATAAGAATCCTGAATATCAGTATCAAATCTTACCCCCCAGCCAGCACGACGTAATAATGCTGCTTCTATAAAATCGTGACTGAGGATATGTCCACCAAAAGGTGCTTTGCCTGGCAATATCGGTAGTGAACATGATTCAGCAAAAGCCCGGGTACGAATAATGGCATTGTGTCCCCAGAAGTTAGATGAGAGGCCATGCCAGGCAGCCAGACCTTCGGCATAAATGGGGCCAAAACAGTGATTAGCAAACTGTTGTAGCTTGCCATATAGACTACTGGCGCTGATGAGGGTGGGTAAGGTCTGAATTAAACCAACCCCAGGTGCTGCTGCCAATCTGCGCGATAGGGTCAGCATGCTTTGTGCGCTCATCAAACTGTCAGCATCCAGCACGATCATGGCTTCATAAGCACCGCCCCAATTGCTGACCCAATGTGCGATATTGCCTGCTTTACGTTCCTGATTATTGGCACGACGACGATAATAAACAGGGCAGTCTTCATTTTGTGTTTCGAAGAGTTCAATAAAGGCTTTTTCTTCAGCAAGCCAGGCATTGGCCTGATTGGTATCACTTAAGATAAAAAAAGCATACTTGCCTGGCGCTTGTTTTAATAAGTCTTCACGCATGGCTTTAATGGCCGCTACGATTCGACCGGGTTCTTCTTTATAGACGGGGAATAATATCGCGGTTTTAAAATTAGGTTCTGTCTCAGCTTTTTTAATGATTCTGGGTTTGAGGTTAATCAAAAAGCCTAACAAGGCTTGTGAAAAAGCAAAAGATATCCAGATAAAATTTAAACTGAATAAACATAAAAATACCCACTGTAATGAGGTAATGCTGTTGGTACTGAGGACACCATGCATCTCTCTAATCCCATAGACCGAAAGGCCAACTGTCACCAGCAAAATAAACAAGCGTGACAAGACGGTGCTAAAGGATGTGAAAAAGGGGATGGAATGTTGGCGTAACGCCTGACCAGGCTCGTTAACACGATGCCTTGGCATATCTAGTGGTGCGCGTTCCGGTAAAACTTTGTGTGCTTTCATTACTCGCCTGCAAATAGACTAGGTTTAATCCAACGGTAAAGCCATGTTTCACTGATAGGTGTGTCTTTATTCATCAACTGCAAACGTAACTCTGCCACATCAGCATCTTCAGGTTGGAATCGAAGAAATACGCGAGCACCATCAATGCTTGGATTTGCAATCAATTTAGTTGCAATGATTTTGCCGTGATTACTGGAGGCATTCATACTGATGGTATTCAATTGATTCACATCAATACGACTAAAATCGATGATCATTTCTCTGCTGCCATCTTCAAATAGTTTTCCTTTAGCACTACGGACAATCTTTGTTTTTGATGGCATTGGGTTAATATCATTTAGCCAGATCAAGCGATAGTTATAGCTGAAGGTCTGACCTTTCTTTAATCCACCTTCCGGTCGCCAATAAGCGACGATATTGTCATTGGTATCAGCATTTGACGGTATCTCAAACAATTGAACCTGGCCCTTACCCCAGTCTTCAATAGGTTCTACCCATAAAGAAGGACGAAGCTCGTAGTGAGCCTCTAAGTCTTGATAGTTCACAAATTGTCTATCACGTTGGATAAGCCCAAATCCCTTGGTATGCTCATCCATGAATCCGCTTATTTGTAGTGAATTGGGATTATTCAAAGGCCGCCATAGATGTTCACCATTGCCTGTTTTTATGGCCAGAGCCTGTGAATTATGTACCTGTGGTCGATAGTCAGTGGATTTTGCAGGCACCATACTGCCATGCAAAAACATAGACGTTAACGGGGCGAGACCGATGTGAGGAATATCGACGCGTGGAAATAGGGTGACTTTAACATCCATTCGAGTTGGGTCATTAGGATAAATACCGAATCGATATGCTCCGGTCACACTTTTACTATCGAGAAGGGCATGGACAACAATGGCTGTTTGGTCTTTTCCCGGACGTTCTATCCAGAAATGAGTGAACGTGGGATGTTCTTCACCTTTTGGTTCGGCCACATCAATAGCCAACCCTCTGGCCGAAATACCGTATAACTGACCTTTGGATACCGCCCGAAAATAGCTGGCTCCTTGAAAAATGATGAATTCATTCTTTTCCTGCCCCTTACTAAGAGGATAGTGAAGCCGGAATCCAGCATATTTACCTACTTGAGCAAGCGCGTTGGCAATCTCAGGATTAGGGACCTTGAATGATGACTCGGTAACATTAATAGGAACACTTTTTCCACTTTCGACAATATCGATATCGACCAGGTTTTTATACAAGAAACCTGGAGCAAAAAGCTGGATGGAGAATGGGGTTGGACTGTTACCCCAGATAGCTGATTGTTGCTGAAACCGGATTTTTTGGTAAGTTTCAGCATCCAGTCGTGTGAGTGATATTGGCGCTTGTGTGGGGATTTTGAATGGTTTCTGAGCACGTTTTTTAGCTAAATCCAATACGGTCTGGTGACTGAAGGTCACCTCTTTTTTATCTTGTGGAGAAGCAATGACGCTTAAGCTCAGTAGTAACAGAAAAGGCATGCTTCCAGCTTTGAGCCAAGCCGATAAAAATGAACATCGATGATTAACAGTCATCACGCTGTATCTTCTCCTTGATTAGATAATCTGAAATACTTTTGGCGCATTAACTGATAAATGTAATGTACGCATGACGGATCTTTATTGTCCATGCCACAGCGTTCAATGCAATGTCACAGGTTAAAGTGAGTCAGTTATTTCTGCATCTGCTGCCAGCGCATCGACTAACTGTTGCATATCCTCAGGCAAATCGATTTGCCATGAGACTTCTTCGCCTGTTGTGGGATGCACAAAACCCAGCAAACCGGCATGTAAGGCTTGACGGCGGAAGTTATGAATAACCTCACGACACGTCTCGGTCATGCCTTTGGCTTGTTTTAAACGGCCGCCATAGACTGGGTCACCTAACAAAGGATGCCTGATGTGCGCCATATGCACGCGAATCTGATGCGTCCGTCCGGTTTCAAGCTTACATTTGATCAGAGTATGAGCCCGATAACGCTGCTCGACACGATAATGTGTGACGGAGGGTTTACCTGTCGAGCTTACGGCCATTCTTTTCCTATCAACGTTATGTCGACCGATAGCCTCATCAACAGTTCCACCCGCGGTCAAAACACCGCACGCTACAGCAAGGTATTCACGTTTAACTGTGCGTGCCTGCAGTTGCGATACCAGTGAGTTATGGGCTGTTAAGGTCTTGGCTATCATCAACAGACCCGTGGTGGCTTTATCGATACGATGAACAATCCCCGCACGTGGGATATTGGCTAATTGGGGAGCATGGGCTAATAAGGCATTGACGAGCGTGCCTTGGTGATTGCCTGCACCGGGATGAACGACCATGCCGGCAGGTTTGTTAATAATGATGACATCGTCATCTTCATAGATAATGTCGAGCGCGATGGACTCTGCCTTCCAGCTTTCATCCTGTACTTGTAGCTCAGTGCCTATGGTGACTTTTTCTCCGCCCTGAATGCTTTCTTTAGGTTTGAGAAGTTGCCCGTTAACGAGGACATCACCCGCTTTCAGCCATTTTGTCAGTTGACCACGAGAATATTCGGGAAACATTTTGGCTAAAGCCTGATCGATACGCATACCCATCAAGTTTTCCGGAATAATATCTTCTAGTTGAATTTTTTCTGACATATAGACTTAGCTGGTGATTAAACCAGTATTATAACGTAGGCTTATAGCTGACGTTGGAATATGGAGCTAAAAATGCGTTTTTCTCATTTTGTCATCGCTGGGGTGGTATTGCTTTTATCTCTGGTGGTTCACGCCGAGCCACGCAATGTCGCATTACTCGCCTCAGCGTGTGCAGCGTGTCATGGTACAAATGGTCATAGTCAGGGTGGAACGCCTAGCCTTGCCGGCCTTAATAAACATTACTTTATTCAACAAATGCTGGCATTTAAAAATGGTCAGCGTGATGGTACCGTTATGATGCAGCATGCAGCGGGCTATTCTGAGGAAGAAATACGCGCTTTGGCTCACTATTTTTCTAATCAAAAATGATCAACATGGCTGGCACTGACTACAGAAATAAGTGGCTCTTTGCGTCTGCTTAATAAGACTGATTGGGGTTTGGCAGCGTAAACAGGCTAAGCCTTCTCGTCCATATACATGAAGTTCTTGCGCAAAATAGCCTGGGTTTCCATCACTTTTTCTGAAATCGCGTAGGGTTGTTCCCCCGGCGAGTAGGGCTTTTTCCAAAACCTGCTTAATGGCCTCGACTAATCGAGATAGATTCTTTTTACTGACTTTTCCGGCAGGCGTACTTGGATGAATACCAGCCATAAACAGGGCTTCATTGGCGTATATATTACCTACACCTACTACGACTTCACCATTCATAATAAATGTTTTAATTGGGCTGGTCCGACCCTTAGCGCGTTGATGTAAGTAGTTGACATCAAACTGTTCTGATAGTGGCTCCGGACCTAGATGACTGATAAGCGCATGTTGCTCATAAGGCTCGTTCGTCCAGAGTATGGCGCCAAAACGGCGAGTGTCAGTAAATCTCAATACATAACCGTTATCAAAAAAGATATCGACATGATCATGTTTATTGATGTGGTCATCATTATCGAGTACGCGTAAACGTCCTGACATGCCCAAATGGATAATCAATGTGCCGTTGTCACAATGTAACAACAAGTACTTTGCCCGGCGCTCTATACTGTTTACCCGTTGATCTTTAACGATGGATTCCAATCCTTCTGGAATCGGCCAGCGTAATCCTCGGTGACGTACCACCATTTTTGTGATGGATTGATTCTCAATAAAGGGTTGAATACCACGTCGCGTGGTTTCTACTTCTGGCAGTTCAGGCATGTCTATTCGTTAGTTTGAGTGGGCGTATTAGGTAATAGCTGGGAGCTCATCGCCATAGGGAAAATATATTCTAAGCTTAAATCTTGATTGGTCAGAATAAGGTTATTGTCAGTGGTCTGCATGATCAATGAAACAGGCCGTTTTTGACCTTCCAGCCAAAGTGTAATTTGAGGACCAGGTTTTGCCATTAACTCGGCTGATGTGACTTTCCTGACCTGAGTTGCATAGGCAAATTGCCAGCTATCTATCAACACCTTTAACGCATCACTTGTTAAGTTTTTATCATCAGATTGCCATTGGCCATTTGAGAGAGTTAGTTGCAGCGGTTCTGGATTATTCAGAGAGCGGGGCAGTGTGAGTTTTTCAATGTTTTTATGTTCAGCAATAAGCCTGTTATCAATAAAGCTATCAGCACTCGCAGTTAATAAGGGCATAACATCATCATCGATAAGATAAATGATGTGTTGATAAAGCACATAACGACGTTTACTAATAGGCTCTACATCACCCAACGCAAAACTCTCATTGTTTAAGCTGACGATCACCGAGGGGGTATGGAGACCAAACTGAGCAAGCGACGAGATATCCATGGGCTGAAACTCACCATGAACGGGTGTTTTTAACAAGCTCAGAATGAGATTGATGCGGGTTTGACTGACAGGGGCAGGGTAAGGTGACATCAATCGCCAGGATGCATTATCGCGGATTAGCTTGATATCATTTTTTTGTCGTTGTTGGATATCAATGGTATTGATATCAGCAGGATTTAGTGATGTTAATAATTGGACTGAATGATCATTCTGCTGATTAGCGTTATGTTGAGAAAACCAGAATAAACCAACGACTAATAACAACAAAATAAAATTAGTGAAATAGCTGCTTTTCATCGACGTTTTCTCCGCCACCACAGAGTGAGTCCAACTGTAAGGAGAAGTAATGGCATAGCAAATAAAAAGCCAAAACCGATAATCATCGATTCCGTGTTGGATAAGGTCAGTTGTGTACCAACACTGGTTTTTATTGGAATCGTGATAAGACCATCGTCTTCTACTAACCAATTCAGAAGACCTAATCCCAAATCCAGATTGGCTGCGTTACCAATGTAGCTATTCGCGACAAAGTCGGCATCACCGATAACGGCAATCCTTTGTGATTTATCGATATTGCTGTCCGTATCGCGGGTAATGAGCATGCCGAGTGAAACTGGGCCGGCCACATCAGCACCTTTATCGAATGTTTGCTGACTGAGGTTTGCTTGTGTAATGCTAGAAGTTTCCACCCAGGCATTAGGCTGGCTGTTCAAAAGATTGATATAACGCCATGGGTTTTCTGAGTTATCTTCAGCTATTTGGATGGCACTGGCTTCGGCCAGAATGGTGACACTTTTGGCGGCCTGACCGACAGGATGATTGGCATAGTCGGTAATCAGAACAAAGCGTGGGTCATCAATCCCCAGCATGCTGGAGTTAGGATCAAGTACCGTGCCTGGCACAAATTCAATGCCTAATTTTTCAGCCAAAGCTCCCAACGACTTAGTCTGAGTTGGGTCTGCTAACCAGAGTAGATTGCCACCTTTGTCTAAATAGTCGCGAACAATATTGATTTCACCAGGTAGCCATTCTTTTTCAGGGCTGGCAATGACTAAAGCCGCACTGTTGTCCGGGATGTCTGGTGTATCCAATAAGTTTTGTGAACGGACTTTTATGCCTTGATTGCCTAGATTTTGTACCAGTGTACTCAAGCCAAAGTCGCTTTTATCATACGGACTGCGTTCACCATGGCCTTCAACAAATATTAACCAGGGCTGTGATTGTCGGGAGACAGTGACCAAGGCATTGCTTAGTGATTGTTCGGACAGATCAAACACATGCTGTTTTTGTTCACCATGGCTGACTACCATTTCACCTTGCTGTTGGATATTAAATTGTCTGACGATGTCAGGTGAAAAACTTGGGTCCACAAACTGTATGGTTAATTTATCGCTATGCTGTTGATAGCGTTGTAATAATTCAATAATAGCAGCCCGGTATTCATAATCAGGACTCACAAAAACCTGGATAGTAATATTATCTTTTAGATTATCGAGAATCGCTAAACTGGTTTCAGATAGCGTATGTCTATGATTTTGTGTCCAGTCAAACTGCTTATTGGTGGCAATTGACAGCTGACCCAGTAAGACAACGGCAGCCAGCAGCAAAGCATAAAATATAACTTGCTGAAAACGAATGAGGAGTTGTGCGCGTTTGGTGATTTTCATTGGTCTAGACGTTCTCTATCCAGTCGACGAACCGTCAGTAATAGAAAAGCAAAAATAATGAGTGCGAAGTAGCTGATATCCTGGGTATTGATTTGTCCCTGCATCATGGGTTCAAAGTGTTTTAACAACGACAGCCAACTCAGTAATGAGAATTCAGTTGTGCTGTGACTGGCCCAATCTATAATCCAAAACAAAAATAAAATGGCAAAGGTACTGATAGCAGCGATGGTAGGTTGTCTGGTTAAACTGGACATATAAATGCCTACCGCGCTGAAGCTGGCGACTAACAAAATCAGACCAATAACACCTGCACTTAATTGATAAAAATCCAAAGTGGTACCAACGGCCAGGGAACAAATCATCAAAACAGTGAGTGATGCCATTATCAGGAAAAATGTCAGGGTACCTAAGAACTTACCAATGACGATATCAAACATGCTCAGCGGTGCAGATGAGAGTAAAGGAAGGATCTCATTTCTGCGTTCTTCAGCAAAACTGCGCATGGTCAACAAGGGACTAATCAGCAGGGCAATGATCGCAGCATTACTTAAGAGTGGCATGGCTACCAGTTCTGTGACCCCTGGGGCACCAGGAATAGCAGAAATGCGACTTTGGATACTGTTGAAATAATCCATATGCGTTAAAAACAGATAAGCCAGCAATAATTGACTCAATGCCAAGATTACCCAAGCCAGAGGTGATAAGAACAAGCGATGTAATTCATTACGGGCGATGTTAAACATGGGCATCTTCTTCACGAATGATTTTCATAAATACATCTTCTAAAGAATGCTGTTCGGGCATTAATGATGTGAGTGGCCAGTTATGTTCAACAGCCTCTTTTAAAAGGGCCTGTGTTGGATCATGATCTGGCAGATAAGAGAGTTTAAAATGCTGTTCATCTATCTTTACGACATTATTCACACCATTGATAGCACTCAAAGAACCTATATCTACACTGTGTGAGAAACCAACTACAATAGCGGTTGATTGCATTTGTTCGGTTAACTTTTGCAGACTGTCATTAAATAATAACTGGCCTTTAGAAATGATTTGCACTCTGTCACATAACATCTGCACTTCGGGCAGAATATGAGTAGACAGAATGACACTATGTTCATTGGCAATATCACGAATAAGTTGACGAATCTCCCGAATCTGGATGGGGTCGAGCCCAGAGGTCGGTTCATCTAAGATCACTACGGCTGGCGAGTGGATAATAGCCTGTGCGATACCAACACGCTGCTGAAAGCCTTTGGATAAATTCGCAATTAATCGTTTGCTCACTTCTGTCAGACCACAGCGTTCTATCACTGTGTCGACTGCAGATTTTTGCTGTTTTTTAGCTATGCCATTCAGCCGGGCACAAAACTGTAAAAACTCAGTGACGGTATGTTCTTTATAAAGTGGTGGCGTTTCAGGTAGGTAACCAATACAGGCTTTAGCCTGTTTAGGGTCATCCAGTAAATCAATACCATTGATTATTATCTGACCATTATCTGGAGCGAGATTGCCGGTCAACATGCGCATTGTCGTACTTTTGCCAGCACCATTCGGGCCTAAAAATCCAAGGACTTCACCTTGTTTAATATTAAAACTGACATTGTTCACGGCGGCAGTGTCGCCGAAAAACCGAGATAGTTCTTTTGCTTCGAGTAAGAGTTTGGAATCAGTCATGAATACTAAATTGTATTAAGAGTCATAGTGGCCCACTCATTAGCTTCAATATAGGCATTGCTCAGCTTTTCCAATGAAGGCCCGTCTTCTGATGACTGAGACCAGCGGCCTTCACAGTAGTCGATAATGCAATTCAATAGTTGGCCTTTTATACCACCTCGACTAATTAGTGCAAGCTTTGATTCATTGCTTAGAGGGATCGAGTTAATAACCTCATTCATGGGCTTTGACAGCATCGTATCAATCGTTGAGAACAAGCCCAATAAAAAACCAGCCTCAGAATGACAGTCAAATTCAGGCGCTATCTTTTCTGCCATCTTGGCTCTGACCAACGTCACCTGAATTAGTTCTGCTGGTCCAGGACTCATCTCGCTCATAACAATTATTGTTGTCCATGTTTTTATCGCTTTTAGCCCTAAAATAACAAGGCCTTCACGTAGCGAGTTTATTTGTCTGGGAAACCCAATAGCGGCTGAGTTAAGTAAACGTAGTAATTTTAGACTAAGGCCTGGGTCTTGGCGAATGATTGACTCGATCGTTTTAAATTCAATATCAGGATCTTGTAATTTGCTTAGCAGCTCCAGCAGTTTAAGCTTACTATCAGGAATAGGTTTATCTGAAATGATTTCTGGCCGACAGAAAAAGTAGCCTTGAAAATAATCGAACCCAAGTGCCATACATAGCTCAAATTCAGCTTTAGTCTCCACCTTCTCTGCCAGTAACTTAACCGGATATTCACGGAGTAGGGCAACATGTTGTCTTACCTCTGCTTCAGACAAGGCGAGAATATCCACTTTGATTATGGTGGCTAACTCTATAAGTGGACGTAAAGACTCATGGAAAATAAAATCATCAAGTGCGATATGGTAACCAGCTAATGCCAGCTTTTTTACGGCATGGATTAACTCGTCGTCAATATCAATATCTTCGAGGATTTCTAACACAACCCTTTCTCCACCAAATGGGATTGGGTCATCACTTAAAATGAAATTGCGGGTCAGATTAACAAATGCCAGATGTGTGCCGATTACCCGTTCTATCCCAAGCTCGAGAAAGCTGTAATTGATTACCCGGGTAGTCGCAATATCGCCGGAATAGCGCCCAATATCAGCAGATTGTTGGCTAGTGTTATTGCGAAATAATAATTCATAGGCATGAATATTATATTGACGATCAAAAATGGGTTGTCTGGCTAGAACGATGGAGGATAAATCAGCAACGTTGGTCATGAATTACAACTTAAAGAAATGAGTTGATATCATAGTGTTAATGCAGGCATAAAAAAACCCGCTAGTGCGGGTTTTTCCAAAATAATATTGTGGGCAATATTATTTGATTTTAGCTTCTTTATACATAACGTGTTTGCGCACAACAGGATCAAACTTTTTGATCTCTAATTTTTCAGGCATGGTACGTTTGTTTTTATCTGTGGTGTAGTAGTGACCAGTACCAGCAGATGAGACTAATTTAATTTTATCGCGCATGTCTTACTCTCCTAAATTTTTTCGCCACGGGCGCGAATGTCAGTAAGGACGGAATCAATCCCTCTCTTATCGATGATGCGCAGACCATGGTTGCTGACACGCAGCTTGACCCAGCGATTTTCAGACTCAACCCAAAAACGGTGTGAGTGAAGGTTGGGTAAGAAACGACGTTTTGTTTTGTTATGAGCGTGTGAAACATTGTTACCGCTCATAGGGCGCTTGCCCGTTACCTGACATACTCTGGCCATTTTAAAACCTGCTCCTGATACACTTTTACCACAGGGCGCCGATTTTGGTCCCTGCCTGCATTTACAAAGCCGTACTTTATACCATACAAGACTATAGAAGTGTAGTGTAAATGTATTCGAATTTGCTACAGCCCCATACTGCTGAGTTTCTCGCTGAGCATCTCTTTTGAGACACTACCGATTTTGCGCATCACAACATCACCTTCAGCGGAGTATAAAAAATGTGTTGGGGTGACGCGTACATTACTAAATGCATTTGCCAGTTCACCTGTTTTATCCCAAGTGATGGTGTAGGGAATTTGTTTTTCTATGCGCATCGCTAATAAATGCTCCGGCTTGTCATGAGCCAACGCCACACTGATAACTTCTAAACCTTTGGGCACATATTCTTTATAAATGGCTTTGAGTTCTGGAAGTTCTTGCACACAAGCGGGACAGTCTGTCGCCCAGAAAATGACTAATAAAGGTTTACCCTTGTAGTCCTGAAGTGAGTGGGTGTTTCCGTCTAAATCAGTGAAGGTCTTGTCCGGAAGGCCCTGTTGTCCTTGCACTGAATTAAAAATAAGTGCCGCGATAATGCCAAGAATAAGAATGCCAATGGCGGGTTTAATTATGTGTGTCATCAGTTATTTAAATCGTTAAAGTGAGTTGGCCTAATGCTTCTGTTAGTTTGAGGTTCTCTCGATAATCAACCGGGCAATCAATAACAGTCACGGTATTTCTGTCTAAAGCTTCTTTTAGAATGGGCATTAATTGCTCCGTCTCCTCAACTCTGACACCAACTGCACCAAAAGATTGCGCGTACTGAACAAAATCCGGGTTGGTGAATTGTACATGACTGGTCCGACCAAATTGGTTTTGTTGTTTCCACTCAATCAGGCCGTAACTGGCATCGTTCCATACCAGAATGACTATAGCGATATTCAGGCGCATCGCGGTTTCGATTTCTTGAGAGTTCATCAAAAATCCAGCATCCCCTGTCACGGCCACAACTTTACGTTGGGGATTGGCTAATTTAGCGGCGATAGCACCCGGTACGGCAATGCCCATACTGGCAAATCCGTTGGATATGATGCAGGTATTAGGGTATTCACAGCGGAACATCCGTGACATCCACATTTTATGAGCACCTACGTCGCAGATGACAATGTCTTGTAAATCCATGGCTGTGCGCAGGTCCCAGATGATTTTTTGTGGTTTCACTGGAAACTCCAGATCATCACGATGCATATTCATCTCAGTAATCAAACTATCTCTCAACGTACGCATCGCCTTGCCCTGGTGTGGGGTAGTGATGGCAGCTACACGAATGAGGCTATGACGAATATTACCGACTACAGCCAAACTGATACTGTAGTGTCCATCCACTTCAGCATGAGTGGTATCAATGTGAACAATAGTACGATCACGCGATGGGTGCCAAAGATATGGGTGGTACTCCACAATATCGTAACCAATACAGATAATGACATCGGCATTGGCGAAACCACAGTTGGCGTAGTCATTCGATTGCAGGCCCACACTGCCCAAGGCCATTGGATGACGGAAGGGTACGACGCCTTTTGCCATAAAGGTATTGGCAATAGGGATGCCCAGCTTTTCTGAAAATTCAGCTAGTTCATCACAGGCATTGGCACGAATAACCCCGTTGCCTGCCAAAATAATCGGGCTTTTAGCATTTGAAATAACTTCTGCCGCACGTTCGATTTCTTCTGCTGCGGGTTCGGGAGCCGTTGCATTTTTGACACGTAACGGCACATCATCAATGTCCATTTCGGCAATATTTTCAGGAAACTCAATAAAGCAGGCCCCGGTTTTTTCTGTTTGAGCGACTTTAAACGCTTTACGAACCACTTCTGGAATAACTTCAGGGCTGACAATACGCGATGCGTATTTGGTTATTGGCCGAAACATCGCTTCCAAATCCAGCACTTGATGGGACTCTTTATGGAGTCGATGCGTCGACGCTTGTCCGGCAATAGCAATGAGTGGGGCGTGATCCATATTGGCATCCGCGACACCCGTGATGAGATTCGTTGCGCCTGGCCCCAGGGTAGCAATACAAACACCGGCATTACCTGTAAGTCGACCATAAACATCGGCCATAAAAGCCGCCCCCTGTTCATGGCGAGTGGTAATAAATTGGATAGATGAATCCAGCAATGCATCCATGACATCCAGATTTTCTTCACCTGGGATACCAAATATATATTCCACGCCTTCATTTTCGAGCGCTTTGACAAATAGCTCTGCTGCCTTCATCTGGCGGTTTCCTCATGCCCTGATTGATGTGTGCTGCAAGAATACCAGATAAGTGTCATATCTGACCCATAAAAAAGGGGCGGTGAGCCCCTTTAAAGTAGGATTATTTGAACGCATCAGGAATACGTTGATGCCAGTCTGTTTCTTGTTGATAACGATGACCGATATTTAATAATCTCGCTTCATCAAAGTAGTTACCAATAATTTGTAAACCGACAGGTAAGCCCTCAACGAAACCAGCTGGAATAGACATACCAGGCAAACCAGCCAGATTGGTATTGATGGTGTAAATATCTTCCAGATACATCGCAACCGGATCGTCTGTTTTCTCACCAAAACGGAAAGCAGGATTGGTGGCTGTTGGTCCCATAATCACATCGACTTCTTTAAATGCTTCCTGGAAGTCATTACTAATAAGACGACGGCATTGCTGTGCTTTTAAGTAGTAAGCATCGTAGTAACCAGCCGATAAGGCATAAGTACCAATCATGATGCGACGTTTGACTTCTTCGCCAAAACCTTCGCCACGTGAACGGGTGTAGAGATCCATTAAGTCTTTCGGATCTTCAGCGCGGTGACCGAAACGTACGCCATCCATTCTTGATAAGTTAGACGAACATTCTGCTGGCGCTACGACATAGTATGTCGGCACAGCCAGTTCCGTGTTGGGTAAGGTGATTTCCTTTAATGTTGCGCCCATTTTTTCATATGTCTTGATGGCCGCTTCTACCGTAGCGGCTACACGCGGATCGAGACCTTCACCAAAATATTCTTTTGGCAGGCCGATAGTTAAGCCTTCAAGTGAATCATTCAAACTCGCTGTGTAATCTGGCACATCACGATCGACACTCGTAGAGTCTTTCTCATCAAACCCTGACATCACGTTCATCAGCCAGGCAGCATCTTCAGCACTGTTGGCCATGGGGCCAGCTTGATCCAGGCTTGAAGCAAACGCAATCATGCCGTAGCGAGAAATACGGCCATAAGTGGGTTTCAAACCGGTCAGATTACACAGAGAAGAAGGTTGACGAATCGAACCACCTGTATCCGTACCTGTGGCAACAGGCGCTAAACGTGCTGCCATGGCTGCTGCTGAACCACCTGATGAACCACCAGGTACACGGTCTGTATCCCACGGATTTTTAACAGGACCGTACCAGCTGGTTTCATTCGACGAACCCATAGCAAATTCGTCCATATTGGTTTTACCCAATGTGACCATGCCGGCTTGGTCAATCTTTTCGACGACAGTGGCATCATACGGTGCGATAAATTTATCCAGCATTTTTGATGCGCAACTGGTACGGACACCTTTTGTACAGAAAATATCTTTATGGGCGAGAGGAATGCCAGTTAAAACACCCGCTTTGTTTTCTGCCAATAACTTATCTGCGGCTTTTGCCTGTTCCAGTGCTCGCTCTTCGGTCACAGTGATGAAGGCATTTAAAGTGCCGTTATGCTGATTGATGCGGTCAAGATAATGCTGAGTGAGTTCAACACTGCTTATTTCACTGTTGTGCAGGGCTGCCGATAATTCTGAAAGTGATTTGTTATGCATGTGTTTGCCTGTGTTGCTTTATTCGATAACTTTAGGAACCAGATAGACACCGGCTTCAGTTTTAGGTGCAATCGCCTGAAATGCATCACGCTGATTGACTTCGGTCACACTGTCGGGGCGTAAACGCTGATGTGCATCAAGGGGGTGAGCCATAGGAAGTATGTCGTTAGTGTCAGCTGCGCTTAATTGGTCAACTAAATTAAGAATGTTATTCAAATCCCGTGCATAATGAGGAATATCATCTTCCTGTATCGACAGGCGTGCGAGGTGCGCGATTTTTTCTACATCGTGTTTATCTAAACTCATCGACAGTTCCAAAGGTTAATTGCTTCAACAAAGCAGTAAGTTTAAATGATTAGTTGCTTGCCCAACAGCCCAGAGCATTGCTAAAGTATCTATTTTACCCCTTTCAGGTGTGGTTTCTTCAATGTTTGAACGTTTACGTGGAATTTTCTCCAACGATCTGTCGATCGATCTTGGAACAGCGAATACGCTGATTTATGTGCGCGGCAAAGGAATTGTCTTAGACGAGCCTTCTGTTGTTGCTATTCGTCAGGATAAAGGCCCTGGTGGTCCTCGTTCTATAGCTGCGGTCGGTGTCGAAGCCAAGCGCATGTTAGGACGAACGCCAGGTAATATCACTGCCATCAGGCCATTGAAAGATGGTGTTATCGCTGATTTCACCGTGACGGAAAAAATGTTGCAGCATTTTATTCGTAAAGTACACGAAGGACGTTTTCTCAAGCCGAGTCCGCGCGTTTTAGTTTGTGTTCCTTGTGGTTCAACGCAAGTTGAACGTCGTGCAATTCGCGAATCTGCTGCTGGGGCAGGGGCACGAGATGTGTTTCTGATTGAAGAGCCGATGGCAGCAGCCATTGGTGCCGGTATGCCTGTTGATGAAGCCAGCGGCTCGATGGTACTGGATATAGGTGGTGGTACAACAGAAGTCGCGGTTATCTCATTAAACGGTATTGTTTATTCTGCTTCAGTACGTATCGGTGGTGATTTATTTGATGAAGGCATCGTCAACTATGTGCGTCGTAACTACGGCACGTTAATTGGTGAATCAACCGCGGAAAAAATTAAAAAAGAAATTGGTTCAGCTTACCCCGGTAATGAAGTGCGTGAAATGGAAGTACGTGGACGGAATCTGGCTGAAGGTGTGCCGAGAAGCTTTACTCTAAACAGTAATGAGATTTTGGAAGCCTTGCAGGATCCACTTTCTGGTATTGTAGCAGCGGTTAAGACTGCTTTAGAGCAAACTCCGCCAGAACTAGGTGCTGACGTGGCCGAGCGCGGTATCGTATTAACCGGTGGTGGTGCATTGCTGCGTGATTTGGATCGCTTACTTATCGAAGAAACAGGCTTACCAGCAATTATTGCAGAAGATCCACTTACCTGTGTCGCTCGTGGCGGTGGTCGTGCGCTTGAAATGATTGATGAAAAAGGTACAGACGTTTTTACCTTTGAATAATGATTTTTAGTTAATAAGTCGTAAGACCTTTGCGAGTGTTATGCATTTGCGAAGGTCTTTTAGTTTTGGACGTTGAGTTATTAAACCTTTATTTGCCCATACACCTTCTTTAAACACCCGGATGCTACTGGCGCTTGTAGCCTCTATCCTGGTGTTTTTCCTTGATACGCGTCTGGATTACTTCAAACCTGTGCGTTCTTTGTTGTCAACGGCAGTCTATCCTGTGCAGGCGGCGGCATCGCTTCCTACAGATTTGAGTGAATGGGTCAGTGATTTTTTTCAGGATCGTAAACAATTACGAGAAAAAATTACCGTCATGGAAGCGAATAATATGCTGCAAAATATTCGCTTGCAGAAACTGCAGTCACTCGAACGAGAAAATATGCGACTCAAAGAGTTGTTAGGCTCATCATTTCGTCTGCAAGAACGTGTTCAAGTAGCAGAATTGCTGACCATAGATCTTGATCCTTTTTCTCAACAAGTAGTGATTGATAAGGGCGAAAATTATGGTGTGTATGTCGGGCAACCGGTGTTGGATGCCACTGGGGTAATGGGGCAGGTGACCGAAACCTCTGCCGTATCAAGTCGTGTAGTGTTATTGACAGACCCAAGTCATAGCATCCCTGTTCAAATCAATCGCAATGGTCTTCGGGCTGTGGTCACGGGCCGAGGTTTAGGCGAATATCTTCAAATGGATTTTCTGCCACATAATGCGGATATTCGTGAAGGCGACTTATTAGTCACATCAGGGCTTGGTGGTCGGTTTCCTGTTGGCTATCCTGTAGGTAAAGTGGTATCCGTTAAGTTTCCTCAAGGTAAACCATTTGCTGATATCAAAGTGGAGCCAGCAGCCAAGTTATCCACAAGTCGTGAAGTGATGTTAGTTCTGCCAGGCGAAAAAATTCAAACAGAGCGTACAACAACGAAACCAGCTGAGGAATCGTCATCAACCACGGAGGTCGACAGTGGCGACGACAATTAGGACCCGTAATGGTTTTGTGATTGTTATCACGCTCATCATTTCCATTATGTTGATGCTGGTGCCGTTACCAGATTACGCGCGTTTTTTCCGGCCGGAATGGGTAGTGATGACACTCATTTACTGGGCGATGGCGTTGCCTCATCGTGTCAGTATTGGTGTGGCCTGGTTTACAGGCTTTGTCATGGATATCACCATGGGTGGGATATTGGGTGTGATGGCTTTCAGCTATGCACTAGCTATTTATTTGATAGCACGTTTCCATTTGCAGTTACGTCAATATCCACTTTGGCAACAAGCCTTAACCATTTTTTCTGTTGTGCTGTTGGTGGAGTTTGTTGATGTTGTCGCTACTCGAGCAACGTTGCACTGGGAAAGCTGGATGCCCGTGCTAACAAGTACGCTGTTATGGCCGGTGATGTATGCGATTTTGCGTAAAATTCGCCGTACATTTCAGGTAACGTGAACGTTATATGGCTTCAAAGTTTACGCTTAAAGATCATTTTCGTGAGAGTCGCCTTGTAAACGGACGTTTGTTATTCGCTGGTCTACTGTCAGTGATTATTTTTAGCATCGTGATCTTCCGGTTAGTGTATTTGCAAGTGTTTGAATATGAACACTTTGATTCACTCTCAGACCGTAACCGTGTGGATATCGAGCCATTACCGCCCCAGCGGGGACTCATTTACGATCGTAACGGGGTCTTGTTGGCTGAAAATATTCCAACATTCAGTTTGGAAATGGTACCTGAAAAAGTCCCCAATCTTGATGAAACCCTGCATGAGTTGAGTCAATTACTCGCTTTGTCTGAGGAGGACATAGAGGCCTTCAAGGAACGTATGCAGCGTCAGCGCCGCTTTCACCATGTTGTGATCCGGCAACGACTCACAGAAGAAGAGGTCGCTCGCTTCTCTGCTAACCGTTATCGTTTTCCTGGTGTGGATATCGAAGGCCGTCTGATACGACATTACCCACAGAATAACTTGTTTGCACATGCTGTTGGTTACGTTGGCCGTATCAACGAGCGTGATATGCAAATCATCGATCAGAAAGACTACAAAGGGACTTCTCAGATTGGTAAAACAGGCATTGAAAAGGAATACGAAGATAAACTACATGGCAGTGTGGGCTACCGTCAGGTAGAAACAAATGTTCAAGGCCGTATTGTACGTGAACTTCTGTCTGAGCCCTCACAGTCAGGCGATGATTTATATTTAAACCTGGATATTAATCTGCAACGTGTCGCAGCGGCATCATTGGGGGACTACAATGGCTCAGTGGTGGCGATTGACCCTCGCAATGGTGGGGTTTTAGCGCTAGTGAGCAAGCCTGACTACAATCCGAATTCATTCGTTTCAGGTATCAGTAGTAAAGAATACGGGGCGTTGAGGGATTCGCCTGAGAGACCGTTGTTTGATAGAGCGCTTCGTGGTCACTATCCACCTGGTTCGACACTTAAACCTTTTGTGGCCTTGGCAGGATTGGAACTGGGCGTTGTCAATGAACGCTCTAAAACCTATTGTCCTGGATGGTATAGCTTACCAGGCAGTAGTCATCGTTATCGCTGCTGGAAAAGTTATGGCCATGGTATGGTTGATATGAAAGATGCAGTAGCTCAGTCTTGCGACGTATATTTCTACGATTTAGCTCATGCGCTGGGCATCGATCGTTTGCATCATTTTCTTGATTATTTTGGCTTTGGCCATCGCAGCGGTATCGATTTACCCAATGAAAGTGAAGGTTTGTCACCCTCAAGTGAATGGAAACGTGCCAGTCGGAATCAAGCGTGGTTTCCAGGTGAAACATTGATTTCAGGAATAGGCCAGGGCTTTAACCAAACGACACCCGTTCAGCTGGCTCATGCTACAGCGACACTGGCTATGCGAGGCATCTCAATGCAGCCACAAGTGGTGAGGGCAACTCGCCCGGCTGGGCAAGCTGATATGAATCTCAGAAACAGTGAGATTATGAACAATCTGCCAATGCAAAATAGTCAAAACTGGGAAGCCGTCGTTCAAGCCATGGTTGAAGTGATCCACGGAGAGCGGGGTACAGCCAGATCAGTGGGGAAAGACATGCCTTTTAAAGTGGCGGGTAAAACAGGCACAGCCCAGGTATTCGGCATAGCACAGGATGAAGAGTACGATGCTGAAACTCTGGAACGAAAGCTCCATGACCATGCTTTATTTATTGCCTTTGCTCCAGCCGATAAACCCGAGTTTGCTGTAGCTGTTGTGGTCGAAAATGGGGGGAGTGGTAGTAAAGTAGCCGCACCTATCGCCAGAAAGTTAATTCAACAGTATTTTGGATTTGAAGTCGATGAGTAGTAGCCTGCTAAGCGATAGAAGAAAACCGCATCAGTGGCAATTCTCCACCATGTTGCGGCGATTTCATATCGATCCTCTTTTGTTACTCGGCCTGCTTATTTTGTTGGGTGCAGGATTAATGATGCTGTTCAGCGCGGGTGGGCAGGATACTGGCATTATTATTCGTCAGCTGGTGAGAATCGGTATGGCAGTAACGGTTATGCTAGCGATAGCTCAGATTGATCCTGACCGACTTCGCGATAATGCTTATCTGCTTTATGGCTTCGGCTTGGTTTTACTTATTGCTGTGTTGTTGTTTGGGCATGAGGGAAAAGGCGCTCAGCGCTGGTTGAATTTAGGCTTTTTCCGGTTCCAGCCTTCAGAAATTATTAAGTTGGCTGTACCTATTCTGGTAGCAGCCTATATTGCTGAACGCCCATTGCCTCCATCCGCATGGCGTATTCTCGTTGGGTTAGTGTTAATTGGTCTGCCAGCGTTTCTTATTGCGAAACAGCCTGATTTAGGCACGGCTATTTTGATTGCCAGTTCAGGGCTGATTGTCTTATTTTTAGCCGGCATCAGTTGGAAAATTATTATTGGCTTTTTAGTCTCCTGTGCCTCTGCTGCCCCTGTGCTGTGGTATTTCATGCACGATTATCAACGCCGCCGCGTGCTGACTTTTCTCAATCCGGAAAATGATCCTTTAGGCGCCGGCTATCATATTATTCAGTCAAAAATTGCTATTGGCTCTGGAGGCTTATTCGGTCAAGGATGGCTACAGGGCACACAGTCGCATTTAGAGTTCTTACCTGAACGTTCTACAGATTTTATTTTTGCTGTGATCTCAGAAGAGTTCGGTTTGGTCGGTGTCGCAATTTTATTATTTGTTTATTTACTGGTCGCTAGCAGAGGACTATATATTGCCAGTCAGGCTCAAAGTAGTTTCGCCAGACTGCTGGCAGGAAGTATTTCTATTACTTTCCTTGTCTATGTGTTCGTTAATGTTGGGATGGTAACAGGATTGTTACCCGTTGTAGGGGTGCCGCTGCCCCTGATCAGTTATGGGGGCACGTCAATGGTGACCCTGCTGGCAGGCTTCGGTATCCTGATGTCTATTCATACTCACCGAAGGATGATGTCACCGTGAAAAAAACGCTATTCAGTTCTTTGCTGCTGCTTGCCAGTATCCATGTGCAAGCCAATGACCAATTACCAGGTGTCGATGCCTTTATCGATAAGATGGTAACTAAACACGGTTTCGATCGTGCTGAGTTAGACAATGTATTTGACCAGGTCGACGTCAAGGATGCCATTCTTAAGGCTATCTCAAGGCCGGCTGAAAAAAGTAAGCCTTGGTATGAATACCGAAATATATTTCTGACCGATTCACGTATCAATGGTGGCTACGAATTCTGGCAACATCATAAAGAAGCGCTGGAAGCCGCTGAAAAACAATATGGCGTGCCAGCAGAGATCATTATTTCAATATTGGGTGTGGAAACACGTTATGGTCAGCATATGGGGGGCTATCGTGTCATTGATGCTTTATCCACACTGGCTTTCCGTTATCCACCACGCAGTCCTTTTTTTACCAGTGAACTGGAAAAGTTTTTAGTGCTAACAGAACAGGAAAAAATCTCTCGACTGGATCCTGTAGGTTCTTATGCAGGAGCGATGGGATTGGGACAGTTTATGCCAAGTAGCTATCTGGCGTATGCGGTGGATTTTGATGGTGATGGCCATCGTGATATCTGGACGAATCCGACCGATGCTATTGGTAGTATCGCCAATTACCTGAAGTTACATGGTTGGGTACCTGGTCAATCTATCGTGCATCGCACACAGGCGAGTAAACCACTTCCTGAAGCCATGTTAGCCAATGATCTCAAACCCGCATTCACTCGACAGCAGCTAAAAGAAGCCGGCTTTTCACTCTCCCAAGTGCCAGCGGGTGATGATGTGTTATCTGTGGTTGGTTTGACACAAGCTGACGGTGAGGAATACTGGTTAGGCAGACAGAATTTTTATGCGATCACTCGCTATAATCATAGTCGTATGTATGCCATGGCTGTATATCAGCTTGCACAAGCTATTCGAGAAAAAATGGATAAGACCAAATGAGTTTGAGTTCACACCGATTAGCGTTGTTATTGCTAATCGGTTTTTTGACTTCATGTGGAGGTAAAGTTGGCGTTGTCGAGCAGGATAGTGCGCCCACACGCGTTCCGGATTTAAGTAATATTCCTGATGCAGTACCTAAAAATGAACCATTAAGTAAATATGGTAATCCCCGTCAATATAAAGTTTTAGGCAAAAACTATTACACCTTAAGTAGTGCTGAAGGGTATCGTGAAAAAGGGATTGCATCTTGGTACGGCACGAAGTTTCACGGTCGCAGAACGTCGAGCGGTGAAATTTACGATATGTACAAAATGACCGCTGCGCACAAGACATTACCTTTACCGACTTATGTGGAAGTGACTAACCTTGAAAACGGTAAAAAAGCCATTGTGAAGGTGAATGATCGCGGTCCGTTTCACGAAAACCGTGTGATTGATCTATCATATAGCGCAGCAACTAAGCTCGGGATTATTGCTAAAGGAACTGGTTTAGTGGAAGTACGAGCGCTAACCACACCAGGTAAAGCCACTGTGGCGCCTACAATCAAGGAAGCCGCACCTAAGGTGACCGCTTCGGTAAAGCCACTGAGCTCAGCAGAAATGTTCCTGCAAGTGGGGGCTTTCAGCAGCTTGAGTCGCGCTGAGCAAATAAAACGAAAATTACAGCATGAAGTCACTGGCGTCATTATTATCACGCCATTTAAAAGTTCGCAGGGAACCCTATATCGTGTGCGTATAGGGCCAATAAGCAGCGTTGAACAAGGCGATAGCCTGGCGACGAAATTAGCTAATCTTGGTTATCCCAATTCGCACATTGTTATTGATTAAACATTTAGATTCAGAGAGTTCAATATGCTGAAACACACGAAAGTTGTTTTATTTCTGTCCTTTTTATTCGCATTTACCCAGGTTTTTGCTGGTGCTATCACACCTCAACCTTCCGCGCCGAGCGTCGCGGCAAAATCATACATTTTAATGGATTATGACAGTGGTCGAATTCTGGCTGAAGAAAACGCGGACCAAAAATTACCCCCTGCGAGTATCACTAAACTAATGACATCTTATGTGGTGTCGCATGAACTGCATGCTGGCAACATTAAACTCGAAGATGAAGTGTTGATCAGTGAAAAAGCTTGGCGTATGCAAGGTTCACGCAGCTTTATGGAAGTAAACACCAAAGTCAGCCTTGAGTCTTTGATGCGAGGCATGATTGTACAGTCAGGTAATGATGCTGCAGTTGCACTAGCTGAGCATATTGCGGGTAGTGAAGAAACCTTTGCACAGATGATGAATCAGTATGCGCAGCAGCTTGGTATGTACAACACTAACTATATGAACGCGACAGGCTTACCTGATCCTGATCACTACACAACCGCACATGATATTGCGATTTTGTCGGCCGCCTTAATCCGTGACTTTCCTGAGCACTATGAATGGTATTCAGAAAAAGAATACACCTACAACGGCATCACACAGCACAACCGTAACAAATTACTCTGGCGTGATAACAGTGTTGATGGTTTAAAAACAGGACATACGGAAGAAGCTGGATTCTGTCTTGCTGCCTCAGCAAAACGCGGCGATATGCGGTTGATTTCTGTGGTTTTAGGCACACGCAGCGAAAATGCACGTGCTCAAGAAACGCAAAAGTTGATGAACTACGGCTTCCGCTTCTTTGAAACGCATCAGCTGTATAAAGCCAATACCGGTATTATCGATACTAAAGTATGGAAAGGCGCGACTGATCAACTCGCTTTAGGTCTGACTAAGCCATTGTCTGTAACAGTACCACGTGGTCAATACGATCAACTAGAGGCGACAACCAATATTCAGCAACCCGTCATTGCGCCTGTTACAGCCGGTACTGTCTTAGGTAAAGTGGAGATTCGTCTTGATGATGAAGTGGTCGCTAAACAAGAATTAGTGGCACTGAATGATGTTGAGCAAGGTAGCTGGTGGCGCCGTCTGATTGATGAAATCATGCTATGGATCTGGGGCTAAGCAGTCATGGCGACTGTCTTTCTGAACGATACTTTTTTGCCTGCTGAGCAGGCAAAAGTATCTGTTTACGATCGCGGTTTTTTATTCGGTGATGGGGTTTATGAAGTCATCCCTGTATACGGTCGCCAGCCTTTTCGTTTAAAAGCGCATTTATCCCGGCTGCAAAATAGTCTGGATGGGATTCATTTAAGTAATCCCTTCGACGATGCGCACTGGACACAGCTCATCACTCAGTTAATTGAACATAACGAGGCTGAAAATCAGGCCGTTTATCTACAGGTAACTCGAGGTGTGGCACCGCGTGAGCATGTATTTCCGCAAGGGGTTAAGCCGACTGTCTTTATGATGAGCAATCCGCTTAATGCTGTCCCAAGCTCATATAAGACACAAGGAATTAAAGCAATCACGGTCGATGATATTCGTTGGCAGCGTTGCGATATAAAAGCCATTGCTTTGTTACCCAATACCATGCTGAGACAGCAAGCGCACGAGCAGGGTGCTGGAGAAGCCATTTTGATTCGTGATGGTGTGATGACTGAAGGCTCTGCCAGTAATAGTTATGCGGTTTTTGATGGCGTTATTTATACCGCAGCAAAAGACAATACAGTGCTGCCCGGTATTACTCGTGATTTTGTTCTCGAACTGGCGGCTATGACCGGTATTCCAGTTAGAGAAGAATCGGTGACTGCAGATAGACTCACCCAGGCGGACGAGATTTGGATTAGCAGCTCAACGCGAGAGTTATTACCGGTGACGACTCTGGATGATAAGCCTGTTGGCCAAGGTCTACCAGGCCCAATATGGCAGACAGTAAATGAACTATACCAACGTCATAAGTTGGAGATGAATGTATGAGTGAACAAGAACAATCTGAGACATTATTAGAGTTTCCCTGCGACTTTGCTATCAAGGCGATGGGAGAAGCGAGTGAGGAGCTCGATAGCATTGTTGTCGAAATTGTCCGGCGCCATGTCGATGATATTGCCGAGGGTGCAGTCAGTCAGAAGCATAGTTCCGGTGGTAAATTTACATCGGTCACGGTCACGATAAGAGCAACAAGTAAACCTCAGCTCGATGCTATTTACCAGGATTTGAGTGATCACGACGCTATCAAATACGTGCTTTAACGTTTATGCAAATTAAAGATCTGGGGCTGGTAGACTACCAGTCTACAGTTAATGCCATGCAGTCATTCACGCTTGAACGTGATGCTGAGACTGAAGATGAATTATGGTTGCTTGAACATCATCCCGTGTTTACCCAAGGCGCAAATGGTGACCCATCTCATATTTTGATGGACTCGACTATTCCCATTGTGACCACAGATCGTGGCGGACAAGTGACTTATCATGGTCCAGGACAATTAGTTGTGTATACCCTGGTGGATATACGGCGAGCCAAGATGGGGGTCAGACAGATGGTTACGCATCTCGAACAAACAGTGACCAACATCCTTGCTCATTATGATATCGATGCCTATGCCAGACCTGACGCGCCTGGTGTCTATGTCGATGAACAAAAAATTGCCTCTCTGGGCTTACGTGTTAAACGTGGGGCCTGTTATCACGGCCTTAGCTTGAATATTGATATGGATCTCGTACCTTTCAGTTACATTAATCCATGTGGTTATGCGGGTATGGAAGTGATTGATATGACGTCGCTCGGTATTGATATATCAATGTCAGAAGCGAAACAACAATTTGTGTCTGCTTTTCAGCAACAGACACAATTAGGAATAAATGCATGAGTGAATTAACAGACGGTAGACGTGACGTTCGCGCTTTAAAAGGCGAATCAAAGGTTTCCCGTATTCCCATTAAAATCGAGCCAAGCGAGCCAAAACGAAAACCAGAATGGATTCGGGCCAAATCGCATGGCAACCCTAAGGTTAAACATATAAAAGACATGCTTCGTGAGCACAAGCTGCACACGGTATGTGAGGAAGCGGCGTGCCCTAACTTAGGTGAATGTTTTTCCCATGGCACTGCGACATTTCTGATTATGGGGAATATCTGTACTCGACGCTGCCCGTTTTGTGATGTCGCTCATGGGCGTCCCGATGCTTTGGATGAAAACGAGCCAGCACATCTGGCAAAAACCATTGCTGCCATGCAGCTAAAGCATGTTGTGGTGACCTCTGTCGATCGTGATGATTTACGTGATGGTGGTGCGGCACATTTTGTCCGTTGTATTGATGAAATTCGTCAACAATCACCGCAGACCAATATTGAAGTGCTGGTGCCAGATTTTCGCGGACGAATGGATGTCGCGCTCGATATTCTCAAACAAAGTCCGCCGGATATCTTCAATCACAATCTGGAAAGTATTCCCCGCTTATATAAAGCGGTCAGACCTGGCTCTGACTACCAGTGGTCTCTGGATTTAATCAAACGATTTCAAGAGATGCATCCCGATGTGCCGACCAAATCCGGTTTGATGCTGGGCTTGGGTGAAACCATCGATGAAGTCAAACAAGTGATGCAAGATCTGCGAGACCATGGTTGTCGCATGCTGACATTAGGCCAATACCTGCAACCGAGCAGGCATCACTTACCGGTCGAACGTTTTATCACGCCAGCCGAATTTGATGATCTTGCCGTGGCAGGCAAACAAATGGGCTTTGAACATGTCGCCAGTGGTCCGATGGTACGTTCTTCTTATCATGCCGATTTACAGGCACAGGGTGAGCATGTTTCCTGATTAGTGTGGAGAGTTATTATGGCCATTAACCGTCGGCAACTGATAAAGACAGGGATAACAGCCTCAGCTTTGGCTGCATTTCCCAACATGAGTTCGGCCATAATAACGCCTTCGAAAAAATCACAACGTGTTGTGGTGGTGGGTGGTGGCTTTGCGGGTGCCACGGCTGCCAAATACTTACGCATGTGGTCGCAGGATCTTGAAGTGATTCTGATTGAGAAAAAAACGGCTTTTGTTTCCTGCCCACAAAGTAATCTCGTGTTAAGTGGTCATCGAACCCTACAACAATTAACCTTTGATTATCACGGTTTGAGTTCTCACTACGGTGTAAAGATGATTCAGGCCACAGTCAATGCGGTGGATGTTGATAACAAAAATGTGCGTCTTGATGATGGCACAGTGGTAGATTATGACCGCCTTATCATTGCTCCCGGCGTGGATTTTATTTATGACCAGCTGAGCATGCTGACACCTGAGATTGTTGAGACTAAAATTCCGCATGCCTGGAAAGCTGGGCCGCAAACACAGTTGCTTCATGAACAATTAAAAGCGATGCGTAAAGGTGGTAAGGTGGTAATGACGATTCCGCAAGCTCCATTTCGTTGTCCCCCCGGCCCTTATGAACGTGCTTGCCAAATCGCTTTATTTTTAAAACAACATAATCCTACAGCCAAATTAATCATTCTGGATGCCAATGGCGATATTGTGTCCAAAAAAGCGTTATTTAAAGGCGTTTGGGATGATCGCTATGCCGACATCATTGATTATCAACCCAGTAATGGCATAGAAACAGTTGATGTTGATACGTTAACGGTTGAAGGTTTGTTCGATAAAGTCCAAGCCGACGTTCTGAATGTCATTCCACCCCAACGCGCAGGAAAAGTGGCTGAGTTGGCAGGTGTGATGAATGTCGATAAACGTTGGTGCGAGGTCGACTTCAGCACTTATGAGTCGACCGCTATACCTGATGTGCACGTGATAGGTGATGCCGTGGCATCCACCTTGCCCAAATCAGGCCATATTGCCAATGTGCAGGCAAAAGTCTGTGCCGCTGCAGTCATTGCTCTATTACACGAAGAGGAAGTTGAACCTGAACCGGTGTTTGGCAATACCTGTTATAGTTTTACTGACGGCGAAAAAGCAGGCTTTGTCGCGGCCGTATTCAGATATGATCCAAAGACGGAAAAAATGGCGGTGATGCCCGGCGGAGGAATAACCACCACCCCAACACTGCTGCAAGGGGAGTTTGCTGATGCCTGGGCACACAATATCTGGTCAGATATCTTGAGATAACTCCATAAAATCAGTAGCGAATAACATCGGAGATGCTGCTCTACCTGCAATGCAGTATAATGCCAGCTTTTCCGATAATCTCCACCATCAAGATAATTATGAGGTTGTAGATGAGTGATTTTTTACCAGGCCTGGAAGGTGTACCCGCAACAAAGTCAGCCATTTCATTTATTGATGGTGAAAAAGGCATACTGAGTTATCGAGGTTATCCTCTCGAAACTCTTGCTGAAAACAGTACATTCGAAGAGACCACACTGCTTTTGTTAGACGGTGAGTTACCGACTAAGAAAGCCTTAAATGATTTTTCCCAACAGTTAAAAGACAACTACCGCATCAAATATCATATTCGTCAGATGATGCGTCATTTCCCCCATACCGGTCATCCCATGGATATGCTGCAAACAGCGGTATCCAGTCTGGGCATGTTCTACCCGGGTACGGAGTGTCTGACAGATGCCAATAGCTGTGAAGACCTTGATTACGTGCGTAATATGACGGTGAATATCATTGCGCAAATGGCACCGCTGGTGGCGATGTGGGAACACATCCGCAATGGTTGGGACCCTATTAATCCAAAACATGATCTGTCGGTCGCGGAAAACTTGTTATACATGTTTAACGGTGAAGAACCGGATCCACTCATGGCTAAGATCATGGATGTATGTTTGATTTTGCATGCAGAACACACCTTGAATGCTTCAACGTTTGCAGCATTGGTCGCGGGTTCGACACTGGCCACACCTTATAGCGTGATTTCAGCTGCCATCGGTACCTTATCTGGCCCGTTACATGGCGGTGCAAATCAACGCGTCGTTGGCATGTTACAAGAGATTGGTTCTCCGAAAAATGTCGAAAGCTGGGTTGACCAGAAACTAAAAAATAAAGAAGTTATCTGGGGAATGGGGCATCGCGAGTACAAGGTTAAAGACCCTCGTGCCACTATTTTGCACAAACTGGTAGAACAGTTAGTTGCAGAACGTGGTGGTCATCTGGATGATATGTTCGATACTGCCCTAAAACTGGAAGAAGTCTGTGCTGATCGCCTCGGCCATAAAGGCGTTTACCCGAATGTTGATTTCTATTCCGGCATTCTCTACAGCGAAATGGGTATTCCTGAAGACGAGTTCACCGCGTTGTTTGCTGTAGCTCGTTCAGCGGGTTGGTTAGCGCATTGGCGTGAACAAATTTGTGATAATCGCATTTACAGACCAACACAAATCTATGTCGGTAGCGATATGCGTGACTACACACCGATTGATCAACGGTAATTAGCTGATTACCGTTTTACTGGCTTCACCTTGTAGCTCACGCACCAGACGGGGCACAAGGTAGCCAGGCAATTGTTGTCTCAACTTTTCAATCAAACTCACTGCAAGTTCTTCTTCCACATCAAAGTGATGTGCTCCGGCTACCTTGTCCAATAAATGCAGGTAATAAGGCTGCACATCCACTTCATTTAAACGCTCACTTAAACCCACAAGTGCGTCTACAGAATCGTTAATCCCTTTTAACAAAACGGTTTGATTCAGTAACTGCACACCAGCTTGCCTTAAGTCACTTAGCACTTGTGCTGCTTCTTCATCTATTTCATTGGCATGATTAGCATGAATGACCATCACCACTTTCAGATGGGTGTTTTGCAGGTAATTTAATAATGATTCGGTGATGCGTTCTGGCAATACAACGGGCAGCCGGGTATGAATTCTCAATCGTTTTAAATGTGTTATCTGATTAAGATCTTCAATAGCATTTGCCAGTTTCTCATCATTGAGGGATAAGGGATCTCCGCCGCTGAGAATAACTTCAGTAATGGATTTATCAGCGTTTAAAGCATCAAGTGACTGCTGCCATTGACCGGCGAGTGGATTACTTTCTGAATAAGGGAAGTGACGACGAAAACAATATCGGCAATGAATAGCACAGGCACCTGTCATTAATAACAGTGCTCGTCCTTGATATTTTTGTAAGATACCGGGCGACTTAATGGCTAAATGATCACCTACCGGATCAGCCTTATATCCATCGACTCTAAAACCCTCGTCAATGAGAGGGAATACCTGACGAAGCAGCGGATCTGAAGCATCGCCATAGCGCATTTTTTTAATGTAACTGCGTGGGACACGCACCGGAAACTGACGTATTTGTGCTTTATCGATTGCAGCTAACTGACCGGAAAGTCCCAATAAAGCTAATAATTCATCGGCACTATTTATAGCGTTGGCTAATGCGTGTTGCCAGTTTTGTTTTGTCTTTAGGCTAGTGGTTTGCGGTATCATAGTGGCTTTTATTTTGAAGCAAGCGAAGATCGTCCCCCAAAAGAGGTTAAGATGGCAAGTTATAGTACAAATGAATTCAAATCCGGCCTGAAGTTTATGCTTGATGGTGACCCATGCAGCATCATCGAAAATGAGTTTGTTAAACCGGGTAAAGGCCAAGCATTTAATCGTGTTAAGTTCCGTAACTTGAAAACTGGCCGAGTGAATGAGCGGACGTTTAAATCTGGTGATACGGTTGAAAGTGCTGACGTTATCGAAACCGATCTGGAATATTCATATACCGATGGTGAGTTTTGGTATTTCATGGATCCAACTTCGTTTGAACAATATGGTGCCGATGCCAATGCCATCAGCGAAAGTAAAGATTGGCTGAAAGAGCAATATGTTTACACGGTGACATTATGGAATGGCACACCATTATTGGTGACTCCGCCTAACTTCGTTAATCTGGCAGTGGTTGAAACCGATCCGGGTGTACGTGGTGATACTTCAGGTGGTGGTGGTAAACCAGCCACACTGGAAACAGGTGCGGTTGTTCGTGTTCCTCTATTTATTGAAATCGGTGAAGTCCTGAGAGTCGATACCCGCTCTTCATCCTATGTTGAACGCGCAAAAGACTAATACCCACTATGTACGATAAAGACTGGCACCCCTCTGCAAGTCTGGAAAATCTAAAACGACGGGCTCAGTTTCTGACTGAGATCCGTCGTTTTTTTTATCAGCGAGAGGTGCTGGAAGTCGACACACCCATTCTTTCTCATGCGGCCCCTACAGCACCTTACCTTGATAGCTTTACCACTGATTATATTGCTGCTGGTGGGCAGAAAAGCTCCTGTTATTTGCACACTTCACCCGAGTTTGCGATGAAACGTCTGTTAGCTGCTGGTCTGGGGGATATGTATCAGATAGCAAAAGTATTTCGTAATGGTGAGCAGGGCAGGCATCATTCTCCTGAGTTTACGATGCTGGAATGGTATCGCCCCAGCCTAAGTTATCATCAGCTTATGGCGGAAGTGGATGATTTATTACAAACCGTGGTTGGCTTATCTCCCGCGGTCAAGATGAACTATCAAACACTGTTTTCACAGTACTTGTCGATTGATGTCACAGATGTTGAGCAAGATGAACTCAAACAATATGCGCTGTCCAGAATAAAAAGCCTCCCTCAAGACTGGCAAACAGACAAAGACGGTTGGCTGGAGCTATTGATGAGTGAGTTAATTGAACCGCAATTAGCCTTGTCTGTTCACCCATATATTATTTATGATTTTCCTGCCTCGCAGGCACAACTGGCAAAACTGCACCGTTCAGAGGAAGGCCATATTGTCTCTGCCAGATTTGAGGTCTATGCTCAAGGACTTGAACTGGCAAATGGTTATGATGAATGCCTGGATGCAGATGAGTTAAGTCAACGATTTGTAGAAGATAATCTTATCCGACACCAGCAAGGTAAGTCTGCCATGCCGGTTGATAAACATTTACTAGCGGCTATGCAAGCTGGTTTGCCTGCCTGTTGCGGCGTAGCAATTGGGGTAGATAGATTACTGATGTTAAAACTCGGTGTGCAGCATATTGATGCTGTAAAAAGTTTTACATTTGAGCAGAGTTAACGCATGAATGTGAGTAACCCCATACTCAGAAATTAAACCTATTTTCGAATAGAGGGTCATTGAAATGGCTGACGATAGAATGACATCCCAAGATTCAGGTGTTTACAAAACATTATTAGAATCGACTAAAGCTATTCCCTGGCGCATTGACTGGAAAACCATGTGTTTTACTTACATCGGACCACAAATAGAGAAGTTATTGGGGTGGTCGGTAGAAAGCTGGCAAACAGTTAATGAGTGGGCTGAAAGAATGCATCCAGAAGATCAGCAATCGGTGGTGGATTTCTGTGTGGCGCAATCCAAAGCCGGTGTTGATCACGAAGCTGATTATCGGGCACTGACAAAAGATGGTCACTATGTATGGATTCGAGATGTGGTACATGTCGTCAGAGACCAACAAGGCGAAGTCGAAGCGCTAATCGGTTTTATGTTCGATATTACTGAACGTAAAGAAACTGAACAAAAGTTACTGGATTTGCAAAAAGAGCTGGAAGAGCTTTCTTTTAAAGATGGTCTGACTGGTGTACCTAACCGACGCATGTTAGACAAAGTATTCGAAGAAGAATGGATGACGGCCAGACGCCATCAGCAACCGCTTTCTTTGCTGGTCATGGATATTGATTTTTTTAAACAATACAACGACTGCTATGGTCATATTCAGGGAGATGATTGTTTAAAACAGGTCGCCCAGGCACTCTCCTCGGCGGCAACGCGTTCTAGAGACTTTTTTGCTCGTTTTGGCGGTGAGGAATTTGTGATGTTACTGCCAGAAACAGACGCTAGTGCCGCAATAAAAATTGCTGAACGCTGCCAGCAATTAATGATGAAATTACAAATCAGCCATCAGGAATCTGAGGTTTCACAACTGCTGACTATCAGTATAGGCCTAGGAACGATTGTTCCCACCCCTAAAGATGAAATTGTCGACTTTGTAGAGCAAGTCGATCAGGCGCTTTATCGTGCAAAAGAGTGTGGTCGTAACCGTGTAAAGACAGCTTAAACAAGCTCATCATATAACGTGATTTTTAATTTGCTCAACAACTCCCCTAAAAAACATCAATCACATTTACTTTGACATCATCTCAGGCAACCACAGGCTAATTTGCGGAAAGGCAATGATTAAGCCTAAAACAATCACTTGTATCGCGACAAATGGCACGATACCGCGATAGATGGATTCCAGTTTTAAAGTGGGTGGTGCGCTGGCTTTCAAGTAAAACAGTGAAAAGCCGAATGGCGGTGTCAAAAATGAGGTTTGTAAGTTCAGTGCTATCAATAAAGCAAACCACAATGGATCAATGCCCATATGTATGGCAACGGGAGCAATGACCGGGACGACGATAAAACAAATTTCAATAAAGTCCAGAAAAAAGCCTAAGAAGAAGATAAGCAACATACTGACTACAAGAAAGGTCCATTTCCCACCGGGTAACGCAGTAAAGAGGTCGAGAATGAGCTTATCACCACCCATACCGACAAAGACCAGACCGAATGCGGTCGCGCCTATAAAAATAATAAATACCATGCTGGTTAGGCGAGTCGTGCGTTGAAGTGCTTCGCGTAAGTTATTCAGGTTCATACGTCGATGGATGGCGGCCAGCACAATCGCGCCTAACGCTCCCACAGCAGCGGACTCAGTCGGCGATGCAATACCAAAGAAAATAGAGCCCAGCACGGCTAGAATTAATAATAGTGGTGGTACAAGGCTTTTAATAACGCTGAAAAGTAAGTCTGGTGATTGATTAGCGAGGCTTTTGATGGCGGGCGCAGATTCAGGGTGGCGCCAGGCTGTCCAGACAACATAAAGAATGTAGGCCAAAATCAGCATCGCTCCCGGTACAGCCGCTGCCATAAATAGTTCACCTTCAGGAACACCGACAACATCACCTAACAGGATAAGAATAATACTGGGAGGAATAATTTGACCTAAGGTCCCAGAAGCGGCAATAGTGCCACTGGCAAGCTCTGGTGAATAACCACGTTTAAGCATGGATGGCAAAGCAATAACCGTCATGGTGACGACAGAAGCGCCCACCACGCCAGTGGTGGCTGCAAGCAAAGCACCGACCACAACCACCGAAATAGCCAGGCCACCACGCAAGCTGCCAAATAGCCTGCCCATAGTGTCCAGTAATTCTTCTGCTATACCTGATTTTTCCAGGATAACGCCCATGAATACGAATAACGGAACAGCCAATAAAGTGAAATTCGTCATAATGCCCCAGATGCGGAGCGGTAGCAGGCTGAAAAATTCGATACCCAGGAAAACCGTACCAAACCCAAGAGCAATGGCACCCAAAGTAAAAGCAACCGGGTAGCCGATTAACAGCAGTAAAAATAAAACCAGAAACATGGCCAGAGCCCAATACTCCATTATTTAGACTCCTTAAAGCAGATAAACTGTAAATTTTTCAATATTTCTGCAAGGCCTTGCAGCATAATCAAGACAAACGCGGCTAATATCGCGCCTTTTAAAATAAACCGATAGGGTAGCCCTCCCGGGTCTGGAGAACCTTCATTGTAAAAAAATGCATTCTCAGCAAAGGGCCATGCTGTCATCACAATCATGATGCTGAAGGGAAACAAAAATAGTAGGGTGCCGAGTAATGATATCCAAGCGCGGCCAGTGTCACTGATAAACCGGCTATGATAAAGAATATCGACGCGGACATGGGCGTCATGGCGAAGGGTATATGCACCACCCAGTAAAAAAACCAGAGCAAACAGATGCCACTCCAATTCTTGCAGTGCGACAGAGCCATAGTTGAACAAATAGCGCATGGCGACGTCATAACAGATGAGAATGACCATAACTAACACCAGCCATGAAACCATCCGGCCGGTCAGATCAATAAAGTTTTCAATCGCGTTAATGACGGGCTCAATGAGTGTCTTCATGTTGATTTTATCTATCTTTGCCACAATTAAATAAGTGTCCCATAAATCACGTTTGAGCTCTAGTTGTCTCTGGCAATGTGAAAATGCGTTCACCAGATAAAAGCGGAAGTGATAAAGTTAAATATGAACTGATACAAGGAGAGAAGATATGGATAATGAACAACTTAAAGAAAATATGAGTAACAAAAATCAATGGACACGCATCATTTACATGGTGCTGTTTGCCATTATTTTGTATTTAAGCATGATGGTTGTCTGGCTTGTTGTGCTGGTTCAGTTACTGTTTGCCCTTATCACAGGTAAGCCGAATCAAGATATCGCTGATTTTGCAGCCGATCTATCTCAATATGTGTATCGTGTGGTGGCATTTTTAACCTACACCAGTGAACGCCGTCCTTTTCCATTTAATGACTGGAAAAGTAATGCGTTTCAACCTGAGGTGAGACCTGATAAAGATGACACCCTCTAACTCGCTGACATTTTTAACTTAATTATTTGAATTGATCAGGAAAATTTATGCTGACCGTTATTTCTCCGGCAAAAACCTTAGATTTTGATACGCCACCCACAACACAAAAACACTCACAACCCCGATTTTTATCTCACTCACAAGAACTGATTGACACCTTGCGTCAAATGAGTACAGCAGATATTGCCAGTTTGATGAAACTCAGTGATAAGCTAGCCGGGTTGAATGTAGCAAGATATGAGACCTGGCAAACGCCTTTTAGTCTTGATAATGCAAAACAGGCCGTTCTGGCTTTTCAAGGGGATGTTTATACCGGTCTCGATGCAGAAACGCTTGATGAAAAGCAGCTGACATTTGCACAAAAGCATCTCAGAATTTTGTCTGGTTTATACGGTGTATTGAAACCTTTGGACCTGATTCAGCCTTATCGTCTTGAGATGGGGACTAAATTAGACAATGCCAAAGGTAAAGATCTCTATGCTTTTTGGGGTAGTGACATTCGCCAATCATTACAAGCTGAAGATGCCATGCAGGATGAGGTGCTGATTAATCTCGCTTCGAATGAATACTTTAAAGCAGTTGAAGCAAAAAAATTAAAGGCTCGAATCATTACACCCGTGTTTAAAGACTGGAAAAATGGTCAGTACAAAATGATCAGTTTTTATGCAAAAAAAGCACGAGGTATGATGAGTCGTTACATCATTGAGCATGAGTTACAAGATCCTTATAGAATTAAGGATTTTGACACTGATGGCTATCGTTTCAGTGCCGATATGTCAAAAAAAGATGAATGGGTATTTATTCGACACCAAGAATAAATTGGCATGTGAGTTAAATGATAGCGTCAAGGAAGATAAAAATGCGCTTGCAGTATGTATTGTTATTTGGGTGTTTCATATTACTGCAGGCGCCGGTTAATGCTCAGTCTGAACTCATATTAACGCAGACTGAGCAGAATTTTATTGACTCAATAGATGAAATTCATCTGTGCACCGACCCCGACTGGATGCCTTATGAGGGGATCGATAAAAACGGCCAGTACACAGGCATCATGTCCAGCTTTCATGAATTATGGTCTCAAATGATGGGCAAACCCGTTGTTTTGATTCACACAGATAGCTGGGAACAATCCCTCGCGTTTATTAAACAAAAAAAGTGTGATGTTTTATCCAGCGCTCAGGACTTGGCTGAAAGACGCGACTATCTAACCGTTACTAAACCTCATATTCAGTATTCACTAGCTCTAGCCACTCATCCTGATATTCCTTTCATCATTAACCTTGCTCAGGTCAAAGACAAAAAATTTGTCATGGTGAAAGATTATGCAGCGATTAAATTAATCGAAAATAATTATCCAGACTTAACTATTATTGAAGTCAATAATGCAGGTGAGGGGCTTAAATTAGTTGAGAAAGGTATGGCGTTTGCCTTTATCGATACTGTACCGAGTATCAATTATCAAATGCTGGCTTACGGCGTTTCACATTTAAAAATAAGTGGTGTGCTTGATGAGCACTACGATATGTCGGTGGGAATAAGACGCGATTTACCTGAACTGTTATCCATTTATAACAAAGCCATTGACGCAACAAATGAGTCTCAGCGTCAGCAGATTATGAATCAATGGTTATCTGTGACGGTGCAATATGATGCAGATTATAGTTTGGTGTGGAAGCTACTCGCTGGCTTGCTGATTATTCTGGCACTGTCCTTGTATCGCTACCGCGTCATTCACCGTCATAATCACGAGCTTCAAGCCGTAAATAAAAAACTGGTCCGTATGTCACAAAATGACCAGTTAACTGGCTTACCTAACCGATACTATTTACACGAAGCATTTGAAAAAGCCCTACAAACATATTACCGCTATCAGCATCAATTTTCTGTGATCATCATAGATATCGATCATTTCAAAAAAGTGAATGACACATATGGGCATACTGTTGGCGATGAAGTTATCAAGAAGATTGCTGATATGTTGTCTGATAATTTAAGAGATACTGATATTGTTGGCCGGTGGGGCGGTGAGGAATTTTTAATTGTCTGTCCTGAAACCGATAATGTGGGGGCAAGAGCGGTAGCCGAGCATATGAGAGAGTTTATTGCGGGTACCGACTTTGGTTTGGAGGCTATACACATCACGGCAAGCTTCGGTGTCACTGAATATAATGAAAATGAAGCAGTTGATGAATGTATTAAACGTGCCGATATGGCTTTATATCGAGCAAAAGAGCAAGGCAGAAATCAAACCATTGTGTTTTGATTGAACAATAGTGCGACGTTTATTTTTTGCATTATGGCCAGATGAGCTCACCAGAACGAGACTCAAGTTGTTATCTCAACAGTGTGATCAGCTTGGGTTGAGAAAATTAAAGCCAAGTAATTTTCACATGACATTGTTTTTTATTGGCAATGTCGAAGAACGACTTGTCACCATTTTGCTTGAGCGAGCCAAAAATATTCGAGTAACGCCAATATCACTTGAGTTTAACGAGCTGGATTATTGGCCGAAACCAAAAGTATTGTGCCTGACCTGTCAAAGACAACCCATGTCTTTATATAACTTGGTGAATGCATTAAACCTGATGATGGCAGATCTACCTATAAGACAGGAAGCTCGTCCATTTCGTGCCCACATCACGCTAGCAAGAAAAGCAAAAAAACGGCCTCACATCACATTTAAACCCGTGTCATTAGCAGCTGTATCTTTTGCACTGGTTGAGTCTATATCCACTGAAGATGGTATCCAGTATCAGGTTATAGAGAGTTGGCCACTTCGTGAGGGATAATTTTATTTACTTAATGTCGGCTCAGATTGCCAGGTAGCCGATTCAGCAAACCAGAATTCTTCTTTCACCCCAAGTAAACGATACAAGCCCTCAGGCAGATCTTTTCTCACGGTCGAGATATCAGGCTGAAGATGAGAAAAACTCATCACACCGTGAATGTAGTTATACATCATCCGGCCTAAGCTTTCTGGTTCTGTTTTATAGTGTAAGTAACCCGCAGAGTCCAGTGCTCTAACAAGTGCAATATCATAGTTAATAGCGGTTTGTGATAGAGAGCGTAAGGCCTCTAACACCATTTCATCATCTGTTCCAATTTGAGCACCCGCATTAAAAAAAGGGCAACCTGGTATGCGTTTGTTTGGAGTATTGATTTTAGATTTGAAAACGAATTCGATGAGATTTTCGAGTTGTTGAAGTGGGGTGTATAGAGGAGAAAAAACCGCGTCCAGATCAGCTCTTATCACTTGCCAGTAATAACTTGCTGCTTCACAAAACAAAGAGGCTTTAGACTCGAAGTGGTGATAGAACGCACCTTTAGTGACGCCTGCCTGACGACAGATATCATTGACGCCCACACAGTTGTAATTGCTTTGCCAGATCAGCTCCAGTGCTGTGGCTAATAGTCTTTCTCGAGTCTCAGTAACAGACATATATGTATAAACCGTTCGTTTAATTGGATAGTATAAATACCGCTTGGTTTGTGTGACAAGAAAAATGGATGAATAAATCCCTCGCGTTTTTGTCATCAGCCATATTACATCTACCTTTTTAAGGGGTATATGGTTGTTTTATATAAAACTTAGTGAAAAGTTGACTATTTTTATCAGTCATATTGACTAGCATACCGGTCGGTATGTATTCTGTTGCGATTTATCCTGTCAAGGATAGTTTTTATAGGGACCTGCCAGAGCTGTCTGGCTCACGGAGATTTTCATGTCTGAACTATCATCAAATCATCAAAACCGTGGCTGGTTAAAGCTGATTCTGTTTATTTTTATTTGTATTGCTGCTGGCGCAGCGTATATGTCTTACGCAAATGAAGGTGAAGAGCCGGCTCAAGCGGCAGCGCCAAACACGCCGCCACCGCCTGTGGCAGAGGTCATTACACTTCAACCTGAAGAAGTCCGTATCTGGACACGCTTCTCAGGTCGTCTCAGTGCGGTTGATAAAGCGGATATCAAACCTTTGGTGGGTGGTGAACTTCAAAAAGTATTGTTTGATGATGGCCAACTAGTGGGGAAGAATGAACTGCTGTTTGTTATTGACCCACGTCCATATAAAGCTGCTTTAGCGAGCGCTGAGGCACAATTGGCATCCGCTAAATCAAGAGCGACATTAGCGAAAGATGAGTTAGCTCGTGCGGAAAGATTAGTTAAAGATAAATTAGTCTCAGACAGTGTGTTTGATGCAGCAAAAAATGAGAATCAGGTTTCTGTGGCTGCCATACGTGAGGCGGAAAGTGCTGTTTCTCAAGCGAAACTGAACCTGAATTATTGCTATATCCGTGCGCCGTTTGCCGGGCGAGTCAGCCGCGCTGAATTAACGGTAGGTAATATTATTGAGACGGCGCCAAGTTCACCTGTTTTGACTACCATCGTAGCCAATGATCGTTTTTATGCTGAGTTTGATATAGATGAGCAAACCTATATCAAAATGATGAGAAATAATCATACCGAGCAGAAAATGCCAGTCGATATGACATTGGCAGCAGATGAAAGTGTGGTCTATCACGGTGAAATCCATTCTTTAGATAACCAGTTAGATATTGCCAGCGGCACCATCCGGGCACGTGCCATTTTTGATAACAAAGATGGGGCGTTAACACCCGGTATGTATGCCAATGTCAGAGTTGGGGCTGCAGAGAAACAACAGGCTTTATTGATTCCAAATCGGGCTATCGGCACCAACCAAGATAAGAAATTTGTTTTTGTTATCAATGCTGAAAATCAGGCTGTGTATAAGGAAGTGCAGTTAGGCGGACATCATCAAGGTAAACGCTTGGTGTTATCAGGATTAAATACGGGTGACCGAGTCGTGGTGAATGGCTTGTCTCATGTCCGTGCGAATATGGTGGTGTCACCCAAATCCGTGGCTGAAACAGATGAAGCCGCCACGACAGAATAATGCTGCCAGTCAGTTAAATCGCTTTGTAGCGTAACGAAGGAACGCAATGAATATTTCAAAGTTTTTTGTGGACAGACCCATTTTCGCGGGTGTTTTATCCATTCTTATTTTTATTGCCGGTTTACTGTCAATGTTTCAGTTACCGATATCAGAATACCCGGAAGTCTCACCGCCATCTGTTGTCGTTAATGCTCAGTTCCCAGGTGCTAACCCAAAAGTCATCGCTGAAACCGTGGCGCGTCCATTGGAAGAACAACTGAGTGGTGTAGAAAACATGATTTATATGTTTTCTCAGGCTACCTCAGATGGTCGTATGACACTGACGGTCACGTTCAAAATTGGTACCGATCCTGACCTTGCTCAACAGATGGTGCAAAACCGTGTCACTCAGGCCACACCTAGGTTGCCAGAAGTCACGCGTCAGCTTGGTGTAACAGTAGTGAAAAGTGCACCTGATCTGACGATGGTGGTGCATTTAACATCTCCAGATAAGCAGTATGATGAGTTATATCTGCGTAACTATGCCGTGCTGCATGTTAAAGATGAACTAGCCAAAGTAGAAGGTGTGGGGCAGGTGCGTCTGTTTGGTTCTGGTGACTACGCGATGCGTATCTGGCTCAATCCTGAAAAAGTGGCCGAACGTGGTCTGACGGCCATGGATGTGATTGCTGCCATCAGAGAACAAAACGTTCAGGTGGCTGCAGGTATCATTGGTGGGTCGCCGATGACGGATCCGGTTGATGTGCAATTGCCTATCAATGCTAAAGGCCGGCTGGAGTCACCGGAAGAGTTCGAAAATATTATTATCCGTGCAGGTAGTGATGGTCAGGTGACGCGTCTAAAAGATGTCGCGAGAGTTGAGCTGCAAGCGGCTGAATTCAGCCTGAATTCAATGCTGGATAACCAACCTGCTGTCGCGATTCCTATTTTCCAATCACCTGGCGCAAACGCGATTAATATCTCTGATAATATTCGCAGCACCATGGCGAAGTTGAAAAATAACTTCCCGGAAGGCGTTGATTACAGCGTTGTCTATGACCCGACAGTGTTTGTTCGTGATTCGATTAAGGCGGTTATCAAAACCTTATTAGAAGCGCTTGTTTTAGTTGTTATCGTGGTGGTGGTGTTCTTACAGACCTGGCGTGCATCTTTAATTCCGTTGTTGGCTGTCCCGGTATCGATTATCGGCACATTCGCCTTAATGCATGTGTTTGGTTTTTCCATTAACACTCTGTCTTTATTTGGACTGGTTCTAGCGATTGGTATCGTGGTGGATGATGCCATCGTGGTAGTAGAAAACGTCGAGCGGAATATTGAAAATGGCTTGTCACCGCTAGAAGCCAGTTATCAGGCCATGCGCGAGGTCAGCGGTCCAATAGTGGCGATATCCCTGACTTTGGTGGCCGTGTTCGTACCGATTGCTTTTGTCAGTGGTTTAACCGGGCAGTTTTATCAGCAGTTCGCCTTAACTATCGCTATTTCAACCGTCATTTCTGCTGTTAACTCTTTAACATTGAGCCCGGCATTATCGGCACTGTTACTGAAAGGGCATGATGCACCGAAAGATAAGCTGACGCGAATTATGGATTTTCTGTTTGGCTGGTTCTTTAACATCTTTAACAAGACCTTTAAAAAAGCGTCGAATGGCTACTCGAGCTCAGTTGGTGGCCTGCTTAAACATAAAGTCTTAATGTCATTTTTGTATATCATCCTGCTGGGGATGACAGTTTACGGACTAAATGGTTTACCCAAAGGCTTTGTCCCTGCACAGGATAAGCAATATTTAATCAGTTTTGCCCAGCTGCCCGATGGCGCTTCTTTAGCTCGTACTCAGGAAGTGATCAAGGAGATGGGACGACTGGCACTGGAAGAACCAGGCGTGCAGAGCGCCGTTCAGTTTCCTGGGCTTTCGGTAAATGGTTTTACCAATAGTCCAAGTGCTGGGATTGTGTTTGTGACCTTGGAGTCATTTGATAAACGGCATTCACCTGATTTATCTGCTGCTGCCATTGCTGGCCGCTTGCAGGCAAAATATGCTCAGGTGGAAGAGGCCTTTATCGCCATATTCCCACCACCACCTGTACGTGGTTTGGGCACGACGGGTGGCTTCAAGCTACAGATTGAGGATCGTGCTGACTTGGGCTACGAGAAACTGGCTGAAGTCGTTGGGCAAGTCCAAGGTCAAGCCTGGCAGAGTCCGGCACTGACCAGTGTGTACTCAAACTATAAAATCAATGTGCCACAGCTTTATGCTGATTTGGATAGAACAAAAGCGAAACAGCTCGGCTTAAACATCAAAGATATTTTTGACACCATGCAGATTTATCTGGGGTCGCTTTATATCAATGACTTTAACCAGTTTGGTCGTACCTATCAGGTTATTGCTCAGGCTGATTCAGATTATCGTAATGCGCCCGATGATGCGTTGAATTTAAAAGTACGTAATAGCAATGGTGATATGGTGCCATTAGGAAGCGTGCTTGAGATGAAAGAGAGTTATGGGCCGGAAAGTGCCGCTCACTACAATGGTTATCTCGCGGCAGATTTAAATGGTAATGCGGCGCCTGGCTATTCCAGTGGACAAGCACAGGATGCCATTAGCGAAATTCTGGAGAAAACCCTACCTTCAGGCATGGAGTTTGAATGGACTGACTTAACCTATCAACAAGTCATTAGTGGGAATACTGCCTTATTTATTTTCCCATTGTGTTTGTTACTGGTGTTCTTAGTTTTAGCGGCACAATATGAGAGTTTAATCTTGCCATTGGTCGTTATCACCATTGTGCCATTATCGATTCTGGCTGCAGTAACGGGTGTCTGGTTAACCGATGGGGATAGTAATATCTTCACCCAGATCAGTTTCTTTGTGTTGGCGGGGCTGGCCAGTAAAAATGCCATATTGATTGTTGAGTTTGCCCGAGAGCTTGAAATCGATGGCATGGAAACGGTAAAAGCGGCTATCAAAGCCAGCCGTATGCGTTTAAGACCAATTTTAATGACATCATTCGCCTTCATTATGGGCGTGGTACCGATGGTTTTATCTACCGGTGCCGGTTCCGAAATGCGTAATGATATTGGTGTCACTGTATTCTCAGGCATGCTCGGGGTCACATTCTTCGGCTTGTTCTTTACCCCGGTTTTCTATGTGATGTTAAGAAAACTGGAAGGTAAACGCCGTTACCATAGTCACAATCATGTGGTAATGAAATAAAGCCCGGCTTTATCAGCGACGGGCGGTAATCGTCCGCCCGTCTGCTGTTTTCAATACTAGTGCACCATTAATGCTGATATCCAGCGATTCAACATCGGCTAAGGTCGTCAAAAATACCTTTTCCTGATTCATGATGGCCACCGGACAAACTTTCTGTGTAGTGATGGCAGAAGCAATGTCCAGCCGTTCATTGAACTCATAAGCTGTGCTGTACTGATTACAAGAGGTAAAGCCTGATAAGCGGCCTTGATCATCGAAGGTCATGGTCAGACGTGAAAAATCAATAATGCCTTGCTGATTAATATCCTGAACAATCCACTCTTGTCCAACCAATAAGTCACGGCTGTGCCCTCCACATCCCTGAAAATCGAGATTATCTAAACGTACACTGACCTGATAAGGGTAGGGTAATCCCGACATATCGTCACGGCATAGTGTTGCTAACGTTTCAACTTTGATATAACGAGTGTCTGAATAGGCTTTCAATTCAAAACCAGCATGGTAAATATGCAATTCAGTTTCGCCGAGGACGCTCTGTTTCTGTCCTCCATCCCATGTCATGATGACTTGGTCGTATGTGGCCGACAGCGACCATTCTGGTTCGTGTCCCTGAGCGCGAAATGGGAGTTGTTCGACTTGATCCTGGTTCACAGCAGTGCAGTGACTCCAACTCATATCAGCAATCGTCAAAATGCCCTGATGGCCTTTATTCCAGAAGTTGACCAATTTATCTTTAGACTGGTACTTGCTTCCTGAGGCACTGGGTACTTGAAACAGCATATATAAATCATCATTCATTTTGAGCTGCATGGATTCATTCTTAGTGACGGTAGTGATCTGCTGCTCGCCACATTGAAACATGACCGTATGACTGTTTTGATGTTCAGGTGGCTGGAAAGAGATCAAATTGAGCACACCCAGTGACACTTCATGCGTGTCAGTGGGAATCAGATTCAGCTCATCTGTGGTCCAGATTAATTCCCCTTGCTTGTTCTGAATGGAAGCACGAAGTGCATAATTTTCATCGGCATTGAGTTGGTCTTTGAACACCTGCAGCTGAAAATCAATAGGTACTTGGCGGTTGCCGAGAGAGATAGTTTTTTCAGCCACCACCTCACCATTTTTTTGGGCGCTGGTGATGTTTTCGAGTTTAATGATGAGTTTGGAATGCTTGGGTAACGCGATACGTTCGCGATAGCTTATTTTGCCACTTATCGTTAGCTGTTGTTGTTTGAGTGTTTGTTGAGCAGAGTCTGAATCACATCCGAGTAATGTCAGACTCAGTAACACCAATATGAACAAATGGTACAAGGGCATAATATGTCATCCTGAATCTAGTCCTGAGTATTCATCATAAATGTAACCTGTACAGCCAAGCTATAACATCAAGTCGTCATCCATGACGTATCTTAGATTCAGACTTTGAACTGAGTGATGAGTTTTTGCAAGTCTGCCGCTAATCCGGCAAGGCCCTGACTGGTTTCCGTTGTTTGTGAAGTGCTTTCTGCATTTTCTTCTGCTACTTGGGCGATATGATTCACATTGCGGTTGATGTCTTCAGCCACAGCGCTTTGCTCTTCTGCTGCACTGGCAATATGCGTATTCATATCCATAATAGAGCGGACTTTTTCAGAGATGGTGGTCAGGCTTTCTCCCGCCGCTCCCACTTTGGTGACAGTGGCTTCGACATACTCTTTACCCTTCAAGGTAGCAGCGACACACTGATTTGCTTCGTTTTGTAGACGTTCGATAATGGTTTTAATTTCTTCAGTAGACTCTTTACTACGTTGCGCAAGGGTTCTGACTTCATCAGCAACAACAGCAAAACCACGGCCGGATTCACCGGCGCGGGCAGCTTCAATGGCGGCATTCAAGGCTAATAAATTAGTTTGTTCAGCAATACTCTGTATAACGGTCAGGACTGTGCCAATGTTTTCACTTTCAGCTTGTAAGTTTTTAATTGCATCGGCATTGGTTGAGCTTTGGTCAGCTAACTGTTTGATAGAGCTGATTGTGTCTTTAACTAACAATTGACCCTGACTGGTTTCACTATCAGAGCTTCTGGATAAATTCGCCGCTTCTGCAGCGTATCGAGCCACTTCTTGAACAGTTGCCGTCATTTCATTCATGGCCGTGGCCACTTGTTCACTACTGCTTTGTTGATTGATAACACCTTTTTTGGTCTGTTCAGCGACCACGGATAGTTCTTCTGCTGCGGCACTTACAGTGAGAGCAGAAGTCATGACTTGTTGGATCAATTTTTGAAAGGATGCGGTCATCAGATTGAATGAACGTGCCATTTCAGCAATTTCATCTTTGCCGCTATCATCAACTCGTAAACTTAAATCACGATTTTTTTCGACTTCCTGCATGGTTTCAGAAAGCTGATGAAGCGGAATAATAATACTTTGGCTTATTAGTCTGATGAGCCATAGAATCAGGGCAGCCAGTGTCAAAGCAATCACAAACACAGTAATTTTTGCATTTTTAACAGCAGTGGGTATTTCGTCAGAAATATGTTGACCAAGCCCCGCAAGAGCATCTTCACTTTGATGAATCGTGCTACGCAACTCACCCAGTAAGCCTGACTCAGCATTCATGCCACGCGTTTCGTAGCCTTTCACTAATGACAGAAAGTCAGCACGATACGATTCTATTTCACTACGGACTTGGTTTTTTACACTACTACTCAGGTAACTGTTTTCCAGACGGCGATTGAAGTCGGTAAACCCATCTTCAAATTTACTGACATATTTTTTGTCAGAGCGAAGCATAAAGTCTTTTTCATGTCTTCTGAGCATTAACATGGCAGCTAATAAACTATCGTCATCGTATGTGTTGATGGTTTCTTCAACCTGATGCACGGCACTACGTAACTTACCATAAAGGCCATCAGTCGGTGTTAAGCCAATGGTTTGTTCAATATTCACTATTTGGTTAAATTTTTCGCCATACTCTACCAAGACAGTACGAACGCGGTTTTCTGATTCATGTGACTGATTCAGTGCGTCGAGACGCTGTCCAAGCTGATCGAGGTTGGTAAGGAAGAGCTGATGAGATTGATGGAACTCATCTTGATATTTCAGCTCATGTCGGTTAAGAAAATCTTTCTCATGGCGGCGCAACATCAGCATATTCGTTTCTAGCTTCACTGCCTGAATCGAAGCTTCTTCCAGTCGAATAATTTTAGACAGGAATATCTGGCCCAAGATAATCATCAGTAAGATTGTCATTCCAACGAGGACCGACAATACAAAGAGTTTCTTTTTCACAGTGAGTTGATTGAGCATGGGGTTTTCCTTGAAAAAACATGAACAGGTCATGTTGATTGACAACGCTAACCAACTTAGCGGTCAGACACTTCATTTCCTTAGCCTTTTTCACTGTTTTTTTATATGATTTTTTTCTTAACTTGGCAGAGTTGCCAATTCGTTAAAGCCCAGTGCCAGACATGGGCTATCGGCATAGCTGAAGATAGGGCTGACGCATCCAAGCCAAGGAAAAAAAGAGCATTAATGAGTTGTTCAGAGGCATCATGGATAGCGATAGCCGGCGCAGCAGTTTGCTTACTCAACTTCTCACCTTGCGCATTTGTTACCAGAGGAATATGAGCATAGCTCGGTGATGTCGCCTCTATTTGTTGCTGTAGATAAATCTGACGGCTGGTCGAGTTTAATAAATCGGCACCACGAACGATGTGATTGATTCCTTGCTCTGCATCATCGACAACCACGGCCAGTTGATAAGCAAAAAGACCATCTGCACGTTTTAAAACAAAGTCACCAAAATCGGTTTGTAAATGATGCTGAATATCACCATACACTCGGTCATTAAACATCAGATTGTCGCTATCCACGCGTAGCCGCCAGGCTATCTGTGTGCGGTTTGATGATAGGCCATGTCGGCAAGAGCCAGGGTAAACTGGGCCTTCTATGCCTGCGTGAGCAATATCTGCGACCTCGCGACGACTGCAGTTACAGGGATAGACACATTGTTTATCTTTTAGCTTTTCAAGATAGGATTGATACAGCTCACTGCGTTCACTTTGGTATATGACGTCACCATCCCATTCAAAGCCATAACCGTCGAGCGTGCGTAATATTTCATCTGCTGCGCCTGGCATTTCTCTGGGTTTATCCAGATCTTCCATGCGTAATAACCACTTGCCAGACTGCGTTCTGGCATCAAGATAACTGGCGACAGCCGTTACCAAAGAACCAAAATGTAATGGTCCGGTAGGAGAGGGGGCATAGCGTCCGATGTAGTCAGTCATGATGATCGTGATGGTTGTCGAGCTACTATTTTTGCCACTCAGACTCAGGTATACGTTGCAGGTGAATGTGTGAAGCTAAACGTAAAGTCGGACGTAATAGAAATTGAAAACTCCCAATAATAAACAGCCATATCGCGGTTTTTTCATAGACGGGATACAGAAATAAAATACTGCCAATCAAAAACCAGATAGCAATCAGAAAGTCATTAAGAATACTGAGCACTTCATAGCGTCGACGAATCTGTAATTGTTCGTGACCTATTGTGAATGTTAATGGACTATCGAGTTTTTTTGACTCAGACATGTTCACCTCAGATATAGACGGATTTTTCAGATGACATTACACACGGCCTGTGTAACTCAAAGCAGTACATTAAATGAAAATTACTTTATCTCTGCAAGTCAGCAGAGCTTAGACACTGCCTGTGAAGCTGGGCCAAATAAGATAAACAAACCAAGCCATCAGCACACACCACAACAAGATAATTGCCCACATGACCCAACGGTTTTCTGGAAGCTGGATGGGGTTTTCCTTCGCTTTTAGCTTGCAATCGAACCAGACCTCTTCAGACATAAATTGGATAGCCAGCCAGCAGCCAATGGGTAACAGCAGCAGTTCATCCAACCATCCCAATACAGGAATAAAGTCTGGAATCAGATCGATTGGGCTAACGGCATAAGCAATGACAAGACTGATAATCATTTTACTGATGAGTGGTACATCAGGGCGCTGATAGGCGATATACAGAGCCGATATTTGAGTTTTTAGTGCCTTAGCCCAATCTTTGAGCTGCCCAAAAATGTTCATTCGCAGAGCTATGAGCAGTCAGGGTAGATCAAAAGCAGCAATAAGCGGGGCATGATCTGACAGCTGATTCCATGATGAATGAGGTGGTCTGCCGCACAATGTTGGCTCCATGCCCCGATAATAAATGCGATCCATTTTTAACATAGGCATCCATGAGGGCCAGGTGCGAGCATAACGATTATGCAATGTGCGGTAGGCTTCTTTTAGATGTAAACGCTGTGCCATACGTTTCTCTGCTTGCCCGGTCCAATCATTAAAGTCACCAGCAACAATCAGTGGTGCACTGTCCGGTACGTGTGCCTGAATGCGATCACATAACAAGCTAAATTGTTTGCGTCGCTCAATGCCAGTGAGTCCAAGGTGTATACAAATGATATGCAAAATATCGTCAGACCAGGGCAATTGAACTTCACCATGCAACAGGCTACGGCTGGCCCAGGTGAAAGGAGACACATTGATATTTTCCCAGCTGACAAGTGGGAATTTACTCAGAATGGCATTACCGTGATGACCCACTTCGTAAATCGCATTTTTGCCATAGGCATGATGCGGCCACACATCTTTGGCTAAAAATTCAGAATGCAGACCTTCCGGCCAGGTGTCATGAATCAAACCATGCTTGCTGTGCTCGCCCTGAATTTCCTGCAGTAGCATGATATCGGCATTGGTCTCCACCAAGGCATCTCGAATGGGATGCAGCGTGAACTGGCGGTTGCTGGTGTTAAAGCCTTTATGCAGATTGTAGGTCAGAATGCGGAGCTGGTTTTTCGACATGTATTTAAAATCCAATGTACTTGTGTCAACCGAGCACTATCCGGCTTGAGAAAATGAATCTCTATTATGGTTGGCCCGAAAGAAAAATCCAAGTCACAGTTATTGATGGTTTGCTCTTGATTTTAAAAAGCGCCGACCCCATCTGCTTCCCATGTTCAAATAAATAGCCATACGGAGGCATTTTTTCAATGAGTGTTGATGCACATAAGGAAACGCTAGGTTTTCAAACTGAAGTCAAACAACTATTGAATCTGATGATTCACTCTTTGTACTCCAACAAAGAGATATTTTTACGTGAATTAGTTTCAAACGCAGCGGATGCAGCAGATAAATTGCGTTTTGAAGCGTTATCAGACGATGCACTTTATGAAGATGACGCAGAATTAAAGATTCGTGTTGAGTTTGATAAAGACAAAAATACCGTCACGATCAGTGATAACGGTATTGGTATGACACGTGAAGAAGTAATCGAAAACATCGGTACCATTGCACGCAGTGGTACACGTAAGTTTTTTGACAACTTAACCGGTGACCAAACCAAAGACTCACAATTAATCGGCCAGTTCGGTGTTGGTTTTTACTCTGCCTTTATCGTTGCTGACAAAGTCACCTTGAGAACACGTCGTGCTGGTTTGACGGCTGAGCATGGCGTGCAGTGGGAATCGGCTGGTGAAGGTGAGTTCACTATTGAAACCATCGAAAAGCCTCAGCGTGGCACAGAAATTACGCTACATCTTCGCGAAGGTGAAGAAGAATTCGCAAATGGCTGGCGCTTACGTAACATCATCACCAAATACTCGGATCACATCAATCTACCGATTCTGATGGCAAAAGAGCCATTGCCAAATGAAGACGGCGAAATTGATGAAGCTGATAAAGGTGATGAAACCATCAATAAAGCCACGGCTTTATGGACCTTGTCAAAAAACGACATCACTGAAGATCAGTACAAAGAATTCTATAAACAAATTGCCCACGACTACCAAGATCCCATGCTGTGGAGTCACAACAAAGTCGAAGGCAATATTGAATATACCTCTCTACTGTATATTCCATCTAAAGCGCCGTTTGATATGTGGGACCGTGACCGCATGCACGGTATCAAGCTGTATGTAAAACGTGTCTTTATCATGGAAGACAGCGAACAATTAATGCCACGTTATCTGCGTTTCGTTCGTGGTGTGATTGATACCAACGATTTACCACTGAATGTGTCACGTGAAATTCTGCAAAGCAGCAAAACCATTGACACCATTCGTGCAGCATCAGTGAAAAAAGTGCTGAGTGAAATCAGCAAACTGGCGAAAAATGAGCCTGAGCAATATGCTGAGTTCTGGAAAGAGTTTGGTCAGGTCTTAAAAGAAGGCCCAGGCGAAGACTTTGCTAACAAAGAAACATTAGCGAAACTGTTCCGTTTTGCTACCACAGAATCTGGCTCGTCAGACCAAACCGTGTCTCTGGAAGACTACGTCAGCCGGATGAAAGACAAGCAAGAGAAGATTTACTACATCACCGCAGAAAGCTATGCCGCGGCGAAAAACAGCCCACACCTGGAAGTCTTCCGTAAGAAAGGTATCGAAGTCTTATTGCTGACTGACCGTGTCGATGAATGGCTAGTAAATTCTCTGACTGAGTTTGATGATAAACACCTGCAATCTGTCGCAAAAGGTGACTTAGACTTAGGTGAACTGGAAGACGAAGAAGAGAAAAAAGCGCAGGAAGAAACCGATAAAAACTTCGAAGACTTAGTCGAAAGAGTCAAAAAATCACTGGAAGACAAAGTCAAAGACGTGCGTATCACGCATCGTTTAACAGACTCTCCAGCCTGTTTAGTCGCCGATAACTACGATATGAGTATGAATCTTGAGCGTATGTTAAAAGCGGCCGGCCAGGATGTGGCAGGGACTAAACCGATTATGGAGCTGAACCCTGAGCATCCAATGGTGGTAAAACTGAAAGATGAATCAGATGAAAGTCGCTTTACCGACTGGACATCGATTCTGTTTGACCAGGCACTACTGGCAGAAGGTGGACAACTGGAAGACCCAGCTACCTATGTCAAACGTATCAACGAAATTTTGTTGAAGATTGCTTAGTTAAAACACGCATATGCGATAGAATAGCCGGGCAAGTAGTTGTCCGGCTTTTTTATTGGGTGAAAGAAATGTGGTGATTTCTTATCTCCTGATTTGCTAAAAAACGCTCACTCCCAAACTTAAAGAAATAGGTATCACAGTAGTGAAATCAGATTGTTTACAACGGTTTATTTTTGATAATGCAGCGATTCGTGGTGAATGGGTCAATTTGCAGGAAAGTTGGCAGGAAGTCCTAAAGCGTCGTGACTACCCTCAAGCCTTACGCAATGTCTTAGGTGAAATGATGGGCGCGGCAGCATTGTTAGCCGCCACAGTCAAAATTACTGGCCGACTGGTTTTACAAGTGCGTTCTGAAGGCCCGGTTTCTCTAATGATGGTGGAATGCACCAGCCAAAATACCTTACGTGGTCTGGCTCAGTGGGATGGGGATATCGCCGACGATGCCAGCCTGACTGATATGATGGGCGGCGGTACCTTAGCCATCACCATTGAACAAGAAGGCGCAAAACAACCTTACCAGGGCGTGGTCAGTTTACACGGTGACAATCTGTCAGAAACGCTGGAAAGCTATTTTGAGAACTCAGAACAATTAGCCACCAAAATCTGGTTATCAGCGAATGAACATAATGTGGCTGGCTTATTCTTACAGCAATTACCCAGCGAAGAAAACCAACGAGAGGATGCCCAGGAAGACTGGTTCCGTATCAGCCAACTGGCAAGCACCATTACCGATGAAGAGTTGCTAACCCTGGAATCAGAAACCTTATTACATCGCCTGTTTCATGAAGAACAAGTCAGATTATACGAACCAACTGATCTACGTTTCTCCTGTACTTGCTCACGTCAGCGAGTAGAAGAAACCATCGCCATGTTAGGGCAGGAAGAGGCCGATGACATTATCGCTACCGAAGGTGAAATCGAAGTCGCTTGTGAGTTCTGTAATCAACATTACACCTTCGATAAAGTCGATGTTGCCAAGTTGTTTAATGACACCATCGCTTCTGCGAGTGATCCCAACACCTTGCATTAGTAATAAAAATTAGTAGAAATAAAAGAGGGGGAGTTAGCCGATGCTGACTCCCTTTTTTGTTTACATGCCCAGACTCTGTAAAAAGGCACTTCCTGATGAAGTATGAAGCCAAACTAAACCAGCAATATTTAAGATGATAGTTAACCAAAACACCTGACGGAAAGCTTTCTTTTTGGATTTATGCCGTAATAGCATTTGACCAAGAATAGCTCCGGGCCAGCCACCAACCAAAGCCAATAAATGCAATGTGTTTTCTTGCGTTCGCCAGCGTCCATTTTCAGCCGCTGACTTATCAATAGCATAAGCGATAAAGGTAATGACACTCATCACGAGATAAACAAGTGGAATAGCTAAAGGCAACTTTCCTGTTAAAACTGATATCACGAGTCCAATACTAAAAAGTAGTATTAAAACGCCACCAAATTATCGGTTTTTCTTGCTAGCTTGTGGTTTGTTTTTTTGTCTTGAATCACGAGCAAAACGAATATTTTCAGCTCGATAGCGCTTGTCTTTATCTTGCAATAAATCATAGATGATAACGTCACCATTGATTGGTCGGCGTGTTCTGGGGTTAAAAGCTTTGATATGAACAAAGGCGCGTTCTCCGCCGCCATTGGGTTCAACAAAACCAAAGCCTTTATCATCATTCCAGTTTGAGATTTTGCCTTGAAACTTCATTTTCTTCCTTGAATTCTTGGGTGTCGATACTAAGTTGGGTTGAGTAACGAAACCTAACGGATAGTTTCTTATTTTAAATCACACGCTGCCGCGAGGCGTTCATTTATTTTGCATGCCCAAAATAAACGAACCAAACAAAAGGGCACCCGATATTGCCTTTGATCCAAAAATTAGGTTTGTTTGATGGCGTGGTCGATAACTCCCTTCGGTCAGACACTCGACCACTTAATCCATCAACCAACCCTAAATTTTGGCGGCAATAAACGGGGGGTTAGGAGCTTTTCATATCCCCGTTTGTGCTGATAAGTACATTGCCATTTTCATATTGTCCAGATAAAAAATTTCATAAAACGACTTGAAATCTGCTGAGTCAAACCTTATTAAAAATAACGTGAGAGGCTGCCATGAAGGGGCCCTCACCATTGATTGTTTTTGTTTTATATTGCTTCTAACGGAGGATATACCATGAATGCAATTGACCTAACCCCTCTTTATCGTAGTAGTGTTGGTTTTGATCGTTTGGGATCACTGATTAACCATGCACTTACTGCAGACTCCACTTCCAGTGGATACCCTCCCTACAATATTGAGCTCATCGAGGACAACCGCTATGCCATCACGCTAGCCGTTGCCGGCTTCACCCAAGAGGAGCTTGATATTCAGGTTGAAAATGGTGTGCTGACTGTAAGAGGTGAAAAAGCGGCTAAAGAAGAGCGTAAATACCTCCATCAAGGCATTGCTTATCGTTCATTTGAACGTAAGTTTAACCTTGCTGACTACGTCGAAGTGACTGGCGCCGATCTTTCCAACGGTTTGCTGACTATCAGCCTTGTGAAAGAAATTCCTGAAGCGATGAAGCCTAAATCGATTCCGATTAGTCAAACAGGTAACAAAGCTTTGGAACATGATGTGGAAGATAAAAACGTTGACACTTCTAAAGCAGCCTAACTCATCCGGGGTGCGCGCAAGCGCACCCTTCTTTAAATTATAAGAGAATATTTTAAGTTGTATAACGAATTTATTTTTATAGAAAAAACGATTGGTTATGCAGGTTGGGTAGAGGAACGAAACCCAACGGATAGTCTCTTTTGTTAAACCACACGCTGCCGCGAGGCGTTCATTTATTTTGTATGCCCAAAATAAACGAACCAAACAAAAGGGCACCCGATATTGCCTTTGATCCAAAAATTAACTTTGCTTGATGGCGTGGTCGATAACTCCCTTCGGTCAGACATTCGACCACTCAATCCATCAAACAAACCTAATTTTTGGCGGCAATAGACGGGAGAAGGGAAGCTCTTCAAATCGTCATTTGTGCCGACAAGTTCAAGTTAATTCAGATGGCTTTTTAGTTAGATGTGTTTATTATTCAAAAGTCATAACGCTCTGCCCCCATCGGTTCTTATAAATTCAACTTCGAGAAACCTAGAGTTTCCTGAACTTCTAGCACAGTGTTTTGAGCATTTCTATCATTGCTAATTAATGCTAGCTCGCCAGCAACTAACAAGCCATAGTTATTTGTAAACTTTTTTACATCCTCGATAAAGAGTTCATCAAAATTTGAACCGATTGATTCGTCAGAAATTCTTCGCGAAACTTGCCCTGCACCAGAGTGGGTTAATCCATTTAAAGCTCGCCACAAATTTTTCTTAGCGGTTGATAGCCCCTTACCTTTTTTATCTTCAATTTCACTAACTAACATCGAAAATGGCTTTTCAAACTTATCTTTTCTTAGTCGAACGATGTCTTCCGTATTGGAGCAGTAGTAAAACCATAGGCCTTTAACATAACTTTCAAAAAGGCTTCTTAAAAGTGCACCTGCTGAGCTATAAAGCTGTATTTCGAGTAAAGTTAAAATTGAGCGATAGTGTTCCATAGATATCGAGTAATACGCACTAGCAACCATAACTTTATCGTTACATGGTAATTCAATATCGTGCAGTGCCCGTTCTAGTAGGAGCAAATTCTTCTTTGATTTTTCCATAAGTACACTCAATCAATGAGGTTAAATCAATAGGGGCACGACTCAATATAGTCAGAATGTTTGATTTTGTTTCTTTATTTTCATGCTTCTCTTTTCAGATGCTATCTCTATTTTTCCTCTAGTAACACATCAGGTTTCTGTCTCGGCATTTTCTGGGTGAAAGTTTTCACTACCTCTTGCGGAGAGAAAAGTACCAAATGCCTGCAAGCTGGGGATATGTTCACAAAAGGTACGAACAGCGACCAATAACGGCACTGCGACAAGCATACCCACAATGGACCACAGCCAGGCCCATAATGCGACCGAGAGAAAAATCACGACGGGGTTCATTTCTAAGCGCCGCCCTACGAAATAAGGCGTGGCAAGCTGTCCTTCAATAATCGTTAACGTCAAATAGGCTAAGGCGGGCAGCAGCGCGGTAACGGTATGGTCAAAGGTAAGTAAACCTACGAGGGCCGCGATCACAACGCCGACGATAGCGCCAAGATACGGTACAAAATTAAAGGCGAACGCTAACACACCAAATAGGATGGCATTTGGCATGCCCAGCAGCCACATTGATACGCCAACCGTTATGCCGAGCACAGTATTAATAAGAGTGATAGTGAATAAGTAATTCGACAACTTGCGTTCGATGTCATAGCTAATTCTGACCGCATTACGCTTATCTTTAAACGTCGGCATAATGTGAACTAGCTTTTCGTAAAACATATCACCTGAGGCCAGCAGAAAGAACAGCAACACTAGGGTAAATACCATTTGTGCCAGAATTTCAGGCACCGAAGTAGCGAGTTTGACAAGCACTCCCGGCTCGCGTGGTGAGACCTTCTGCACTTGCTCTGTCTCGTTTTCCAGGGAGGCGATCTGCTCAATCTGTTTGCCAGCATCAATGACCTCTTTCGCTGACTGGTTCGCACCACGCAATTTCTGTTCAATTTTAAAGCCGATGGTGGGGGCTTCTTTAATCCAACTTTGCACGGGATCAGCGAGCGTGCTTAAACCCAAACCTATTAATGTCATCAGTCCACTGACAATAATAAACGCGGAGACAGCTGGTGGTAGTCGTCGGCGCTCAAGGAAACGTCGCACCGGACTAAACACTAGTGCCAATAACACGCCAAGCGCTACCGGCACGAGAAAATCACGAGCGTGAGCAACACTGCCCAGTAATAGCAGTAAAAATATACCGACTATTGCCCAGTGTGAACTTGACTTAAATATGTTGGTGGCAGGCATATTGTTTGACACTAACTCGGGGCTGGCATCTGCTGGCATGGTGTGGTTATTTTGTATATCGTCTGACATCTCAGCCTTGCCTCTAGTCGAAACCAATTGGGTCATTGTGTTTGATATTTTGTCTAGATTTCATATAACTCTTTTCTGTTCAATATTTCTATTTTTAGTTGATACGTAGCATGCCAGATTTTTAAATGTATTTGGAAAAAATAGAATCACTCTTTTCATCTCAGGAAACTCTCAAACTTACTCACTTGATTGAATTAGGAGACTGAATACCAGTGTTTTCATATTAGTTATTAAATAATAATGATTTGTATTTAGATTTTATGATCTGTAAAGTGCTGTCATTTTTTAAATAGCAAATCATGAGATAAGACATATGAAACGGAGCACACGATATGCCATTAGCTTGTCATTGGTCTCGCTGTATAGCGGCTTAGCTAATGCGGAGCCAGTTGAACAAGTATCTGAGTCTAGCGAAGTGATTAGTCTGGATTCATTGCGCATTTATGGCGAACCAGAGGAAACCAAATCAGCAACAAAACTGGATTTAACCATCTTTGAAACGCCTCAGATTGTCTCGGTTATTTCACAAGATCAGATTGAAGATTTTGCCTTAAATGAGGTGAATGACTTACTGAAATATGTGCCGGGTGTGACGGTGGAGCAGGTAGAAACGGGTAGAACGTACTACACCGCACGTGGTTTTGATATCGTTAACTTTCAGTATGACGGCATTGGTGTGCCTTTTTCATATGGTTTGACACAAGGTCACGATGACACCGCGATGTATGAAAAAGTGGAGGTCATTAAAGGGGCGAGTGGTCTGATTACTGGTTTAGCTAATCCTTCGGCCACCATCAATTTTGTGCGTAAACGCCCCACTGATGAATTTCAGGCATCAGCTAAAGCCTCTTATGGTTCATGGAATACTCGTCGTGTTGATGCCGATATTTCCGGGCCTATTAATGATCGCGTTCGTGGTCGCTTAGTCGTTGCCAAAGAAAAAGGAGATTCATACCTTGATCGCTACTCCACAGACCGTGATGTCTTTTACGGCATTGTTTCAGCAGATCTGACGGACAGCACTGAGCTAACTTTTTCTCACAGTGTGAACGACCATCATAGTGATGGTAACTCATCAGGAGCATTACCACTTTTCTATAGTGATGGCACATTGACCGATTACGATGAGTCAACCAATACGGCGCCTAGCTGGGCTCAGCAAGATGTGAAACAAACTCGAAGTTTCATCGAGTTGGAACAAAGAATAGGTGATGATTTGGCAATCAAAGCCATGTACACCCAAAACAAACAAGAAAAGCAATGGAACTCACTGTATTTAGCCGGCAATCCTGATCCAATTACAGAGTCAGGTTTGACTGCTCAGGCCAGTGATTACAAAGCGCAGGACAAAGAAAAAATATTTGATTTATATGTGAGCGGTAAGTTTGAGTTAGCTGGCAGAGAGCAAGAAGTGGTTGCAGGGATTAATGTCGCAGATATCCAGCTGACTGGACGTTCAGTTTATTCAAGTACATGGAATTATGATCCCATTGGTGGCAACTGGTCAGCTGGGTTGACACCAAAACCAGTATTTGATGTTTATGATGCCTCCCAACAATCTACCGATATCGATCAAGAACAAGATTCCGCTTACTTTTCAACTCGCCTGCGACCAACTGACAGACTGTCTGTATTGCTAGGAGCACGCACCGTGAAGATTGAGCAGGATGGGGTGAGTTATGGTGCACCTCAAAAAGTGTCCGATACTGAAACCGTGCCTTATGCGGGTTTAACGTATGAAGTGATTGATGGCACGATGCTTTATGGTAGCTACAGTGAAGTATTTAAAGCACAAACTTGGGTTGATGCCAGTCTGGCACCCTTGGGCCCGGTAAAAGGAGAAAGCCGCGAGTTTGGTATCAAGCAGGAGTTTAATGACGGCAATGCCGTATTGACCCTTGCACGCTTTGAATCCGAGCAAGAAAACTTTGGTGAATATGTGACACGTAATGATGCAACAGGACTCAATATTTACCGTGGTATAGAGTTACAGAGCAAAGGTTATGAGATCGAGTTATCTGGTGAGGTTATCGAGCGACTGAATATGAGTGCAGGTTATACCTATCTCAATATGGAAGATGAAAACGGTGATGACACGCGTGTGTTTATTCCAACCAAACAATTCAAGTTAGCAGCCAGCTATCAAGTGCCTCATGTTAACGGATTAAACATAGGCGGTGGTGTTCGTTGGCAGAATGAAATTTACTATGGTGATACCGAAGTGCAGGGAAGTTATGCTTTAGTCGACTTATTTGCTCAATATCAACTAAATAAAAATGTCTCTTTAGCCCTGAACTTATACAACGTCGGTGATGAAAAGTACCTGGAAAGTCCTCAATGGGGACAAGCGAATTACGGGGCACCGAGAAGTGCCATCGGTTCAGTCACCTGGACGTATTAATCTTTAAAAACAGGGCATCATTTGATGCCCTGTTTGATTGAGGTGGTTTACTTTTTCAACTTCCAGTCTTTTCGAATCCAATGACAGGTATAGCCATTGGGGTAATGCTGTAAATAGTCCTGATGTTCGGGTTCGGCTTCGTAAAATGGGCCGGCTTTAGTGACTTCGGTGGTGATAGGGTCGGGGAGAATCCCGCTGGCATCGAGTTCTCTTATTAACTCATCAGCGACTTTGGCTTGTTCACTATTTTCCACAAAAATAGCTGAGCGATAACTGTCACCGATATCATTTCCCTGACGGTTTTTAGTGGTGGAGTCATGCACCATAAAGAAAAACTCCAGGATGTCACGGTAGCTGGTTTGTGAAGAATCAAACATCACTTCAATCGCCTCAGCATGACCAGTATCACCTTGTTTTACATCTTTATAAGTGACATCAGGTACATGGCCACCAGTGTAGCCTACACGGGTATTAATCACGCCGGGTTGATGACGGAATAATTCTTCCATTCCCCAGAAGCAGCCACCAGCTAAGATCGCGGTTTCAATAGTGTCGGTATCCGTTGACTCGTCATTATCAAACAAGGGCAGGTAGTCAGCGTAACCTTCAGCGGCTAACTGGTCTTTTGGAATAAAGCGTAAGCTGGCCGAGTTAATACAGTAACGCAAGCCACCATGTTCTTCTGGCCCATCAGGGAAGACATGACCCAGGTGCGAGTCACCATATTTTGAACGCACTTCGGTTCTGACCATGCCTAGCGTGTCATCACTATGCTCAGTGATATTGTTGGCATCGAGTGGGCGGGTAAAACTAGGCCAGCCAGACATCGAGTCGTATTTATCTAACGAGGTAAATAAAGGCTCGCCAGACACTACATCTACATATAAACCCGGTTCTTTGTTATCCCAGTAGGCATTGTTAAAAGGGGGCTCGGTACCACATTGCTGAGTGACGTGATATTGCAGTTCATCAAGCTCAGAAATGGCCGCGTCGTTTTTATGGTATATCTTCGTCATATTCGTCCTTTGATTATTTTGCTGTAAGTGTATTGACACATAATCGTTGTGAAAGTGGCATAAATCTTTAGAACAGACGCTTAAATTCTCTCACTAAATCTGTTTGGCGAAACAAGTTTATGAGCAATGAGAGTGCCCTTGATCAGAACGTTTTTCACTTTACGGTGATGGTTTGTCATAATCTGTGGTGATTTTCTGCTTGCAGCAGCTCTGTTGCTGCAATTAGCAGACATATACCATTTAGTACCTTTGTAAAAGTGAGTTACTTTTGTTACCCGATTTACGCACCATCGTTCTTGTTTTAGTCATCACTACTTCTATTTCAGCTATCGCTTTATTTTTATTTTATCGTCTGTTGAAAGACGTGGAAGGCTTGAAATACGCGGCTATCGGCGCAGGTTTTCAGGCTATAGCCTCCTATTTTTTACTGCTTCGAGATAGTATGGATGTCACTTTATCGATCATGGTGACGAATGTCAGTTATTTCCTCGCCTTACTCTTTTATTATCAAGCCTCAAGACAATTAACCGGGTTAAAGCCTGCCTGGCTTTTTCCTGTCTCGTTGATTATATGTTTATCGCCACTTTTTTGGTGGTATCAAAGCAGCCATTATCTAGCAGAACGTATCATTATTTCAGCAACCGGTGTCGCTATTCTTACACTGATGACAAGCTATGTTTTATGGAAAAATGCTAGAAACCTGCCTGGACGATTAGGTATGTCTCTCACTTTTTTGGTGCTGGGAATGATCAGTCTCTGGCGAATAGCCAATATGCTCTACGCACCTGTAAAAGACATCTCGTTTTTGGATTTCAATGCCGCCTATGTGATTTTCTTGATGGCTATTGTCAGCAGCTTTGTCATCACGGTGGGCTTTATTGTCTTGACCTCAGAAAAATTACACAACCAATTGCGGAATGAGGTGAATAAAGTCACTCAGGCACGTGATATTGCTCATCAATCATTGAAAGAACAACAACATTTTCTTTCCATGTTATCTCATGAATTTAAAGCACCCATCGGTGCGATTAAAGCAAATGCTGATGCCGCTCTTATGTTGCAGCAAGTGAAAACGCCTATCGTCGATGAGAGTTTGCATCGGATAAAGCATGTTTCTGAGAGACTGAATGCCTTGGTCGAGCGTTGTTTAAATGATGAATGGATGGCTCACTCGATTGAGCAGGAGGAGAAGGCTCTATACGATACTTCGCTAATTCTTGTTCTGGAGAATATAGCCACGGAATATGACATTCCTCTTATTCATTCATTACCTTCAGGGGCTAATGTGCTCGGCGATGAGATGTTCCTCAGCGTGTTATTTTCTAATTTGGTCTCAAATGCACTTAAAAATGCTCGACACAGATCGTCCGTGTATATGGAACTGATAGAAAGTAACGGTGACTACATTATTCAGGTTGTGGATGATGGCTCCGGTATTTCTGCAGAGCATCGCCCCTATATATTTGATAAATATTTTCGAGTCGAATCCTCTGACTCGGCGGGCGGTTCAGGTCTGGGATTATATTTTGCCAAGCGTATATGCGATATGCATCAGGCTGTTATCTCACTCAGTTGTGAACAACACACTGTCTTCAGTGTGCGAATAGCAAAACATGAGGTGTCTCATGACTAAGCCGAAGATTTTGATTGTTGATGATGATGCTGATTTTCGTGCACCAATTAAAGCGATTTTGACTAGCGAAGGTCTGCTAGTCAATGAAGCTGCTTCAGCACAAGAAATGGATGCCATTCTGAATGATTTTGATGCCGATATGGTGCTGCTTGATGTGAATCTGCCGGATGACAGTGGCCTCAATATTGTTAGTCGTCTAAAGCAAAACCAGCGTATTGATGTGGTGATGCTTTCTGCATTAGGGGAGGTTGAGCATCGCGTCAATGGTCTTACTTCTGGTGCCGATTATTATTTGGCAAAACCGGTTGATATTCGTGAACTTCTGGCCGTTATCAATAATCGCTTTCAAGCATTAACAACACATCAGCCTAAGCAAACACATTCCTGGCAACTGGATACGGTGAATTGGTTATTGATAACACCTGATGGTGAACCTCACCCACTCAATAATAGTGAACTGACCATACTTTCACTATTAGCTAAACAGTCTATGCAGAATCAGGCGACCTCACGTGAGGCGCTTTATAGTGCACTGGGTAATCCTAACTATTCACCTGAGAGTCGAAGCCTGGATTTACATATCTCACGGATGCGCCAACGCTTCAGTTCGGATGACTTTCAATTTCCCATCAAAACCATACGTAACGTTGGTTATCAGCTGACCAAACCGATCGCGATTGTCTGATACAAATTGATACAAAAATAAGCTTAAAAAAACCATTTCTATTGATTAGTGTTTATTCGTTTTTAACGTTTTTTTACAAACCACAAAATTCGTTTTAGTAAGAAACGTTTTCGGTAGACCCTTAATTAAAACAGGAATGGAAAAGTAGTATGAACCTCGCATATCGCATCGTTTGGAATGTCAGTAGGCAAGCATGGATGGTAGCCTCTGAGTTCACATCAGCTAAAGGTAAAACAAAAACACAAACGACCAACGTTCAGACCAAAACGGTCGGTCATGCCGTTGTGTTATCAGCAGCCCTGTTTGCTGCATCACCAATGACTGTGCTGGCGACAGATTGGGATAATGAGGCTGGTGATGGTGAATGGTCAACTACGACGAACTGGGTTGGTGACTCTTTACCCACTTCTGAAGCCAATGTGTCTGATGGTAGTACCGTTTTGATTAGCGATGGTTCAAATCAAAACGTGACTAATTTAAGACTCGGGGGAACTGCGAGTGGAACCGGTAACCTCACGATATCGAATGGTTCTCTCACAACGAACTGGACTACCGTTGCTGATAAAGCAGACACAAAGAATACATTACAGATCGATTCAGCCAATGCTGTGCTTAATTCTAATATGTTCACAGTTGGCGGCACAGGTGATGGTGAGTTAATCATAAAAAATGGTGGTGCTTTAGACACAACATCGATTGATATCGCATACGCAAATGGTTCTACAGGAAAAATTCTGATAACTGGCACCGGATCTAGCTTTACAGTGGATCAGGATGTGAAACTCGGTGTTTCAGGGGCAGGGACTTTAAGTCTGGTTATTGGTGGTAGCTTCAATATACACAACGGCACTGGCACACTCATTTTAGGTGATCAGGCGACTGGAACCGGCAAACTAAATATTGGTGCCGATCAGAGTGATTCAATTATTGTTGCTGCCGGTACTTTGGATGCAGCCACTGTTGAATTTGGTGCTGGCAGTGGCAGCATTAACTTTAATCACTCTAATACTGACTATGTGTTTTCTCAGGATGTGGTAGACGTCAACGGTAATGGCGAAATTAATTTTCTGTCAGGTACTACACGTTTAACTGGTGACTTAGAAGGTTTTTCAGGTACGGCTAAGGTGAATGGCGGTACTCTATCGATCGCTGCGGGTGACACCTTAACTTTGGGGCAGGCTGGAGCAACGGCGGACTATACTCAAACGTTGAATGGCCTTCTCAGGCTGGGACTTATCGATGCAAGTCAATACGGTAAGTTAAATGTGACGGGCACTGCTACTTTTGCTGATGGTTCGAAGCTTGATGTAGATGTTAAAGGTGCACCATCGCTCGCTAATGGGAGCCTTCTCAGCAAGGTGATTAGCGCAGGCACTTTGGATGCAGGCAGCTTTGAAGTGACGGATAATTCATTACTCTATTCATTCGCTGCAGAAAAAGAAGGGAATACTGTCGGCTTACGTGTAACAAGAGATGGTAATACCAGTGTACTTCAAAGCGTCAACAGTGAAGGCTTTAAATCCGGTCGTGGTGCAGCACGTGTATTAGACGGTTTTGTGAACGGCGGCTCTACAAATACAGATATTGCAAACGTGTCAACAGCATTCGGGCGTCTTTCCAATGACCAGAAAATCACAGAAGCGGTGGCCGAAACACTGCCTTTACTGGTGGGTGGCACCACAAAACTCGCTGCCAATACTTTGCACAGTACTAACCGTGTGATTCAAAGTCGTCAGGCCAATACCCGTGGTTTATCATCGGGTGATGCCTTCCTGACCGATAAAAATATGTGGTTAAAACCGGTGGGTAGTTGGACCCGTCAACAAGAACGTAATGGCGTCAGTGGTTATGATGCCGACTCTTACGGTTTTGTGGTAGGTATGGACGGTGATGTTACCGAATCAAGCAGACTAGGTCTGGCTTTATCGTATATGAACACCCGCGTTGATGGTAATGGTATGTCATCCGGTAACAAAGCCGATATTGATGCCTATCAGTTGATTGCCTACGGTAGCCATGACTTAGCCCAGTTTGAAAATGTGGAACTGAACTGGCAAGCCGATGTAGGTATGAATAAAAATGATAGCAAACGCCAAATCAGTTTTATTGGCCGTACCGCTGAAGCAGATTACGATAGCTACACTGCCCATGTGGGTGTGGGTATTGGCAAACGTTTTGAGCTGAATGACAGCAGCACAGTAATGCCAAGCCTTCGTGCCGATTATGCGTATATTCGTGATGAAAGTTACACAGAAAAAGGCGCAGGGGCGATTAACCTTGATGTGGACAGCGTTCATTCCGATGAATTTATCTTAATGGTACAAACCGATATCGACCATCAGTTAAATGATAAGACGACTTTACTGGCTAATATCGGCGTGGGCTATGACGTCATCAATGACGATACTAGTCTGACAGCATCTTATACTGGTGGTGGTACTGCCTTTACTACGGATGGGATTGATCCTTCACCATGGTTAGCTAGAGCTGGTGTCGGTGCCACCGTTAATTTAAACGATTACACTGATATCACCGCTCAATACGATGTAGAAGGTCGTGAAGACTTTTTAAACCAAACGGCTTCTGTGAACTTACGTATGTCGTTCTAAGCTAAACTTGACTGTTCAAGCTAAAAAGCCTCAGCAGATATTGCTGGGGCTTTTTTGTATTTGCTTATTCAATTTGATGCTGATGCTATTGAACTTCTTGTCGTAATTCTGACCAATGCTCTACCCAGCAGCAATGATGGCTCATGCCGGTAATCACTCTGACTTCGGGTTGTTTCGCGTCAGGAAAATGTTGTTGATACGATCTGGCAACGGCCTCAGGCATGATCTTGTCTTCACTGCCGACAAAGTGAATTTGTGGCACATCGGTGAGTTTTTGCCAGGCATCTGCCGGGTTAAGTGAATCTGTTAACGCTGAAATATGCTGCATCTCTGTCCAGGCTGTTGTATCAAGATTACCTGTCACGGTGACCAGTTGGTCGACATCATTTCGTTCAGCTGCCAAGAGAGTAGCGATAGCACCACCACCTGAGTAACCAATTAGGCGTAGCGATGAAGCCTGAAACTGATTTTTGAGTTCAGTCACAGCTTGATTCATGGATTCTACAACCTCGGTTGAAAATCGGGCTGAGGTCCATAGCTTTTTGTCACAACGGTCTGACTTCACATACTGACAAGGGCGAGCCAGATAGACTGCTTGTTTATCATGCACTGCAAGTTTGAGTACCAGCGGATCGACCGGAGTGGGATCAGAAGATATTTTTCGACGATTTAACCAGGCTAAACCATCACCTTCGATATAAATTGTTAAACGTTTTGATGGTTTGCTGTTTTTAGGAACAAAGCTTTGCAACTGAAATGAAGACGTGGTGAGGATCTGTGATTGCCAGCCCTGGCTGTTAGCCAAGTGTAATGCGGTATCCAAGCGGTTTTGTGTCGTCGGTATCGAGGAACATGCCTGAAGCAGCAATAAAAAAGTGAACCAAATAATATGTCGAGAATTCAAAACTGGCCTCTTTCTGACACTGAAATAGTGAGTGAGACACTAACATACCTAATTAAAATGGTGGTTGCTTTAACAAGCGTTTTTTCGGCTTAAAAATAATTTAGGGCCAGTGCAAACACGCCATATTAAGTGTTTACACTGACCCTAAACTCAGGTCTTTAAATGACAACCAAATTAGGCTGCTTTAGCCCCTCTCAGACGTGAACGGCCAGCCCACATACCTACTAAACCAAAAGCAAACAGAGGCAGTGCTGCTGGTAATGGTACGGCGCTTGGGTTAGAGAATTGGCTAGCAAGATACTCAGTAGAGAACATGCCATCACCACCGAAGCCCCATGATGAGAAGTTTTTGAACTTGCCTGATAACAGTTCGCCACTATCCACACCTAATGATAAGTAGACGAGGGCATCAGAAATCTCAAATGACAAAATATCTGACAGCTCGAAATCATTGAAGAAAATGCTGTTGATACCTTCACCACCGTCAAAAATGCCTGTGCTTAATAAGCCTGATGTGGAAGTCAGTCCATCAACAACGACTTTATCGTCACCACCACCAAATATCACATCGCCCGCAATTTCACTGTTGCCAGTCAGTGTCAGGCTGCTGTTGCCTTGGTTAGGCGCAAATTGAATAGCGGTGCCTGAGCGGCCGACTAAAGTGCCACTGTTCGTTACCGTCACTTCAGATGTAGCGGCTTCGTCTGCACCAATGGCATGGACACCCTCGATGTAACCTTCATTAACAATAGTCAGGGGACCTGCGACACGGTCATCACCTTTGGTCGGTTCGAATAAAGGATCGATGTCGATACCATTACCACCATTGAGTGAGTCACTGGCTGTGCCGGTAGAAACGATGACGCCTGTAGCATGGTTATGTACTTTACCTTCGTCAATATCAATACCGTCGTCCGTGCCTAGAATGACACCGTAGTTATCTGCTGTACCACCGGCAAATTGCACACCGTCTTCATCATCCGTCGCGCCAGCATTTGTCCATGTTTGAGTGCCTGCATCCCATGACAAACCATTCAGAGCGATAGTGCCGTGATTTTCAAGTGTGAAGTCTTCACGTGCTTCGATGACTTCTTCATCACCACGTAAAGTGCCGTAGTTCACGACTGTTGTGCCTGGGCCGCGACTTTGAATAGCACGTCCTTTTTCACTTTCAATAAGGCCGTAATTGGTGATGCTGGCATTTTCCAGTTCGGCATCGTTATCTAATCTGACGGCCTGATTTTCAGCTGAAATAATGCCTGTTTCACGGTTAATTAAAGTGAAGTTGTCAGCATCGTCTTGTAGACGAATGCCACGGTCACCACCAATAATAGTGCCTGAGTTATCAACGGTCAGATTGGCGCCTTTACCACGAATCGCATCATCATCGCCGCTTTCGATAAGGCCATAATTGACGATAGATTGGTTTGCACCTTCCAGTTGCACTGGACGATCATTGGCATCAACCAGCTCTACACCGTTTTCAACGGTCACAGATAAATTGTCGCGGTCGTCATCAATATTATTGCTGTCTGTCGCAGTACATAGCAGAGTGGGTGAGCCGCTTGTGCCACCTTCAACACAATCCGCCGCCATAGCCGGTGCGTTGTAGAGTGCTGCTAGCATCGAAACAAAAAGTAGTTTATGTGTATTTTTCACGTTACCTCCAGGTCAGATAATGGATATCGATGGCTAGAGTAGTGATGCTTTATGACAATGTTATGAATTTTGGAATTAATGTGAGTTATGACACAAATGAGAAAAATAAAATATGCTATCGAATATAAATTTTAAGTGTGTATCAATGATGCTTTTGTCGAAAACAATACGATGAGACCAAGTTAAGCAAAGAATCAGAAAAGCAGTTTGTTTCAACTGCAACATCCCGTAATATGTGGCTTTTGACGTGAAGGAATCCACATGCTGAAGATTGTTTACAGTAATGACAGCAGACAACTTGCTGCCTGGCTTGCTGAACAACTTCAGTCTGAACCGCTCAGCCCGTTTGAGCAGGAAAATATTATTGTGCAAAGTAACGAGCTGGCGCGCTGGTTGTCGTTATTTATCGCCAATGAACAAGGCATTGCTGCCAACACGGAGTTTCCTTTTCCTTCGGCCTATATCTGGCGTTTGTTTCGGCAAATCTGGCCCGATATTCCTTTACATTCTCCTTATGCTAAAGCGCCGATTAGCTGGCGTTTATTTGCCATGCTGCCTGAGTTAGCCAATGAGCCCGAGTTTGAGGCTATTGCCGCCTATTTGGGTGAGCAAACAGATGAGTTAAAGCGTTTCCAGTTAGCAGAACGGCTGGCTGATACTTATGACCAATATCTGATGTATCGACCGGACTGGATAGCTGAGTGGGAGCAGGGAGAAAGCGCAAACTGGCAAGGGCATCTATGGCAGAAAATAACAGCTGACGATGCTGAACCCATGCATCGCGCCAGATTGTTAAACCAGCTCAATCAGCTTTTACAAACAGCCACAGAAAAGCCAGCAGGTCTGCCAGAACGACTCAGTATTTTTGGTATTTCTTCGCTACCACCTGTTTATTTACAGACCTTTTCTCTGATGGCGAAGTTTGTCGATATCACGCTGTTTTATTTATCACCCAGCCAGCATTATTGGGGGGATTTGATCGACCCCAAACAGCAACAACGTCAGCAGTTGGAATTGATGCTGGACGATCCCGAGCCAGAATTGAATGCGGATGTAGGTCACCCTTTATTGGCAAGTTTAGGCAAACAAGGCCAGGAGTTTTTTCGCCAGTGTCAGGACTTGCCTCATGACGCCGAGACCTGTTTTGTTGCGCCCATACCAGACACCATGCTTGGCATGTTGAAAAGCGATATGTTTGAGCTGGAGGTCGGTGAACAGCAAGCAGTGAGTGCTGACGATAACTCTATTCTGATTCAGGTCTGCCATAGCCCGATGCGGGAAATGGAAATTCTGCAGGATCAATTGCTGGCCTTATTTGAACAGCACCCTGATTTATCACCCACCGATATTGTGGTGATGACGCCGGATATTGATGTTTATGCACCGTGGATTGAAGCTGTATTCGGAGCCGCTGATCCTGCCCATGCTATTCCCTTTAGTATTGCTGATAGCAGCGGCCAGCAAGAGAGTATTTTACTCAATGCCTGGTTCACTATTCTGGCTTTGCCACAGTCGCGGTTTGATGTGGAAAGTGTGCTGGCATTACTGGAATGTCCGGCCATCCAGCAACGTTTCCAGCTCGATGAAAATGCCTTATTATGGCTACGCGAATGGTGTCAGCAAACCCGGATTCGGTGGGGCCATGATGCCAAAGATAAAATGGCATTGGATTTACCTGCTAATGACGCCAATACCTGGCGAGCAGGTTTGGACCGTTTATTACTGGGCTATGCTATGCCGCTGACCGAGCAGGGCGAACCCTGGCGCTTGTTTGATGGCCAACTTGCTATGGATGGTATTACTGGTGATAAAGCCCGGATTGTGGCAGCAGTATCACAGTTTATTGCGGCACTGGATAACTGGCGACAATGGTTAGCTAAGCCTCGTACACCAAAAGATTGGCAACAACAGCTTAATCTGTGCATGGATAGTTTTTTTGATGCCGAGCATCTGGATGATCCATTGGCAGAACGCGAGCTGATTTCTATTCGTACCCAGCTCGATCGTATAATTGAAAGTACTGAACTGGCCGGATTTGATGAGCCACTTAGCATTGACGTGATCTTGAGCTGGCAGCAATCACACCTGGAACCGCTGGATAACAGTCATCGTTTTATGGGACATGGTGTCACCTTCTGCGGCATGGTGCCGATGCGTAGCATACCTTTTGATGTGGTATGCCTGATTGGAATGAACGATGATGTTTTCCCACGCCGCCAACCGAGTTTAGGCTTTGATTTGCTGGCACACCATCATCGTGAAGGTGATCGTTCTCGCCGTGATGATGATCGGTATCTGTTCCTCGAAGCTTTATTATCTGCTCAGCAAACGCTCTATATCAGTTATATCGGTGCCAGCATTACTGATAATGCCGAGATTCCACCGTCTGTGTTAATTAGTGATTTATTGGATTATCTGGATGAGCGATTTATCGATGAGCAAGGCCAGTCGGTAATAAAGCAGCTGGTGACATATCATCCATTACAGGCATTTAGCCGTCGTTATTTTGATCAGCAACATAAGAAACTGTTTAGTTTTAATGCTTTGCAATGTCCGGTTTCTCAGGCAATAACAGCACCTCAAGACTGGTTTTCAGAGCCGTTGCCAGAAGCGGATGACTCATGGCGTGATATCAATTTGATGCAACTTAATCAGTTCTTTATGCATCCGGCTAGATTCCTTTGTCGTGAACGATTGGGAGTCAGATTGGAACTGGATGAAGATGAACTCAGCAGCCGAGAACCCTTTGAATTAAACGGGCTGGAAGCCTGGCAACTGCGGCAGTGGTTATTAGAAAACAAACTGAGTGATACGCCGGATCTGAATATGTCTGAGCTGGTGCAGGCAACGGGCATGTTACCGCAAGGTGAGTTTGGTGATGAATGGCTGCAACAAGAGAATCAGAAAGTCGAGGCATTTCTTGATATCTTAACGCCATATTTAACTGAGCAGCGTCTTCCTGCTGTGCCATTTGAATTAGAGATTGGCAAATTCACGCTAAGTGGTCAGCTCGATAAGCTGAGTGCATCAGGATTATTGCGATACCGTTTATCACGTAAAAAAGGCCGCGATCTGATTAACGGCTGGTTAGAGCATTTGATTCTCAATATTGTTAAACCCGAAGGCGTCACACTGGAAACACAACTGGTGTTTGAAGACGAAGAGATTACCTTTACCCCAGTCATCGATGCTCAGTTTTTATTAGAACATTACCTAAACTTATATTGGCAAGGCTGTCAGCAACCTCTGCCTTTGTTTGATAAAACCAGCCTGGCTTATGCCAAACAAGCCTTGAGTAAGCAACGAGAAAAAGCCCAGCAGGTTGCTGAACGAACTTGGGCCCCAGCTAATGAGTTTGTGATGGCTGAGCAGGATGATGCCTATTATCAATACTGTTTTCCTGCTAATCCTTTGGATGAACGCTTTGCCGATATTGCTTTGCAAGTGTACGAGCCGATTCAACAACACATTCAGGGCGGGCAGTTATGAGCGCCCAATTTGATGTGAATACGGTTGAACTCAAAGGTATTAATCTGATTGAAGCCAGTGCTGGCACAGGCAAGACGTTTACGCTGGCAGAGCTTTATTGCCGGTTGGTGGTAGAACAAAAACTGGAGGTCAGTCAGATTCTGGTAGTGACCTATACCCGTGCAGCGACCGAAGAGTTACGAGGACGTTTACGGGCAAGACTGGTTGATGAACGTAAACAACTGAGTCAACAAGAGCAGGCAGATCCTCAGGCGATAAAACGTTTACAACTGGCGATTCAAAGCTTTGATGAAGCCGCTATCTATACTATTCACGGCTTTTGTCAGCGAGCTTTGCAAGACTTTGCATTTGAGAGCGGCCATTTTTTCGATATGGAAATGGTGGCTGATGAACAAGAGCTTCGACAAGCGGTAGCTGATGACTTTTGGCGTCGTCATGTCAGCTCAGCTGATAAAGCCTTTGCTCGATATTTATTACAAAACCGCCAAAATCCGGAAAGCTTATTGCAGTCGGTGAGCAGTGTGATCGGCAAGCCTTATCTTGAAGTCATCCCACTACCTGAGATGGCAACCGAACCATTACAAAGCTTATTTAATGAGCAGTTCGATCACGTACAGTCGCTGTGGTGGCTACAGCGTGAACAAGCCATTGCTGTATTGCAGGACAAAAATTTACTTAACGGTAATAAATATCGTACTGCCAGTGTCAGCAGCTGGATAGCTGAAATGGATAGCCTGATGCAAGCCGGAAAACAGGCGGGCTTGTTTGAGAAATTTGTCAAGTTTGGCCAGGCTGAACTGAATCAGGCATTAAAAAAAGGTCAGGAGTTACCTGAACTCGATTTATGGCGGGCATGTGATGCTTTGCTTGATACGGATCAACAATTGCAAACAGCTCGTTCTTTGCAGCTGCAACAACTACGTCAGCAGTTAGCGGAATATCTGGCGAGTGAGCTACCAAAACGCAAGCAGCAATTAAAACTGCAGGCTTTTGATGATCTGCTGCTTAATTTGCAACAGGCGCTTCACGGACCGCAGGCAGATAAGCTGATTGCTAAAATTCGTGAACAGTTTCAAGCAGCATTGATTGATGAGTTTCAGGATACCGATCCGATTCAATACGATTGTTTTCACACGATTTTTGCAAATACCGAACAGCCCGTGTTTTTTGTCGGCGATCCTAAACAGGCGATTTATAGCTTTCGTGGCGCTGATATTTTTACCTATCTGCAAGCCAAACATGCTGCTAGTAATGAGTTTAATCTGGATACTAACTGGCGATCTCATCCACGTTTAGTGCAGGCCGTTAATCATCTGTTCGAACGCGTGCCACAGCCTTTTTTATATGAAGACATTCCGTTTCTACCGGTCAAGGCTGCACTTCCTGATGAAGCGTGTTTAACCATCACTGGACAAGCCGTGTCGCCCTTATCGTGGGTATGGATGGCATCTGACAAGCCATTTAATGTCAGTGATATGATGCAATACGCGGCAGATATTTCAGCTGATCAGATAGCTGATTTATTAAATCAATCTGCTGCTGGTGAGGTCATGCTGACCGATAAAGATGGCAGTCAGCGTCGCTTGAATGGTGGTGATATTGCTATCTTAGTCAGAAGTCACAAACAAGCGACAACGATTCAACAAGCATTACGTGCTCGTGGTGTGAACAGTGTGCAACAGTCGCGTGACAGTGTGTTTGAAACCCATCAGGCAATAATGTTGGAGCGGGTGTTAATGGCGATTGCTCAACCGAGCAATGATAGTTTGATTGCCACGGCTTTAGCCACGCCACTATTTGCCAAAACGGCGTTGGATATCTATCAGTTACAACAAGACGAACAGCTTTGGTTACAACAAACCGATTTCTTTGTTTCTCTGCATGAGCAGTGGCAGCAAGCCGGATTTATTGTGATGTTTCGTGCCTTAATTGCTGCACTGGATGTGCAGCGTCGCTGGTTAGCGTTGGCGGATGGTGAACGGCAATTAACTAACTTATTGCATTTAGCCGAACTGATTCAGGCGTATGCGACCCGCCGCAATAATACGATGGAAGCCATTTTGATGTGGTTAGCTTCACAGCGTCAGGCGGCGGATAAAAGTGGCGATGCAGCTCAGATTCGTCTGGAAAGTGATGAGCAACTGGTCAAAGTCATTACCATCCACACCAGTAAGGGGCTGGAATACCCCATTGTGTTTTGTCCCTTCCTTTGGCATCAGAGCCAGTTCAATCAGTCACCGACCGTCATGACCTTTCACCGTGAAGACGATAATCAAGCTTGTGTGGCATTTGGTGAACCTGGTTTCTCTGAAGCTCAACCGATTGTGGCTGAAGAACAGCAAGCCGAGGATTTACGCTTACTCTATGTGGCATTGACTCGTGCTCGTGAGCGCTGTGTGATTGTCTGGGCACCAGTGAAAAATGTGCAGCAGAGTGCGTTGTTTCAGCTACTTCATCCCGAGTTAGAGAGTGTTGATGCGGGTCAGATGCAGCAAGATTTGCAAGACATGGTCAACGCACAAAACACGAATATGGATAGGGTGAACTGGGATCTGGAAGCAGCGCCTATCGTCAAACAAGCTGAAACGACAGCAGAGACATTACAGGCCCGAGAGTTTCAGGGACAGATTCAGACACCATGGCATATCGGCAGTTTTACTGGCCTGAGTCATGGCCAGCATATGGAGTTACCAGATCATGACGCACCCTTGCTGCCAGTTGAAATGCCTAGCAGTGAACCACGCCAGGATCGTTTTGGTTTTCCAAAAGGCGCTAATGCGGGGACCTGTTTACATAGCTTGTTTGAGCATTGGGATTTCCAGCAGCAGAATGAAGAACTCAATGTGCTGGTAGATAAAACATTAAGCCAATTTGGCATTGACACAGAATGGTCTGCCACCGTGTCATCGTGGTTAGAAGCCGTTGTCACCACGTCATTAGATGAGCAAAGCGGATTGACCTTACGTGATATTCAGCCACATCAGCGTTTAGATGAAATGGCATTTTTCTTTCCAGTGACGCATTTAACAACAAAACATTTAAAAGACACCTTACTGCCATTTGTGGCTGATTATCCGATTCTCAATCCTATCGTGAAGTCATTACATTTCGCCGATTTGAGTGGCTTTATGAAAGGCTTTATTGATCTGGTGTTTGAGCAGGATGGTCGCTTTTATATTGCTGACTATAAATCCAATTGGTTAGGGACTCAGGCAGAAAACTATCAACAAGCGCTATTGGATGAGGCGATGGTGGCACATAGTTATCCATTGCAATATCTGATTTACAGCCTGGCTTTGCATCGTTATTTAAAAACACGATTGCCTGACTATGACCCTGAACAGCATTTTGGTGGAGTGTATTACTTATTTATTCGTGGCATGCATCCTGATTGGGGACAAGCGGGTGTGTATTTTGAGCGGCCATCGCCAGCATTACTTGAGGCACTTGATCTGTGCATGTCTGAGGTAGGCGATGTCTGATTTGCTGAAGTTATTACGCCAGCACGGTTTAAGCGAATTAGCCTGCCAGTTTGCCGCTTATATTGATCGTAAAGAGCAGGGCATGCGCCCAGTGGTGAGTATCACGGCAGCATTATTATCTGAAGCGATTGCGGAAGGTCATGTTTGTCTGAATTTGCAGCAATTACCGACATTTTGTCAGCCACTGAAACCGGTATTACCTGAAAGCGTTGATGACTGGATGGAAATCTTGTCATTAGCCAAAACAGTCGGGCAACCCGGCGATTACACACCGCTGATTTTGACAGAGCAGGGCTTGCTTTACCTTTATCGCTATTACCGTGATGAGCAGGATGTTGCCAGTCTGATTCAACAACGTTTACAGCCTGTGAATGATATTGATCTTGAACAGCTAAATGAGGATTTAGGCCGTTGGACCAGTGTGATTGAAGGGCCAGACTGGCAAAAAATCGCTGTGGCGGTGGCATTGAACAGAGAGTTTGCTGTGATTTCCGGTGGTCCTGGTACGGGCAAAACCACGATAGTATTAAGCATGCTCAATAGTTTGCAGCAGCAATCTCCCGAGCTGTATATTGGTTTGGCTGCACCCACAGGTAAAGCGGCTGCCAGATTGCAACAATCTATTAGTACGCAGCATGCTTATGAGGTCAAAACGCTGCACCGTTTATTGGGCATTACCGAGCATAACGATCAGGGCCGTTACCATACTGAACGACCGCTGCCTTTAGATGTGTTAATTATCGATGAAGCCTCAATGATTGATATCAGTTTGATGGCCAAATTAATGCGAGCTTTATCGCCGTCAGCCAGACTGATTTTATTAGGTGATAGTCAGCAACTAGCTTCAGTTGAGTCGGGTGCAGTGCTGGCAAATTTAAGTGAAGGTAAACAAGGGCAGTTCACAGCTGAATTTAGTGAGCAGTTTCCTGAGCTGGAGATTCCAGTGACCGAAACATCAGCGCCATCCACTTTGCTCAATAGCTTTGTGCGTCTGCAACACAGTTACCGCTTTGATAAAGACAGTACTATCGGACAATTAGCTAAACAGGTGAATGATGGTGATGTGTTAGCGTCACTCGCGTTATTGAATCCAGCAGCCAGTGACATCTGGTATGACACGGATGAAAAGCAACAGCAATCACGGTTTCTAAAGGGGTACCAAGCCTTTATCGACGCGGTTGAGTCTAAACAAACCCCGCAAACGGTGGTAGAAGCGTTTGATTCATTCAGAATTTTGGCCGCCTTAAAACAAGGGCCACAATCGGTGTTATCGGTTAACCGCTTGTTGATGCGTTTATTAGCACAACGCGGCTGGCGAACAAGCTTACCGTTTTATGCTGGCAGACCAATCATGATCACCCAAAACGATTATCGGCAACGGCTGTTTAATGGCGATACCGGTATTATTTTGTATGACGATAGCGGCCAGCTCCGCGCCTGTTTTTGTTTTGATGAGGAGGTACGTTGGGTACCAATTAACCGGCTTCCCGCGCATGAAACCGCCTTTGCCATGACGGTGCATAAAAGCCAGGGCTCAGAGTTTGATAGCGTCAGTATTCTATTACCGGATGAAATCAGCCCTATTCTTAACCGTGAACTGCTTTACACCGCGATTACCCGAGCCAAACAACAGGTGTTTATTCTGAGTAAAGAAGGCACGCTGCGTCACACCATTCAAACCCGACATCAACGTGAAAGTGGTTTAAATAAACAGTTAAAGCAAGCTGATGATGGTGTTTAGAAAATGCGTGCTTAAAGTCTGTTCTGATTGGCGTTAGATGCTTAATTCCACTCAGCTAACGTTTCCAGATAGCCACTATCAAAACTAGACAATTTTATCAGTCCATCAACATCAGTGATCACTATATGACCCTGTTTATTATCAATTAATCCTAAATCACGTAAGTGTTTTAAGGTACGGCTGACATGAACAGAGGAGATCCCGAGCGTGTCACCAATCAGACTTTGATTAATGGGTAGATGAAAATCACAGGCACATGATCCCAGCCGCATTTTCATTTCTACCAGAAAATGAGCCAGTCGCTCAGGCGCATTTCGCCTGCTGATGTTGACGATTCTCTCAATTAACATGGCTTGCTCTCTGGCCATGATGGTGAAGAAAATTTTAGCCAGCTTAGGCGATTGTTCAAAAATTTTCGTTAGTGATTGTTTGGGAAATGGATGCGCTTTCAGCCTCGTTAACGCACGAAATTCTGTGAATGAGTTTTTCAACCCAATTTCTTGTAAGCCGATAATTTGTCCTGGCAGGAAAATATCCAACACCTGTCTTTGACCATCAGCCAGGGTTTTGATGGCACATGCCAGACCTGACTGGAGTGTATAGAAATAATTGTTGTACTTACCTTTACGTGTCAGTTCTTCACCGACTTGAAATCCACGTTCATTATTTTCTAGTGTCATCAGTAAGTTGACTTCATCTTCCGTTAAATCAACCACCCGTTCAAATTGATGAACGATACAACTCCGTACATTACCAAAAGCTAGATCCATTAAAACTCACATGAAAAATGTTAAACGAAAGCGCTACTTCCCTCGGAAATGGGGGAAAGCATGTCTCCTATAATCATCATTCATAAATTGCTGAGCGTTTTAGATGAACGATGAAATAAATATCAATCATCAAAAATTCACACCAACCTTGGGATAAAGTGACTGATGATCATCAAGGACGCCAAGATATGGCTATTTGAATGCTCCGTCTTTAACAATTGTTAAATTGATAGAAAATTGTTGAAAAAATCGGAAATTATCTGTGAGAGGCAGGGCATTTTATCTTCACAGACAGAGATGAGACCCAGTCACGCAAAGGCTTAAGCACAGTTCATCATCTCGTTTTATAAGACACACCTGATTTTTTAGGAAAACAGTGTTTTTGTATTTAAGCAGAGTGCTAGTATATAGTTCAAAAGACAAATCTATTTGAACGTGGGACCCTCAATGAAACAGTCATGTCTTAGTGTTTACCGCTTTATCTGTTTAGCCATTATCTGGTTGCTGTGTTCAAGTAGTGCTTATGCTCAGGATTGGATTTATACCGTTGTTGACGGTGACAACCTCTGGAATCTAAGCGAACAACATCTTGATAAAGTCACTCGGTTTGAACAGTTACGCAAACTAAATAATATTGAGAACCCCAAACATTTACAGCCTGGCACCAGAATCCGAGTACCGCTAGCCTGGATTCGTAGCAATCCGGTTGCTGCAAAAATTATCTCCATTACCGGCAGCGCTGAAATTCAACGTGCCAGAAGCTCGACAACGGAGCCAGCAAAAGTCGGATCGTTAATGCAGCTTGGTGATCAACTATCGACAGCGGATGACAGTAGTGTGGCTATCGAGTTTGCCGATAAATCGGTGTTATCACTTCATGAGAATAGTCTTGTGCATTTTGACCATTTAAGTGCTCATGGTGTCACCGGCATGGTCGACTCCAGATTGAACTTGTTAAAAGGCCGTATGGACACAAAAGTCACGCCTGCTGTGGGGCCTGGTTCACGATTTGAAATTGAAACACCCTCTGCTATTAGTGCTGTTCGAGGTACGGTTTACCGAGCATTGGTGATGGATAATGGCGATAAGTCGAATATAGAAGTCTTACACGGGAAGGTCGCTGTTTCAGGCGCCAACAAGCAATTACTGGTGAACAAAGGTTATGGAACCCAAGTTGCCACTGGTCAACCACCTTTGCCGCCAAAAGCACTTTTGCCTGCGCCCATTTTTGAGCCAATTCCTGACACCATCACTGAAATCAATTGGCGATTAGCCTGGTCAGAAGTTGCTGGGGCAAAAGCCTATCGAGTTGAAGTAGCGACAGAAAATGATTTTGACACCTTGGTTTGGGAAGGCATCACTGAATACAATCGTGCTGCTTTTCCCGATCTGCTCGATGGCCACTACGCTGTCCGCGTTCGTGCCATTGACTCACTGGGGCTTGAGGGCATTAATCAGCAGGCCATGATTCAGCTTAATGCTCAGCCGCAACCACCGATTGCATTGAAACCGGTAGATCAGCAGGTTTTCCGTGAGCAGTCGCCCAGCTTACAATGGACAGCAGCGGATAATGCTAAAGCCTATCGCCTTGAAATCGCAGCTGATGACAAGTTCACCCAGCCGCTATTGGACAAAACGCTCAGTGATTCAGAATTTGATACTGCCTCTTTATCAGCATTGGGATATTACTACTGGCGTTTATCCAGTATTGCTAGTGACGGTGAAGTTGGGCCTGTCGGACCAGCACGTTCGTATCAAATCAAACCGATTCCTGAGAAAGTTGAAGCGGCTGTCTCGGCAGAAGAGAGTGGTCAGTTAGTCGCTAGCTGGAATGTTGGGATGGGCCAACCCAATTATCGTGTGCAAATTGCAAATGATAAGGCATTCAATGACATCATTATTGATGAAACAATTGATAAAGCTGAATATGCATTTGAACCGTTTAAGGGGGATGAACGCTATCTTCGTGTCAAGAGTATTGAGCAGGATGGCTACGAAGGACCATGGGGTTCGACACAAACTATCCAGCCTCTGCCTGAAGAACCAGTGAACTACTGGCCTTTGGGTATGTGGACTATCTTTACCATTATTCTTATCTAATACTGTGAGGCTTTCTGACTCTCATCGTAGTTGGATTATTGGCTCATTTTTAGTTCTTTTTTTTGTTGCAGCAGGGTTTTTCTTATCTGAGAAAAAAACACTGCAACGATTAGACTTGCTGATTTATGACGTGATGCTGCCTTTGCATTCACCGAAAATGAGTGAGCAAATTGTGATTATTGCTATTGATGATGCCAGCATACGGGCATTAGGAAGGTGGCCTTGGTCGCGTCACCAGCATGCGAAATTACTCCAAGAACTTCAAAAAATGTCGCCAAAAGCTATTGGCATTGATTTGATCTTTTCTGAGCCTGAAATCAACAGTAATGCTGATCAGTCTCTCGCTCAGGCTATGCTTCAGAATCAACACACGGTGCTAGTGGTGGCGCCCATCAAAGAAACCTCTGATTCTCTGATTGTTGAACGTTTACCCATTCCCTTATTAGCGTCAGCCGCAGCGGCTCTGGGGCATGTTGATGTGGAATTGGATATTGACGGTACTAATCGTCATTTTTATCTATATGCAGGACTGGGGAATCCCCACTGGCCTAATGTTGCGTTGGCTATGCTTAAAGTGGGGAAGGATGCGGGTGATTATGGCTCGCCAAGTCAGCCCGTGAGTGAGTACTCGGTAGCAGGTTGGGTACGAAGTCATAAGATGATGTTGTCATTTACTTCCGCTGACAATCTCGCCAAACGTATTTCTTTCAAAGATGTGCTGGAGGGGCGTGTCGACCCTGAGCTTATCAGGGACAAGTATGTATTAATAGGCGCAACATCAGCAGGCATCGGTGACATGATTTCAACACCAGCCAGTCGTTCTCATCAACGTATGCCAGGGGTTGAGATTATTTCTCAGGAGATGAATACACTTTTACAAGGTTCACACTTGTATGAGTTATCGCCGTCCATGCAGTCCGGCATAACCATACTGCTGATTATAGTAAGTGTGGGTGCTATCGTCCTGTCACCACTACGATATTCATTGATAACAGCCGTTTCTGGCCTCATATTCATTCTCAGTTGTTCCTTGTTTTTATTGTTGGTTTACAAACTATGGTTTGCTCCAGCGACAGCATTCATTTTGACAGCCATCGCCTGGCCTTTATGGACTGTCTGGCAAAACCGTATGTCGGATCGTTTTATTGAAAAACTGATTGTTCAGTTAGATGCACAAGCTAGACAGCATATTATTACCGGCTTACCCAATCACATTACGTTGCAGGAAGAGCTATACAAACTAGGCACGCTCGACCAACCGGCCAAATTAACCGCTTTGATCATTATTCATGTGAATAAGCATGAATCAGCGATAAGTGTGATTCACCGTGCAATTGGTGACTCCTTACTGGTAGTAATAGCCGACCGTATTAAAGCGGCTGTAGGAGATGATGTCTTTGTAGCGCATTTAGAAGAAGACGATTTTGCAATTTTACTCTCTGGACAAAGCGATCTTGCCTCTATTCAACAATCAGCGAATGCTTTATTAGCTCAAATTCAAACCCCTTTTCATTACCTGGATGAAGAAATTGTGCTGTCGCCGAATATGGGTATCAGTGTCTGGCCAATGGATAGCAGAGATAGCTCGGAACTACTTCGCAAAGCGTTCACCGCGATGTTTAAATCCAGGATGGATGAGTCTTTACCGATTTGTCTCTACACGGCCGATATCGGTGAAGAAATACAAGCCCGGGTCGAGCTGGAAAAAGCGATGACAGGGGCATTAGAGAGGAACGAATTCCAACTCTGCTATCAACCTCAAGTGGAAGCCAGCTCAGGAAAGATAATCGGAGCAGAAGCCTTACTACGCTGGCATAGTCCAGACTTAGGACCAATTGGACCTGAGACTTTTATACCGGTTGCAGAACAGTCAGGATTGATTAATTCTCTGGGTGAATTCGTCCTTAGAAAAGCCTGTGACGATCTTAAGCTGATGAAAGAAGCCGGACTGGAACATATACGCATTGCTGTGAATTTATCACCATTACAGTTTGCCAATATGTCGCTTGCTGATGATATTGCCGAGATATTAAAAAGTAGCCATATTGAGCCCTCAAGACTGGAGCTTGAAGTCACTGAAAGCACGCTGATGCGAAATATGAATACCGCCGTTGAAGCGATGATGAATATTAAAAAACATGGTATGAGTTTGGCGATTGATGACTTTGGTACAGGTTACTCGTCACTCAAACACCTACAACTGTTTCCACTGGACTGCTTGAAAATCGACAAGTGTTTCACTCGTGATATTGAAGATAAAAGTTCACTTGAAATTACCTTGTCGGTTATTGACCTGGCTAAACGACTCAATCTTCGTATTATTGCTGAAGGGGTTGAGACAGATGCACAGGCAAAATTCTTCCGTCTGCATCGCTGTGATGAGTTGCAAGGCTATTTATTCAGTAAACCGATTCCGGCGCAAGCGTTGATTGAACTGATGAAAGAGCAAGCTGAGGTTGCTTAGTCAGACAGAGGTGTTTTAAGCGACTCCATATGTTTTGTAGTCCATGATTTTATGGATATGTTCGGCGTTTGTTTTGATTTCTATGCTCACTTCTTTTTTCCTCTGAACCATTCTGATTTCTTCCTGTCACTTAACTGATTGTGCTAATACAAGCATTTTGGCACTATCTAATAGGTTGAATATAAAGCTGAAACACAAAACTGTTTTAGCTTTATTTCAATTCAAGAGAGAGAAATTTTATTAACTATAACAAGAGGAAAAGTGTTGCATGTCTAATGAAAACAACAAGACTTCACTGCCACACTGGGCAAGTATCCTCGGTGTTGTCGCGATTATGCTCGGTGTCTTTCTGACGGCTGTGCATGGTAATGAGGCGATGAAACAGGCCGTGGTGACCAGCAATATGCCAGCAGATGGTGTGATGCCGGCAGCTGACTGTCCAGAGGAAGAGCTGGAAGAGGAGGGGATTACCATCGCTGAATGTGAATACCTCATTGAGCATGTCAAAGGCGTGGCTTTAGCAGCGCCAGACTGGTTCCCGAATGTGCAAATGACACTGGCTGGTATTGGGGCTGTGTTGGCATTTATTTCTGTCATCATCGGTGGCGCCTTAGTGAATTACACGCCATGGGCATCGAAAGCGGCGATTGTCGTCTTTAGTGGTCTCGCAGCCATTGATTTATTGCAGTTTGCTGCTGTAGTCAATACAGGACCAACGCTACGTGAAGTGTATCTGGGCGGTATTTTGCTCTGGTTCATTCTGCATTTAATGTTAGTCGTGGGTACATTAGCTGGCAGACACAGTGAAGCCAATGCTTAATCTCCCACATTTGCAACGAAATATAAACGGAAGCTGTTATGCAAAGACAAGGTTTTAGTAGAACGGCGGTAATCCTGCATTGGTTGCTGGCTGTTTCAATTTTCTTTTTATTTATCTCAAGCTGGTGGATGATGGGCTTACCTTTGCCATCACCGGAATTACAATTCCGGGCATTTCCATTTCAGTTACATAAAAACATTGGTATCACATTAGTGATCATTATTCTGATGTTGCTGTATGTCCGTCTCAGGCACCGACCTACACCACCAGACTCAACGGATATGGCACCCTGGATGCACTGGTCTGCCATTGCTGCACATGTGGCAATATATGGTTTAGTGCTTGCGGTCTGTTTGACCGGCTATCTGTCATCCGCTCATACCCGTTGGGACACCGTGTTCTGGTGGTCGATTGAGTTCCCTCGCATTGCTGCACCTGATGAGGAAATGAACGAGTTCTGGGGTGAGCTGCATATGTGGACGGCATGGGCACTGCTGGGCATTATTGCCGTGCATGTCAGTGGCGCGATTTATCATGCCTTCCGTAATGATGGCATTGTGCGAAGAATGATGCGTTGGTAGTACCAACACAATGTTCATCTGAAAAATGGGTCCTTTGGGGCCCATTTTTTTGTCCTTAAATTAAGTTCGACAACTTTCTCTTTGAATGACATTTGAATTAAAGTAGTTAAATAGAGTGAATTCAGACGGCACTTACTGAGATTCACGGATAGACAGTTAATGATGTGAGGCACTGTGAAGATGAGTTCATCAAAAAGTAGCGTTACAGCATGGCATACCTTGAGTGTCGACTCTTCATTTGAAGCATTAACGACTTCAGCAGCAGGACTGGATTCGCAGGAAGCCAGTGAGAGACTTCGTCAGTACGGAAAAAACAGTCTGCCAACAGCAAAAAAACGCAGTGCTGTTATCCGGTTTCTCAGTCATTTTCATAATATTCTTATTTATGTGTTGCTGGGATCTGCTGTTGTTACTGCCGCTCTTGCCCATTGGATTGATACAGGTGTCATCCTGGCCGTTGTTATGGCTAATGCCATTATTGGCTTTATTCAGGAGGGTAAAGCAGAATCAGCTATGGGGGCGATCCAACAAATGCTGGCACCGGTTGCCCATGTTATTCGTGGTGCTGAACGAGTCAGTATTGAGGGTGAAGAGCTGGTTCCGGGTGATATTGTCTTGATTGAAGCAGGCGATAAAGTCCCTGCGGACTTACGCTTATTTGATGCCCATGGCTTATCTATACAAGAGTCAATTCTGACGGGGGAATCTGTAGCGGTAGAAAAACTGACCCGTTCAGTTGATGAGCAAGCAGCGCTCGGTGACCGAAGCTGTATGGCTTTTTCTGGAACATTGGTGGCGTCTGGACAGGGGAAAGGCATTGTTGTTGCTACTGGTGGAAATACTGAGATTGGTCGTATCAGTAGTTTGCTTTCAGAGGTGGAAACGTTAACGACGCCACTCATCAGGCAGATGAATGTGTTTGCTAAATGGTTAACGCTGATTATTCTGGTACTCGCCTCACTACTGCTGGTTTTTGGTTATCTCTTTACTCAGCATGATCTTGCTGTGATGTTTATGTCCGTGGTGGGGTTGTCTGTAGCAGCTATCCCGGAAGGTCTCCCTGCGGTACTGACAATTACTCTGGCAATTGGCGTTCAAGCTATGGCCAAACGCCAGGCCATAGTTCGTCGCTTGCCCGCGATTGAAACATTAGGTTCGGTGTCTGTGATTTGTTCTGATAAAACCGGCACATTGACTCGCAATGAAATGATGGTGGCCTCGGTTGTCACTTATCAGCACGCGTTTACCTTAGAGGGCGAGGGCTATAATCCTGAAGGCGATTTGAAGTTAAATGATCGCTGTATTTCACCAACAGAGCATAGTGCATTAGAAGAAATGGCTCGTGCAGCCGCGCTTTGTAATGATGCTTCGTTGGTAGAAAAGTCGGGTGTCTGGCATAGCGAAGGTGATCCTATGGAAGGCGCCTTACTGTCCTTTGCTGGCAAAATGAATCTCGATGTCAGGCAGGAACAATCCGTATGGAAAAGGAGTGATGCGATCCCGTTTGATGCCCGTCACCGGTTTATGGCAACACTAAGTCATGATCATCAACATCATGCCTGTATTTTTGTTAAAGGTGCGCCGGAGCGCCTATTAGAAATGTGTGGCAGTCAGCGCAGCACTGATGGCAAAGTTGAGCCATTAGATATGGCATATTGGCAGCAACAAATGCTGACTATTGCAGCAAAAGGCCAACGTTTGTTGGCGTTTGCCGTTAAACCCGTTAACACTGACTACACTGTTTTGGAGCAGGATGATCTCAACGAGTCTCTGATAATGTTAGGACTGGTCGGCATGATTGATCCTCCCCGATCGGAAGCCATAAGTGCTGTGGCTGAATGTCACCAGGCGGGTATCCGTGTGAAAATGATTACGGGCGATCATGCCGAAACTGCTGCTGCAATAGGTAAACAAATTGGCCTGAAAAATCCGAATAAAGTGCTGACAGGATTAGATATTGATGGCATGGATGATTTGCAGTTAAAAGCCAATGTTATTGATTGCGATATTTTTGCCCGTACCAGTCCTGAACATAAATTAAGGCTTGTTACAGCGATACAGGCACATGATCTGACTGTTGCCATGACCGGTGACGGTGTGAATGATGCCCCTGCACTTAAACGTGCTGATGCCGGTATTGCCATGGGACTTAAAGGTTCTGAAGCAGCAAAAGAAGCGGCTGAACTGGTACTGGCCGATGATAACTTTGCCACGATTGTGTCAGCTGTCCGCGAAGGGCGAACGGTCTATGACAACTTGAAAAAGATCATCAGCTGGACTTTACCCACTAATGCTGGTGAAGCCATGACGATCATTGTCGCTTTGCTGTTTGGTATGACTTTGCCTATTACACCGGTTCAGATTCTCTGGGTGAATCTGATAACAGCAGTGACTTTAGGTATTGCTCTGGCTTTTGAACCGACAGAAGAAAATACCATGCGCCGGCCTCCACGATCGCGAAATGAATCGTTATTAAGTGCTGAGTTGTTGTGGCATATTGTTTTGGTGTCTTTGCTTTTCTTGGGTGGTGTCTACGGTATTTACGACTATGCTATCAGTCAGGGATATTCGCTTGAACTTGCCCGAACACTAGCCGTCAATACGCTGGTTGTAATGGAAATTTTCCACTTATTTTTTATTCGGAATATTCACGGTACATCGATCACCTGGAAAGCTATCTGTGGCACAAAAGTCATTTGGCGGGTGGTTTTTGTGATTAGTTGTGCCCAGTTTGTCATTACCTATCATCCGTGGCTTCAGACTATTTTTGGTACTGAAAGTATTTCTTTTTGGGATGGTGTTCTGGTGATAGCTATTGGTGTGATGTTATTTATTACGATTGAAATGGAAAAGCAACTGCGTCTTTTTGTGCGGCGTACCAGAGTATAAGTGATTAAGTATGCTAGTTAATTAAAGAGGAAGTTCAAGAGAAATCAATGTGTGGAGCAAGGAATAAAAAGAAAACCGTTCTTCGAGATGAGCGCGACAGGCGAGGACTTCGGTTTCTGAGTGCTGAACTTCAGCATAATGGCGATCTGGTTTTTGAAGGACAAGATCTAGGGCCTGTTGTTGAAGAGTTTTTTGGCTCCTCAGAGTATGAATGGCGGTGGACGATAAAAGCTGAGCATACGACGATCTTACAAAAATCACTGGGTAAGGGGGGAGATATCATCAACTTGCTTGAAACGCGTTTCAGTGATGAAAAATCAGCCGATGTGTTGTCGTTTCTGGAAGAGCACAATATCCCTTTTGAATCCTGGCATCGATATGGCGATTAGCCTTTATTCATAAATCTAATCACATGATTTAGTCATTGTGATGTTTTAGGGCTCACATAAAGAGGTTGAGCGAATAAATAAACTATCACTTCTTAGTGATTGCGCCCATACTGACTATCTATGTACCGACATTGATTGGCGTTGATGTTTCTACCTAGAACATGTCCTCAAATTTGCTAATAAGCAGTTGAGGTTAATGCATTCAATTAACAGGTGAATATCATGAGTAAAGGTCAAGATAGTAAAAAGAATCAGAAAAAAGCACCGCTATTAACGGCGAAAGAAAAGAAAGCAGCAAAAAAGGCCAAACAAGAAGATAAGATCGTTTTCGGCCATTAATAAAAAAGGCTACTCATAAACATTTGAGTAGCCTTTTTTCTGTCATCACTTATAACAGTGTGTGGTAAAACTATTCTTATTTAGCCTCATCCAGTAGTGGCAGCAATGCCGGCTTAATATTCTGTAATACAACAGGTTGGCCTTCTTTATTTGGGTGCAAGCCATCAGCCTGCATCAAGGTTTTATCAAGAGCGACGCCTTTCAGCATAAAAGGCACATAAGCCAATTGATATTGCTCTGCCAACTCTTTGTATAAATTAAAAAACATCTCTGTATAGCGTTTACCGTAATTCTGTGGAATCTGGTTGCCTACTAACAGCACCTTGGCGTCAGCTTTATGTGCCTGTTCAATCATGGATTCAAGATTCTGTTTGGTTTGTGTCAGTGGATAGCCACGTAAGGCATCATTGGCGCCCAGTTCCAGAATGACCCAGCTGGGTTTATGTTCTGACAACAGTTGTTTAAAGCGGGCTAAACCGCCTTGCGTTGTTTCTCCACTGACGCTGGCATTCACAACGCTGATTTCAGGATGAGACTCAGATAGTTGATTTTCCAGTAAACTAACCCAACCTAATTCTGGTCGTAGATTATGGGCAGCACTCAGGCTGTCTCCCATAACAAGCAATGTCGATGCTGATACTGCGTTGCTCATCAATAAACTGATGAGTAACACAAACCAATATTGTCTTTTTAGAAACATACAAACCTTCAAGAGTGGAAAACATGGCAGTTACAACTGCAATCAAAGTAAGCAATTTAACCCATACGGTATCGGCAAATACAGGCGATTTGACCATATTAAAAGGAATTAGTTTAGATATTCAGGAAGGTGAGTCGGTCGCCATTGTGGGAGCATCTGGTTCAGGTAAGTCGACCTTACTGGGCTTACTGGCAGGCTTAGATGTGAATACATCGGGCGAGATTTATCTTTATGACCATGCTTTCTCAGCCATGGATGAAGAGCAACGTGCCTTACTTCGCGGGCAATATGTTGGCTTTATCTTTCAGTCGTTTCACTTGTTACCGAGTTTGCAGGCGGTTGAAAATGTGATGTTACCAGCGGAGTTAAAAGGCGATAAAGACGCTCGTCAAAAAGCAGAAGCTTTATTGGAAAAAGTCGGGCTCTCACATCGTTTAACGCATTATCCAAACCAGTTATCCGGTGGTGAGCAGCAACGTGTTGCCATTGCCAGAGCGTTTGCCTCCAGTCCGAAAATTCTGTTTGCTGATGAACCTACCGGCAATCTGGATGAAGGTAACGGTCGCATCATTATTGAACAGCTTTTTGAGATGAATAAAGAGCAGGGCACGACACTGGTGATGGTGACACATGACAACCATCTGGCAGAAAAATGTGATCGTCAACTCGTGATGTCTGCTGGTCAGCTGGTGGAAAAAAACTAATGCAATTTGCCTTACGATTACTGCTGCGTGATATCCGTAGTGGCGACATTTTAACGCTGATTTTTGCGTTGATTATTTCTGTCAGCACCGTCACTGCGATTAGTTTATTTATCGACCGTTTACAATTGTCATTTGAAAGCGAGTCAGCCAATTTAATGGCGGCTGATCGCTTGATTAGCTCTGATGATGCGATACCAAACAACTGGCAAACAAAAGCCGATGAGCTGGGGCTTAAACAGGCGCAACGCACCTCATTCCGAACCATGATATTTGCCGGTGATAATTTACAACTCAGTCAGGTTAGTGCGGTAACAGCACTTTATCCTCTCAAAGGTGTTTATCTGGTTGACGATACCTTGTTCGGTACTGGGCATGAATATACTCAGCCACCACAGCCGGGGAAAATATGGTTGTCCTCACGCCTTGCTAGTTTATTAGGCGTCAAGATTGGTGACCAGGTTGAGGTGGGCGAGACAAGCTTAACCGTTAGTCACTTTCTGGTCAGAGATCCCAATGCTAGTAGTTCAGCGTTTGCTATATCACCTCGTGCGGTGATTAATATGGCCGATCTGACAGCAACACAAGTCATTATTCCTGGTAGTCGGGTGCGTTATAGCCTGCTACTGGCCGGTGATAAGAACTTACTAGAGCAATATGAAACATGGGTGACGCCACAACTGAATGAGGGGCAACGCTGGCGAACACCAACACAAAAAGGTGAGCGTATAGGTGACACCATTGGTAAAGCACAATCCTTTTTATTATTAGCTGGAACACTGGCGGTTATCCTGTCTGGAATTGCTATGGCCTTAGCTTCCTCTCGATTTGTAAAACGCCACTTGATGCAGGTTGCCGTGTTAAAAACACTAGGTGCGACACCGAAAAAGCTAGTGCAGGTATTCCTTATCCAGTTTATCGCCCTGTTTGTAATAGGGGCTGGCATTGGTCTGGTTGCTGGGTGGGCAGGGCAACTGATTATTTCATCCATGCTGGCGGGGCTAATGTCGACCGCCTTGCCAGAACCTTCATTAAGTCGCTTATGGCTGGGTGTGGCGACAGGGCTGGTTTCCATGCTGGCATTTTGTTTTCCTTTAATGCAGCGTCTGATTAAGGTATCACCGATGTCCGTGTTGCAGCCCGGTTTTAAAGTAGAACAAAACACCCTCATCATTTATGGCATTGGTTTTGTCGGTATGTTTGGTTTGATGTACCTGTATACAGGCGGCTTAATTCTACCGAGCATTATGATGTTAGCCATTGTGGGCATTGGCGTCTTAGTCGCCTTACTCGGGTATGGCGTATTTAGCTTCGGTCGTTCACTCACCTCAGGGGCGACCAGTGGTTGGCAGATTGGCTTTGCTGCTTTATATCGTCGATTGTTTCCTAACTTATTTCAGTTATTGGTGTTTACGCTGATAATCATGCTGGGGCTGATATTAGTTGGCGTGAAATCCAACTTGATTTCAGACTGGCAACAGCAGTTGCCGGCAGATGCACCTAATCACTATTTGTTTAATGTTCAGGCCGATCAGATTGAGCAGATAGATAAGGTCACTGACTCATTGAATATTAAACGTTCAGACTGGTACCCCATGATTCGCGGTCGTGTTACCACTATCAATGATACTGCGGTGCAAACGCTTTACCCTGAAGATAAACCTGAGCCGGAACTGTTTGAACGTGAGTTAAACCTGACCTGGTCTGAGGAAATAGGTAAGGGTAGCAAGCTGATTGACGGTGACTTTAATGCGAATGGCCTGTCTATCGGGCAACGGGTGATGCAAGAAGCGAATTTGAAAATGGGCGACATGCTCACCATTAATATTGGTGGTAATGACGTTACCTTACCTATTACCTCAGTACGGGAGGTTGACTGGGGTTCAATGCAGCCCAATTTCTATCTGATTTTGCCTAAACAGGCTTTAGCAGATTACCCTGCTAACTTTGTCAGTAGTGTCTTTATCAGCCAGCAAAATGCACAACCTTTTTATAAGGCTATGTCTCAATTCCCTACGGTCTCGATGTTGAATGTCGGTGATTTATTAAAACAAGTGCAGACCGTAATCGGGCAGTTATCACAGGCGATTCAGCTGGTGTTGCTGTGCATATTAAGTGCTGGTGCGTTGGTATTACTGGCAAGCGTACGCTCAACATTAGAAGAGCGCCTGGAAGAGGGGGCTTTATTACGCGTGCTGGGTGCTAAAAAATCTTTGGTACAACAAGCCTTATTTGTCGAGTTCGGTGCACTGGGATTATTTTCCGGACTGATTGCCGCCGCTGGAGCCGAAGCCTGCCTGTATGGTTTACAGGTATTTGTCTTTAAAGCAGAAGCAAGCTGGCATCCTCTGTTATGGAGTTTAGGGCCACTAATTGGTGTAATCGTTATTTCAGCAATTGGTTTATTTGCCAGCAGAAAAGTATCCAGCGTGCCACCGATGCATTTATTACGAGAAGTGTAATTAAAACCTAAACTAACAAGTTTACGTATATATACCAGTATCTGAAGATACCTAAGGACTGGCACTATTTTTCGTCAATAGTTCAATACTTTGGCCTCATAATTCCATGGATAAGAAATTACTTCCATTAATAATCAATATGTTAAAGTTCTTCTAAAGGAATTATGAGGCGGCCTGTTTAATATTTATTATGAGGCCGGTGGCCTTTTAAAACAGACTGTTATAAGCCCTGTAAGAATTGAATTAAATTGAGAAATTAGTAATGGATTTAAAGAAACAAGCATTTTTAAGGGATGTGGGTAAAGAACTACTTGAAGAAAACGTGGCTGTTTTTGCAGGGGCCGGAATGTCAGCGGGTGCTGGATTCGTAAATTGGGCCGAATTGTTACGACCAATCGCAGATGAGCTTGGATTGGATGTAGATAAAGAAAATGATTTAGTAGCTTTAGCGCAGTTTCATTGCAACGACAATGCGAATAATCGAAGCCAGCTTAACCAGAGACTTATAGAAGAGTTTTCAAGAGAGGCTTCAGAAACAGAAAATCATAAAATACTTTGTAGGTTACCAATTAGAACCTACTGGACAACAAATTATGACAAGATTATTGAAAATGCTCTTGATAATTCTGGAAAGATAGCAGATGTAAAATATACAAAAGAGCATTTGTCTACAACAAAGCCAAAGCGTGATGCGGTCGTATACAAAATGCATGGCGATGTCGACCACGCCAACCAAGCTGTCTTGACCAAGGATGATTATGAACGATATCACGTCAAGATGGATCAATATCTAGCGAATCTTAAAGGCGATCTGATTTCAAAAACATTTATATTTATAGGATTCAGTTTTACCGATCCAAATTTGGATTACATTCTCAGCCGGGTTCGAGTTGCTTATGAAGGAAACCAAAGACGTCATTATTGTTTCATAAGAGGTGTTGAGAAAAAAGACTCTGAAGAGGTAGTTGATTTTGAGTATCGAAAGAGAAAACAAGATTACTTTGTGAAAGATTTGGAACGCTTCAACGTAAAAACAATTCTGGTTGACGATTTTTCTGAAATAACAGAGTTGCTGGGGCGATTAGAGCAGAATTATAAATCTAAAACTATTTTTATATCAGGTGCCGCCCATGAATATGGTGAAATGGGGGAACACAACGCCTTAAAATTTGTATATCAATTAAGTCGAAAACTCGTATCACAAGGTATTCGTGTTGTTTCTGGATTTGGGTTGGGGGTTGGAAGCTCTGTAATATCTGGAGTCTTAGAGCAAACTTTCACCAGCCCTAAAGCTAAAGTAGAAGACCAACTAGTATTGCGCCCTTTTCCTCAGTCCACAGAAGGTGGACTGCCCTTGTCTGCATTATGGTCAAAGTATAGAGAAGACATGATAAACCATGCTGGAATCGCTTTATTTTTATTTGGTAATAAGTCCGATGGTAAAAAACTTTTGTTATCAAATGGAATGCGTGAAGAGTATGAAATTGCTAAGAGCAAGGGACTTTTTTTGATTCCTGTTGGAGCTACTGGTTATATGGCTGAAGAACTATGGAACGAGAAAAACTCTGAAATACAAAATTGCGCTGAGACTTCAGACGAAATGAAAAAACTCTTTTCAGATATTGGTAATAGTAAAGCAAAGTCTGAAGAATTAATCGAATCAGTAATTAAAATTATTAACTTAATGGATAGGGAGTAATCAATGGCTAGACAATCATTTTTTAGTTTTAGATATAAGGCTGACAATTGGCGAGCAGCAAATATTAGAAATAGCTGGGTAACCCAAGATCGAAAAGCATCAGGCTTTTTTGATACGGCCAAATGGGAAGAGGTAAAGAAGAAGAAAGACACTGATATTGAAAAATGGATTGACGAGCAGCTGAAGGGGACCTCAGTTACTGTAGTTTTAATCGGTTCTGATACAGCAGGCAAGAAGTGGATTGACTACGAAATAACAGCAAGTCATAAAAAGGGAAATGGCATGTTGGGTATCTATATTCATAAAAAGAAAGATAGCAATGGTAATACTAGTAAAAAGGGAAAAAATCCTTTTGATAATTGGGAGTTCAAAAAAGCTGGAAAAGTAATAACTTATCCAACATATGATTGGGTTGATGATGACGGTTACAATAACATGGGTGATTGGATTGAGAAGGCTGCAAAGGCTGCTGGTCGATAGTGGTATGAGCTTATAACAAAGCGCTGCTGTCGGACAATTTTACCGCTGCGCTCCAAAATTGCCGCAGAGCGCGGCGTTAGATTCTTTATCAAATTTAGAGGGCATATGGGATATAAACCAGAAGCAGGGGAAGCTTTCATTTGTGAAAATACATCGTACGCTGACGCACGGCTCTATCTGACATATGAGAAGGATGGAGTCCTAATAGCTTATTACTATAAAACTCCTGAGCATCCAGAGGATGAGCGCTTTATAAAAGTACCTGTTGATGAGCTGGATGGGCCTTTTTTTCCTAGTTTTTCCTCATTCCTATTAAGGGGGAAAAGACCTTCTGGTCTGAATGATGAGTTAAGCAGTTACATTGCTGTTGAGGAATGCCTTAAAAAATTGCTTATTGATTCAAAGTCTAATCGCATTGAAATAAAAAAAGCAGAAAGCAAGATCCAAGAAGAGACAAATGAAAAAGCAGAAAGAATATCCGCTATTCTAAAAATTCTTATTTCCGAAAAGCTTCTTTATCGATACGCCTCTACAAAAACGTCGGAGTTTATCGAGTTCACAGAGTTAAAAACAAAATCAGAAAATAGCAAGCAATATTATGGGTCGTTAGCCCAAGAAATAGCGGTTAAGAGCAAGCAAATATCATTATTAACTTCTCATGGCCAAACTGCTGGCAACTATAGAGAATACATTCTACGTTCATTGCTCGAAAAATATCTGCCTTCTCGTTTTGGTGTTGGCACTGGCTTTATTGAGGATGTGTCTAGACAATTGGATATCATCATATATGACAAAGTGAACTTTCCCGTCGTTTTTAAAGAAGGTGATTTGATTGTTGTTCATAAAGAGGCGGTTAGAGGCATAATAGAGGTAAAGACAACCCTCGATAGTGAAAAACTGAAAGGCTCACTTCAGTTATTCTATGACATATTTAGAGCGGGGTTATTTAAGCCAAGCCTTCCTATATTTAAAGGTGTGTACGCATTTAATTCGAATTTCGAGAATTCAAAGAAAGTAGCGGAATCCATAAACAGATTTTACAGAAAGCCATATTTTGAAAAGGCCGTCCAATCGAAAATGACGCGAGAGGTGCCGTATCTCTATCATGAGGTGACCGCAGTGTGTGCTTTAAATGAACATTTTTTGTTTACAAAGTATGCGTACCATGGAGGAAAGGAAGGCAAAAATATTGTGCCCAGCCTATATTCAATAACTGATGAAAATGGACTTGATGTGCAGACTGCAGCATTTATTGCCACTCTATTTGACTATCTTGACGGTGATTTTTACTCAAAAAGAACAGCTCAGAAAGGCTTTAATGACTTAATGTCAACTGATTCAGTTGAAGTGAAATTTGAGAGCCATATTGGAGATAAAGATTGGATTCCGAGGTCGGCTAGCCCTGGAGAGCATGATTTTGGTCAGGAATCAATCATTCACAGATTGGATCAACTCGGGTTGTGGTTTAAGGGTGAGCTATCTTCGTCAGAATATATAAGAGACATTGAACAGACAGAATCTAACAAGGCCTTGCAGCCGACCCCGTTTCGCTACGCTCAACAGGGCGACTGAAAAATCAATAGGGTCAGAGTCTGTACGATCCCCACAAAAATTATAGTGTTTCAAATAAGAAAGCACTTGATAAATGAAGTGCCCTGACAGACTTCATAAATTCTCTTATCCTCAATTTCGCATATTTATCAGCA
>NZ_DDNT01000007.1:214635-295590 GCF_002341285.1 Methylophaga sp. UBA2513 | reverse complement strand
GTACAGGGTCAGACTCGATTGGTTTTTGTAATGAACATTCATGTTTAATGCAGGCTTGCTTTAGCTTTTCAAGACAGAAGTGATAATCCTCATCAGCCAGAAAAATAGGCTCTCGATTATTGCCTCGAATAATCACATGTTGAGGATGATCGGGAATAACAAAACCAGGCAAGCGAGCCATTGTTCAATCCTTGAATAATGAGAATAGTTTGAGTCTAAATAACTTTATCCCCTACATCAATCATACCAATCGAGTCTGACCCTTTTGGTCTGATTTTTTTAGTAACTCTTTGACATCATCTTCAATAAATTGATTAGGTTTCCAGCCTGAAATCAACTTATCTAAATAGAATGTATCTAACGCACCAAGCCCCAACCCAACGGCTGTTCCAATGCCCCCTGTTGCCATTACATCAGCAATAAGTCCTGCGCCTGTAAATATACCCCAACGCGCACTTTTACCAGGCAGTTTATCTACAATCGTCTTTTTGGTAACTTCAGCGTAGTAACTTTTTATTAAATTCTGATCTGGCTCTATTCCTAATATCCATTTTTTGAATTTCTGTGAATTTTTAAGAACCGAGACAAGAGCATCAAGATCAATTTGCTTTTTATTTACTGCTTCCCTTAGTGATTTGGCATCATCAAAAACAAATCCTTGAAAATCCTGGATTTGTTTAGAGCTTTGAATGCTTTTTTCCAAAAGGTAATTAATTTTGTGCGATATGAGATTGGCGCTCAATCCGCTTGTGGCTATTTCGGATAAATTATTAGAAGAGAAAAATAACTCGCTTTCAACATTTAGGGTGTGACTCAATATAAGGGCGGAGTTAATCGTTGAATGAGATGGTGGTGTGTATTTGTGGTATACCTGATTTAATGCTGCATAATTAATATTTGTAGCAACTACTAGGCCGCCTTTTGACTTTTCTGTTTGAAATACGACACCATCTAGATCTATTTTTTCAGGTATTAGAGATTGGATTATGCTCTTAGCAGAGTAATTTATATATTCTTGGTCGATAAAAGACTTTCTTGCTCCTTCCAAGATTATATTTTCATGATTTTTAACTTTTATTAAACCTTGTATTCTTTGTGCCGTTCTTCTTCCTTTGCCAGTTTTACCTATAACATCAATGCATATTTTTCGTAGCTCGTCTTGATAAGTGTGTTGAGGTGATGAAAACTGCCCAATATCATGCTCTTCAGTACCATTTGTTGTTCGTGTTATTACACCTACATTTGTTTCTGTATAAATGATATTAAGTAGATTTTCTTCAATTAGTTCAACTACACGATCAATCCCAAAATATGTAAACAACTGTCGCAAAATACTTTGATTAGCGACTACAGAAGTTTCTCCGTAGAACAACATACACTCTACCAATGCACCAATGTCCAAAGGATTGAATGTATCCGTTGTATTTTGATTAAAAAATGTTATTGACTTAAACATTCAGTGCTTCTGTTTCCTATAGGAACTTAACAGTCTGTTTTATGAGGCCAGTGGCCTCATAATAAATATTAAACAGGCGGCCTTATAATTCCTCGCCAAAAACTCTAACTTGTTGTTTATTAATAAAAGTAATTTCTTATTCACAGAATTATAAGGCCAAATTTTTAAGCTAACGGTGAAAAATAGTGCCTAGCTTTCGGTGTTCTGAGACTCGGATATTCCATGGCAAGCTTTCCCTTTCTATTCTGAATCAAATCCTTGTTGTCATCACAAGACGTTCTTTCACCACATGATTAAAGACGACTATAACTCATTTATTATCAGCGGCATACAAAACCATAAAATAAAAAGGGGTAATCCTATTTTTGAATGCACTCATAAACACTGCTTATGCGTTTGACGTGAAAATCGCTTGCTAACCCAGCTTCTCGAGATACTCTTTTAATATATGAGCATGGCTGTGTTGTTTGTCTTTTGCTGCATAGAGGAGCACAACATTTTTTTGGCTGACTTCAGCTAGGTAGTCTTTGGCGGTTTGTTTATGTTCACTCAGTTCGCTGAGGTATTTTTTACGGAAGCTGTTCCATTTGTCAGGGTCGTGGTCAAACCATTTACGTAGCTCATCACTGGGGCTGAGTTCTTTCCAGTGGGCATCCAGATTGGCGTCTTCTTTTGATACTCCACGTGGCCATAATCGGTCCACCAGTACTCGGTAACCTGTGGGTGCATCACTTTCATAAATACGATGTAGCTTAATGTTCATGTATGCCTCCTGTTATTGCAGTGTGATTAATAAAGCCAACCTGTTCGGAATGACACACCAACAACGATGAACAAGATGGAAAGAAGGGTGACGGGAATGATGTGCCAGGCCATCACTTTGAGTGTGTCTGGAGAGAGATGAGGAATCACGCGAAATCGTGCGTGCACAGCAAAGCTGAGTGTTAAAAGCAGCAGACATAACTTTGCCATGATGGCATGTGATACGGGATTTGTGGGGTTAAACCATTGTGTGATGTCTGGCAGCACATGATAAGCCAGATACAACCCCGTTAAGATTTGAATAATCAGGGCGGGCATGCCTATCTTTTCATACACTGACTCAAAACTAAGCAGCTCTTCAGGCGAACGATGTTTTAATACCTTAGGCAAGATCACCACCGATAAGATGATATGCCCTCCCGTCCATATGGTGGCTGCGAGTATGTGAAGCAGTAATAATGTCCCGTACATAACTATCCTCTAAATGCACCTATAAAATGGCTTTCAACGAGCCAGCCATAGGCATGAATGTGATTTGACCTCAAAAGAGCAAACTGAATATGCCCCAGCTATTGTGGGTTTTCGCTACGCTGAAAATAAACAACCAGGTCATCAAGGCCAGCCCCCAAACTATGACATATTGCCGCTGGTTTCGAGTGTTGTAGAGCATGATGTGTGAGAGAAACAAATAAACCATCAGCAGCAGAAACTTCACCGTGAGCCAAGCATCGATAAAAGGAAATTGCTGCACGATATTGGTCAGCATTAACGCAGCGGTGATCAATACTGTATCAACGCCGTAGCGAAGATAACGAACGGACGTTGAAAGCAGATTATCGGCCTGACTCAGGTGAATGAGTCCATGAATGAAGAGCAAGCCACCACTGGCAAAGGCCATCAGCCAGTGTACATGCCGAACCTCATCATAGAACTCAATCACCGTCAGTCACTCCTTAAATCGGATTGGCTTCTAGCCGCGTTGTTGCCCACCTTCATATTTTGGTTTAATCCATAAGCTAAGAATAAACCAGGCTAATAACAAAGCGCCGACAGCAAAGATGGTATCGCCAGGCACACGCATCCAGACCAGTAAATCAACAACCGGTTGCTGCATAAAGTCCGCTGATCGGGCGTACCAATAACCATGATTCAGGCTGGCAAACAATTGCATAACGCCAAGCGGTAACAGCGTGAGTAAAGCCATCAGAGCCAGACCAATATTGAAACACCAGAAGCTGGCTTTAAGAATACCTTCCGGCCAGACTAGATCAGGCTTGATACCGCGTATACAGAACAAGGTCAAACCAATACCCAACATACCGTAAACACCAAACAAGGCGGTATGACCATGCAGAGGCGTCAGGTTAAGACCTTGCATGTAGTACAGCGATAATGGTGGATTAATTAAAAATCCAAATAAACCGGCACCGACCAAATTCCAGAACGCCACGGCCACAAAGAACATAATCGGCCAGCGGTAACGTTTCATCCACTCAGTCGCATGACCCAACGTGTAATTGTGATACGCCTCAAACCCGATGTAGGCCAGTGGCACTACTTCGAGTGCTGAGAAGCTGGCACCCAACGCCAATACCGGTGTAGGTGATCCGACAAAGTAGAGATGATGCAATGTGCCAATTACGCCTCCTGACATGAAAATAATCGTGGCAAACAGCACAGCAACTGTTGCTGTTTTGACCGGGATTAAGCCCAGACGAGTAAATAAGAACGCAATAACTGCTGTGGCAAAGACTTCAAAGAATCCTTCAACCCAGAGGTGAACCAACCACCAGCGCCAGTATTCCACCATGGAAATATGGGTGTGTTCATTCCAGACCAGTGCCGCCCCAAAGAACAAGCCAATGGCAACGGTGGATAAGAACAGTAAACCAATAATGGAACGACTTTCAGAGGGTTGACGTAATGTCGGCCAGAGCGAGCGCCCCACCAAACACAACCAGAGTAATAAACCGATAAACAGGAACCACTGCCAGAACCGGCCAATATCGGCATATTCCCAACCTTGATGACCGAACCAGAAGTTATGCTCCAATCCTAATGTCTGATTCACCGCGAACCATTGCCCAGTAAAGGCACCGACCACAATGACTAGCAAGCAGACCCACAGCAAATTCACACCGAATCGCTGATAAGGCGGTTCATAACCCGATACGGCAGGACCGATATAAAGGCCGGTCGCGAGCCAAGCAAGTGCTATCCACAATACGGCCAGTTGGGTATGCCAGGTGCGAGTTATCGAGTAAGGCAAAATTTCCGATAACTCAAAGCCATACATAACCTGGCCTTCTACCTGATAATGCGCAGTCACCGCACCGAGTAGAATTTGTACCAGGAATAAAGCGAGCAACACCCAGAAATATTTGGCTGTCGCCATCATCGAAGGTGTAGGTCGTAAATCGCGCATGGGATCGGTTGCCGGCAGTTTACTGGTCGCCTCTTCTTTGCCATGAGACACCGCGTAATACCAGCCCATTAAACCAATTCCAGCCAACAGGAATGTCACACTGAATGCAGACCAGAGAAACATACTCGCCGGCGGTTTATTATCAATCAACGGCTCATTAGGCCAGTTATTGGTATAAGTAATGTGACCATCGATGCGATTAGTCATAGTGGCCCATGCCGTCCACCAGAAAAAGGCGGAGAGTACACGACGATTTTCTGGATCGGTGACCGTGTTATTTTTCATGGCGTAAGCTTCACGAAGCTCAGCCGTTGAAGGTTCATCACTAAAGAGACGTTGATAATGTTCAGAGACCTGACTTATCGCTTTGACTCTGTCCAAGCTTAAAGTGATGACGCCAGTGTCGGGATTGTATGTATTTTTTCTGACTAGGGACTTCAGTCTGCCTTGCAAAGCGGCTTGCTGTTCGGCATTGGCAAGCTCAAAACTTTCCACACCATAATCTCGGTTCGCCCAGAGATTGAGTAAGGCCATCAACTCTCGGTGCATCCAGTCGGCACTCCAGTCCGGAGCAACATAACCACCGTGTCCCCAGATTGAGCCAAGTTGCATTCCGCCAAAGGACTGCCAGACTTGTCGTCCTTTTTCAATTTCAGCGCGGCTATAAAGTAGCTGACCATCAGAAGTGAGGACCTTTTCGGGCATAGGTGGCGCTTGCTGGTAAATCTGATTACCACTCCATATCAGCACCCCAAAAGACACAAACAATAAGAAAGCGAGAAATAACCAGAGTTTTTTTACGTTTGTCATCAGTCACTCCTTTGTGAGATGGCGCCTATACCCTGAGCAAGGCTTTATTGAATACCGAGTAAATGACGGAATGACTGAGTTAACAAGTCGACAGCTGCGCGTCAATCAATATATTTCTCTATTGAGAACAACAGTTAACACTTTGTTTCTGTTTAATAAAATGACTTTATAAAAACATAGCATCAGCTATCAAATCCCGCCTTTTTAATAAGGTATTTCATTTACCTATTTAAAGCAAGGAATGGAACTAGTTGAAGTTTAAAGACAGGAAAAAAACGCTCATCTCCTAATTGAAATTAATGAAGGAATAGACGAAATAATGTGCGGTGCGAACGATTTCGCAATAAGTAGATAAAAAAAGCTGTATCAAAATGGTGATACGGCTCGTTTGAATTTCTTGAGATTGAAAACTAAGTGAGCGAGAGCATTAATAATTAAAGATAGGCTGTCACTCAGCCAGCCAAAACAGATAGTGAACTCGTGAGGATAGGATGTCTGAATAACATTGGGTACTCACCACTGTGGTTTCCATCCTTCTATCCACTCGGGCACACGCTCTGCTGGCATCGGTTTCGCAATACCAAACCCTTGAGCTTGCTCACAGCCAAGTTCTAATAGGGCTTTTCCATGTTCGGCAGATTCCACGCCTTCGGCTATGACGCCTCGCTGGAAGGCATTTGCCAGACCGATAACGCCTTTCACAATAGCCAGATCATCTTCGTCAATCAGCATGTCACGCACAAAGCTTTGATCTATTTTGATGATTTCCGCCGGTAAATGCTTGAGGTATGTCAGTGATGAATAGCCTGTCCCAAAATCATCAATTGCGAATTTCACACCTAGCTGGGCACAGGCATTCATTGTATTTGATACATTCTGGATGTCTTCTAAGGCGCTGGTTTCTAAAACTTCCAGTTCAATTTTATGCGGGTCTACCTCAGGATAAGCATTCAGCAGAGAGGCTAATCTATCAGCAAAGTTAGTCTGCCCAATCTGTAGAGCTGAAATATTAATACTGATTATATCTGGCATAGTGGCCTGTGCTGCTTGCCACTGGCTGATTTGTTTCAGGACTGCATGGATAACCCATTCACCCAAATTAACACTGATGGGATTGTTTTCTATGTAGGGCAAAAACGCACCTGGTGTTAACAAGCCTTCCTCAGGTGACTGCCAGCGAAGCAGGGCCTCTAAACCAATCACCGAGCCCGTTCTCATATTGACGATGGGTTGGAAGTGCATGACAAATTCATCGTTTTTCAGTGCTAACTCAATATCCAGCAACTGTTTTCTATGTAAGCGGATGGCATCATCCTGATTCACATCAAATAGGTGATAGCGATTTTTACCCAACTGCTTAGCTGTATACATAGCATGATCAGCATGACGCATGAGAATGTCGGCATCCACACTGTCTTCTGGAAATAACGTCACCCCGATACTGGCAGACACTGAAAAGGTTTTATCATCAATAGAAATAGGCTCAGAGGATGCCGTTAACAGACGCTCAATCACCGATTCACAGTCTTCAAACACATTCAGCTCGGTGAGTACGGCGATAAATTCATCCCCACCAATCCTAGCAAGGGTATCGCCCTCTCGTAACGCCGCTTTCATACGATTAGAAATAGTGACCAGAAGTTTATCGCCGACTTCATGACCATAAGTGTCATTGACCTGCTTGAAGCCATCTAAATCAATAAAGGCCACCGCCAATAATTGTTGATGACGTTGGCAATGTACCATGGATTGCTTGAGACGATCAGCCAGTAAGATACGGTTGGTCAGTGAGGTTAATGGGTCATAACTTGCCAGTCGCTCAAGTGCTATCTGTTGTGCACGAATATGTGTGATGTCTGAAAACAAGGCCACATAGTTAACGGCGTTACCATCTGCATCACGAATTTCACTGATCGTCAGCATTTCTATAAATGGCTGTCCATTTTTGTGTATGTTTGAGACCTCACCAGACCAATAGCCTTCCGTCTTAATTGAATGCCACATCTCTTCATAGAACGTTGGAGAATGTTTACCTGACTGAAGGAGTTTAGGGCTCTTACCAATAACATCTTCTCTGCTGTAGCCCGTGATTCTAGTGAAAGCGTCATTGACTTCGATAATCTTATTATCAGTATCAGTGACTAAAATCCCTTCATAAGCATGGGTAAATACCGTATTGGCCAGCTTGAGTTTTTCATCTGCTTCTTTACGGGTGGTTATGTCAGCGTGTGTACCGACAAGGCGTATAGGTTTCCCATGTTCATCACGAGTAATCACCAGTCCACTATCACGAATCCACTTGTAATGCCCATTTTTACAGCGCATGCGGTGCTCATTGATATAACAATCTGTTTTACCATCAAGGTGACGCTGTAAATCTTCCATCACCAACGCCAGATCATCCGGATGAACACGACTCGACCATTCATCAAGGCTGTTACTGAATTCCCCATCGGCATAGCCAAGCATTGTTTGCAGCTGCTTGGAGTACCACACCTTGCTTGAAGGCACATCCCAGTCCCAAACGCCATCACCAGAAGCATTCAGCGCATAGCGTAAGCGCTCTTCAGCCTCATTCATATTTCTCAACTGACGATAAACTAGCCAGAAAAGAATGAGACCCGTAGCGATAATAAAGAACCAGCCCTTTATAGTTTGTAGCTCAACAAGTGTTTGTTTATCACTGAAAAAATATGAAAGAGCCTGGTCGGAAGTGATTATCCATATGCCACCAATAATCACGTAAATGATGGATATTCTTAATGCTGACATCCACACAGTATTCATAAAAAAAACCACTCGATTCTTACAGGTAGCCGATAGCTTAGCTGGATATATAACGCCATAACAGGACAGATGAATGATTCGGAATAATTGATAACGTTCTTCAAAAAGAACCGCTAAAATTCGCAAGCTTGGCACGCTCTGTTATCATCAAACTCAGCAATGAATCCAATACCATCAATTGATATTGAGCGCTTAAATGACAAACCCAACACTCCAACGCTTCCTGCCTTTTTTCTTCATAGTCAGTCTTATACTACAGGCTTCTTCCGTTATGGCAAACACTGGTACAGGCCTTGAAATAACTAAACCAGATCAGCTTTATGTGGTGTATACCGTGGAGCCGGATAGTGTTGATGAGAGTGAGCTGGAAGCCATCATCGATAGTCAGTTATACGCTGCTAATATTCAGCAAAGCCCACGTGATGATGCTCAGCTATTTTTACGTGTTGAAGTGCATGCGGGTGAATTTCTGCTTTATCTCGATTTCAGCAGAACCATGTCCTATCGCGTTAATGGAAAATGCTATAGCAAAGACGGGTTTGTCTGGGGACGATATGCCAAAGATATCGCCGACATGGATGAATTGTATGAGAGTGTTGAATTCCTCATTAATGAGTTTATTGAGGAATACACAAAAGCCAATAAATTGTGACCTACTCTCATATGAATCCAGACGATATTGGCAAAGCCTACGACACCATTACCCACCTCTGGCAAAGCAAGGACTTTAAAAGAAATAACGGTATCGAAGCGCATAAGCGTGCTATCAGTTTTACTGACCATCGAGGTAATGCACTGGATGTTGGCTGTGGTTGTACCGGACGTTTTATCGACCTCCTTCAAACAGAAGGATTTCACGTTGAAGGTGTCGATATTTCCAGCAAAATGATCGACCTTGCCAGACAGCGTCATCCAGAAGTGACATTTCACCATGAAGATATCTGCAAATGGGAGATTGAGAACTGCTACGACTTCATTACCGCCTGGGATAGCATTTGGCATATTCCACTGGGGCAACAAAAGCCTGTATTAACTAAGCTGGTTAACAGCCTGAACATGGGCGGCATATTGATTTTTTCATTTGGCGGCACGAATGAACCCGGCGAACATACAGATGATTTCATGGGACCAGAAGTGTATTACTCCAGTTTAGGTACGAATGGCTTTTTGGCATTATTAATGAAACTAGGTTGTCAGTGTCTGCATCTGGAATATGATCAATATCCGGAATTACACACTTTCCTTATCGCACAAAAAGTCCGTTCGATAGACGAATAAACTCTCCACAAGGATGAAAATAATGAAACGGAAAAACATGCTCTTAACGATCGGCCTTATCGGTCTAATGATTGTTTTATTACTTAATCTTTTAGCCAACTTTTATCTCAATCAACCAGCAGCCATGGTCTTTTCTGAAGCTTGGAATGCATCTTGGCTACCTAGCTATATCGTCTGGCTCGTGATGTGTATCATCGGTATCGCTATCAAATTATCAAAGCGATAAGCCTACAGACTCATCCTTAATAAGGAACAGTTAGCCATGGCAAATATGAACACCATTGAAATCAAAGCATTTATTCCGGCTAAAGACTATGAAATCTCTCAAGCCTTTTATGCTGACCTTGACTTCACGCAGGCATCTGATACCGCTGGTGTGACCTACTTCTATCACGGTAACTGTAGTTTTCTACTTCAGAATTTTTATGACCAAACGCTGGCTGAAAATTTGATGATGCACCTGCTTGTGGAAGACGTGCAGTCTTGGCATCAACACATTATCGAAGCTGGGATAACAGACAAGTATAAGGTTGAAATATCGGCTGTCACCGAACAACCTTGGGGGATGCTCGACTTTGTTCTCTACGATCCAAGTGGTGTGTTATGGCGTATCGCTCAGAATATTTGAACTTGTGTCATAACTTATCAAAGTTACTGATACTCAACTTTATATGTAATTTGAATAAAAGCATTGGCAAAGGCCCTGGCCTGAGCATTTTTAAGCTTGATTTGTTCATTGATAACATCAAATAACGGTAATCAAGCAAGCGAGTTAAAACTCAGTCTTTAGGAGCCTCGTGGTGCGAACATAATAATCGCCATACCCAACAATGCCACGCCAGAACCAACCATATCCCATACGGTAGGACGAATACCATCTACAGCCCATAACCATAAAATAGCCATGAAAATATATACCCCACCATAAGCGGCATACACGCGACCGGCTGCCGTTGGATGCAAAGACAACAACCAGGCAAACAAAGAAAGACTGAGTGCAGCAGGCACTAGCAGCCAAATGGATTTTCCCTCACGTAGCCAAAGGTACGGCAGGTAACAGCCAATAATTTCTGCTAAAGCCGTCACAAGAAACAAGCCTACTATTTTTAGTTCGGGCAACAGATGCTCCCTTAATTGTTTTACTTAATGGCCTTGTGTTGGAAAAGCCATCCCATAATAGATAATGTATCAAAGCCTCTGTCTGCTTGATACTCATGAACGCTCGCAATTAGTTGGACAGGACAGGTTATCCCTATAGCGGCAAAGGTTTTATCATGTTTTCTATCTGCTATGATGTCTCCGTTCAAATAGCTCAGATATAAATAATAAAAACGCCTTAGCTACAGACAATACATTTCAAACCTATAAAACCAATGAGAGAAAAAGAATGAGTGAAAATTCACCAAGCAAAACATTTCAAGAACGTGTCGATGAGTTCGTCGCGATTGCCAATCAGCAAGCAGCTGAAAGTTCTGTAGAAGACGTTAATACAGCCGTTCTCTTTTCAGCCGCCCGTTTTAATGCTTTCAGCGTCGCCCGTTCCGTTGAAAACGCAGAAAACCTGCAAGCCGAAAAACAAGCGGCTATTGAATACTTCACTCAGCGTTATGCCGAAATGCTCAATCAAAACCTTGAAGAATATATCGCTCGGTTTGATAACTATACACAGAAGTAATTCACCACAAACGGTTTATAAAGCGCCAAAAAAAAGGGCAAATCCTTACGGACTTGCCCTTTTTTATGATCGAGAACGAGGTTATACGGCTATGACGCTCAAGTCATAACATGTCCCTACAAATAGAAATATAAAGTAGACTGACGACATCACCTTATGACCCCAGCTATTCTTCTTCAGGGTGATATTCCAGCAAGTCACCAGGCTGACAGTTAAGAGCTGTGCAAATAGCATCAAGTGTTGATAAACGGATAGCTTTTGCTTTGCCAGTTTTCAGTATGGAAAGGTTTTGCTCAGAAATTCCAACTCGTTTCGCCAGTTCGTTTGATTTCATCTTACGTTTGGCCAGCATCACATCGACGTTAATAACGATACTCATATTAAACGGTAAATTCCTGTTCGTGTTTCATTTCTACAGCCTCTTTCATTACCCAAGAAATCACTAATATCACAGAGCCAGTAATTAAAGTGGTCATCTCAGAAGAGCCAAATCCTATGGTGAGTAATCGTTCCCCAACAGGGTTTTGAATGGTCAAAGCTAAGCTGAGCAAAGTATCGGATATAGTGCCTACTATCACCCAAGCCAGTAAAGCTAATCCCATACGCTTAAAGCAGATGACATTGTCATAAGAGAAGATGATGCCTTGCTGATAAAGACTAAAGAGTCTTCTCAATTGGACAGCGGCATATAACGCTACAGTGATCGGCAGTAAACAAACCAAAAAAGCTAACAATCGAGTTATTAAATCAATTTCAGTCGTGATTTCAACAGGTAATTCAATGACGAAACCAGCAGCTTGCAAGCTATTAAAAAATAACCAATAAGCGAGTGTAAGGGTTGGAATTAGAATAATAAAAGTGGTTAATAGCCGTTTTAGTTGAGCACTAAAATGTGAAATACGATCTTGGTTGGTTTTATTCTTCATAGCACAAGCCTTCAAACTTTTAAATGAGTGTTGACTTTAACCTATAAATTATTTTTTTGGAATAAAGAATTATCGTAAAACAATAATAATTTAATTTTAGCTCGCCACAATGATTCAGTAAATAACCTTAAAAGTTTTTAGCTACATCATGTGTAAGACCGGATCGAAACATAGTAGAAAAAGCGACCATAATGGGCAAAGCAATAAATGAGACAATTTAACTTCCAAAAAAAAGGGCAAGTCCTTGAGGACTTGCCCTTTTTTTTGACCGAGAACGAGCTTATACAGCTACGATGTTCTCAGCTTGTGGTCCTTTTGCGCCCTGAGTTACAGTGAACTCAACTTTTTGGCCTTCTGCTAAGGTTTTGAAACCTGAGCTAGTAATAGCACTGAAATGGGCAAATACGTCTGCTCCAGACTCTTGTTCGATAAAACCGAAACCTTTCGCTTCGTTAAACCACTTTACTGTTCCATTAACTGTGTTTGACATAATAATTACCTGAATTTTAAATATAAAAATGCCTCTAGAGGCGTGAATAGCGTGAAAACGAGCTGGAATCTAGAAACTTCAGGACGGGGAATTACGAATAAAACAACGAGATGGAGAGTATAAATAAAAGTCTTACTTTCGAGCTGAGTACACAGTATAGGGTTTTACTGGGAATGTACAGATATTAATTCACTGATGCTATTAGTTATTTCTCCTCATCGCTATTATTCACCAGCAAAAGAATATTGTTGAAGATAAAATCAAACACCCTGATCCTATAGCATCTGCCTTAACTGAGTTTTGCAGAATCTATTCCAATACTTCAATTTTAGAAAACACGCATTTAGTTTGGCCGCGGCCTGTGTAATATTGAATTTTGCTAAGTTTCACCATCGTTTTTCTGGGGATGACTCTGGGTGAATTTCTTAATGTGGTTTTAACCTGCTGAGCATTTTCAGGGTTGACTCTGGCTTCTCCCTTGCAATGTTTTGCCCAGTCTTGATTACCTGGCGCATCAACTATATATGATAGGCCTCGGCCTGGTCGCATATAGGTACCAGTGACATCTGACATCCAAGCGAACCCATCTATCAACGCTCCTTCACTTTTCTGCTTGATGACTGATTCGGGAAATTGCTGACCATGCTCGGCAATGCATTGTTGGGTTTTATCTTCGGCATCAGCCGCAGCTTTCTTTCTTGCGATGACAGCCTGTTTGCAGATAGTTTCACATGCTTTTTGCGCTGTTTTACATTGTGCATAAGCCTTACGTAATTCCACATTAAAAAGGTCTGCATGCACGGTGCCGATGCTCGCTAACAGTAGTGTCACACTGATGATAAAAATATTATGTGCCGGCATCGTTTCAACTCCTTTTATAATTCAGTCAGGGAAACAGATTAAATATTTAGGGTCAGTACAAAAATACCTTACTTTTCGCTATTCGGCCACGGTGTCGCAAGGCTGGTCTTAATAGTTCTTGACATGACTCCAGTTATTGAAATCAAACACCTTAACCTATTGATGAAGTATAAGGTGTGTCGCCACCTCAGTTATCTAGCTAGGAACGTTGTAGGCTATGGATGTAACCCAAGTTTTAATGTTTTTACAATATGTAACTATATATTTAAGCTGGCTCTCAAAATCTGATTTTCTCTCAGAATCGTAGCCACCAGCGATATACATTTGCTTTGTTGACGGTTTTATTTTCGAGTGAACAAACAAATGGCTGGCATGGCTGTAGGCATTGTAAAAATCTCTTGCTGCTTTCAGAAACTCGCAACCTTTGTCTGAAATAGAAAGCAACTTATTATTTTTAAGAACTAGAGCAACTACTTTATCAGCTCTAGCATGAGGACGCTTATCCATAAAGTCATTGTAGAAATCGAACTTATATTTTCCATTTAAAACGGTAACTTTAATATTCTTTCGCATCAGAGCTGCAATGCATAAAGACTCATAGGAGATGCGCATAGAATTTCCGGCTGGCGCGATATGACCTAAGGAAAGTAATTGTGTTGCTGTGACAGCAGACTCTATAGCCAAGTGTAGATATCCAGATACTATTCCAGCTCTCGTAGACTCATCTTTAGCACAATCAGACTCTTTAAGATTCTGTAAGGAGTCAGCGAATAAATCTGAGAGCTCATCAATTTCATTAGAAATATCCCTCTCGAACTGTTCTCTAGCCTCGCTGTCATCACTGACTAGAAGTTTACGGATTTCGAAATTTTTCATGATGAACTCCGATTTCTCACCAATAGTGTATTTATGAAAAAAATATTAAATAAACCGTTTATTATTCGGCTCCATACTTTCTCAGCACCCAGCATTTAAAATCATCAGTTGAGGATTGTTTGTACGAATTATTGATTCAAAATATCTTCAATCCAATTTATAAATCTGACTGCACTTCTAGTTTGAAAATGATTCTTATTCGGTATGTAATAGCAAAGTTCTGACTGAACGGGTGTCGTTTTGTATTGTTGTAGAAGATTAGATTTCAACAATCTATTCGCGAGCGTCGTAGAACAGAATACTAGCCCATTTCCAGCCATAGCCTGCTGAATCCCGAACAGTTCTTGATCAAATTTTTTAAGTTTAATATTGGCCCCTTCCAATCCATTTGCCTTCAACCAAGTGTCTAATGGAGGCTTGGGTAATGATTTATTCTTCCATTGCGTTGTATACACTGTAATGGGTTCATTAAACCAAGAAGCAGGCGCGACTCCATAAGTACCAAATATATCGAATGACTCCGTTCTAATGACATCAAAATCTTCAACAGTTGAAATATCACCGAACCGAATGGGAATAGTATGTGATTGATTATCGAGTGATTCGCCAGTCGATATCTCCATCGAAATACCTGGGTTGTTTTGTTCAAATTCATACTGGTAAGGAATCAACACCATAGCCGCTAATGATGATGTAGTTGTCACTCTGACCGTAGTGCCAACCTTTGCGACGTATTCCAGAGCATGATCAATTTTCAAAAACCCGTCCGTGGTTGCTCTCGCTAATAGTTTGCCTGTTTCTGTGAGTGAAATTCGCCTTCCCTGTCGATGAAACAAATTGACATTTAACCGACTTTCCAGATTGCTAATGTGGTGAGAAATGGCTGTCGGTGTCAATGCCAGTTCTTCTGCAGCTAACTTAAAGCTTCCTTGACGCGCAGCCGACTCAAAAGCTTTCAACGCCTGTAACGATACCTGCAAATTTAACCTCCTAATAAACCATTAGCCGCTTGACTAAATAGATGATTTAAAATCATCTATTAGTGTAACTTTTTCGTTTGTACAACGCTAGAAAGGCTCTCAGAATAGTACCTATCATTAATCAACTAAGGTCATCACTATGAGTACACTATTACATGTAGATTCGAGCGTTAGAGCTACTACCAACCCAAATCCAGATCACAACTCCATATCAAAAAATATTGCTATCCGATTTATTGATACATGGAGAAAGAATCGTCCTATAGATGAATATACCTATCGTGATGTTGGCGTAAACCCTCCTGACTTCATCACTCAGGATTGGATTGGCGCTGTGTTTACACCTGAGGAAAAGAGGACCCCAGCACAGAAAGAGACGCTGGCATTATCAGATAAACTGATCGCTGAAGTGGTAGCAGCCGATATTATCTTGATATCTTCTCCCATGTATAACTACGGCATGCCTGCTCAGCTAAAAGCATGGTTCGATCAAATTGTACGTATAGACAAAACGTTTGATTTCGATCTCGCACGAGGAGATTCCCCATTACAGCCACTACTTTCTGGAAAGACATTGATTATCGTGACCTCTAGTGGAGAGTTCGGTTTTCAAAAAGGTGGAATAAGAGAAGGCTCTAATCACCTGACGCCACACTTACTTACACTAAGTAAATATTTAGGAGCGGATACGGTGTATGAGATCGCTGCTGAATACCAAGAATTTGGCGACGATAGACATAGCAGATCTGTAGCTGATGCAAAATATCGCGCCGAGAGAATAGCCACAGAACTTAGCTTTCCGGTCGTGGCCACATCACCAGAAAATGTGGTCAAAAATCTGTAACCCTATTAATGAAGACATTCTCATCCATTTTGGAGAAGACATAGTTGATGAAGATATCATCTACGTTACGGGCTGTCCTGCCAGCTATTACCATCAATCAGCTTATAACCTGATGTTACCAAACAAATGACTTAACGAAGCCTTGGATTAAACGCTTGTCGTAAAACACGATGAGCAATGGTGATGGGTAAGGACATATGATCTTCGTCTTCTTGGAGGTAATAGGCACTTCGGAAACCATAGGCCGACAGGGCTTTCATTCGGTCTGCCAGCAGTTCAATATCCTGCCGTTCCTGCACGTCATCGCCCTCTGCCACCAGCAGATACAGGCTTTTATCGACGAGTGATACTTCACCCGCTTTCACTTGTTTCATGAAGGTTCTCTCATGCGTTATAAGGTAACGGCTTGCCCACCACAAGCTGGGGCTGGAGACGATGTAATGTTGGAATAAGGTTGGCTGGGTGTAAATCGCATAGAGTGTGAACATGCCACCGAAAGAATGACCATATAATGATTGCCGTTCTTGGTGAATGTCATAACGACGAGCGATTTCGGGCTGTAAGATGTTTTTTAAGAAGTCGACAAATTCATCCTGCCCACCTTGAGGTGGGTCATTCACTTCTTTGGGTACAGGTGGTGAAAAGTCATAAGAACGTCGATAAAAATCAAACGGCTTATCGGTGGGATAGGCCACCGCCACAATCAGTGTGTCTGCATAGTCTGATTCCATTCGCTTAGCATCATGAAAGGCAGCAAACACGGAGTTACCATCTAATATGTATAGCACCGGCATCGGTTTAGCTGGCGTTTGGTTTTTAGGCAAACTCACCATAATCTGATAATCCTGCCCTGCTTTGTTTTTCAGTGTGAACTGCTCAGTGGCAGGTAATGAAACGGACTGAGCCACTACCTGCAAAGGCAGGTAGCAGCATATGATGATGAGAAATTTAAGTATCTGTCTTAATCTCAACATCAGACTTACCAGTTGTAATTAAAGCTGGCGATGACCTTACGACCGATCCCTCGATAGCAGTAGCCCGCTTCACACACCTCATATTCTTTATCAAACAAGTTAGAGGCATTCACGGCAAGTGTTGCTCCCCTCACCCACTGATCCAGACTATAAGACGTTCTTGCTTCTACAATCGAGTAAGATTCATTTTTATCGGTATTCTCGGTATTACTATATGACTCGCCGACATAACGGACACCTAATCCAGCTTGCAGGTCATGGGTCACATCATAGTTACCCCAGAAGGAAGCGAGATGTCTTGGCACACCAGTAAATTGATTCCCTTCATCACCGTCATTACTTTCGGTGATTTTGGCGTCTTGGTAGGTATAGCTCGCGACCAGATTCAGACTAAAATCAAAGTTCATATTGGCTTCTAACTCCAAGCCTTGAACACGGCGTTCGCCCTTTTTGAATCTTGTTATTGATATCATTGGGATCTTGTGTCAGCACGTTGCTCTCAACTAAGTTAAACACGCTGGCCGTGAAGAAACTCTGATAGCCGACCGGCTGATATTTTATTCCTGCTTCCCACTGCTCACCTTCGGTTGGTTTATAGTTTGAGCCGTAAGCATTGGTACTAAACTGTGCAATGTATGACGTGGCATAACTGATGTAGGGGCTGATGCCGTTATCGAATGCATACAATAAACCAGCACTACCCGTGGTTTTTTCATCATCTATGTCTGTCCAAATACCGCTGAAGTAGTTGTATGCATCTTTATCTACCCAATCGTGGCGCAGTCCTAAAGTCACACGCCATTTGTCGAGGCTGATTTGATCTTGAACATATAAACCAAACTGCTCGTTTTCTGTTTTGGTATTACCGAATGAATACAATGTAGTCGGTTTCGCAATGGATTGGTGATAATCAGGGTTCCACATATCAATCGATGGTGCAGCACCATAGGCATACTTCACACGACTATTAACCTGATAAAAATCCAAACCGGTGAGTAATGTATGCGTCAGCTGACCTGTGGAAAAATGACTTTCCACAGCAGTATCAATAGCAGTGTTATGCATATCTTCATAGACACCTATTGCTGTGCGATTCAGGGTATGACTATCCGCCGCTAAGGATGAACTTGTGTATTGATTAGTCGTGTCAATATAGCTATATCTGGCATTTTGTCTGACAGTGAAGGTGTCATTAAAACGGTGTTCAAACTCATAACCAATAGAGGTTTGTGTTTGCAAAAGCTTGTCAAAGTCTTCATCACCCGACCAGAAATCCGTCAGTTCACCAGAAGGTAGCTGAAATGGACGTGGAGACCCTGCCGTTTCATAACGCTGACGCTGAGCTAACAATGTCAGACTGGTATCGTCATTAGGACGCCAGGTCAGAGACGGTGCGAAGTAGACATTATCATCAATCACGCCCCGAATATCTGAATCACTGTTTCGCGCCAAGCCGACTACCCGATAAGTCCACTCATCGGTGTCACCCAATTTACCGGCAAAATCAAACTGGCCTTGGTAGTGATCATCAGTACCTGCCTGAACCTCCACTTCACGAATAGTTTCTGCTGTGGGGCGCTTACTCACGCGGTTGACCAAACCACCCGGGCTGATCTGCCCGAATAAAACAGAGTCAGGTCCTTTCACGACTTCAATACGTTCCAAACCATACGGTTCTGTTCTGAAATACGATAACCAGCCGGTATTGGTTTGACGTAAACCATCACGGTAATCGGCATTGGTCGTCACCTCATATCCACGAATCGTAATCTGATCAAAGCGTGGGTCATACCCCGAACCACCAATCTGCACACCAGCAGCATACGCTACAGCATCTTCAACGGTTTGCACTTTACGATCTTTGATTTGATCCGCTGTGACCACCGTCACAGAGCGAGGCGTTTCAATCAGTGGTGTATCGGTTTTGGTGGCTGAGGCACTACGTGTGGCTAAATAGCCATCCACTGGACTTATGGCAGTTTCTCTCATGCCATCAGCATCAATGTTGACCACAGGTAAATCTACACCGTCTTCTGAACTGTCTGTAATTTGTTTAACGGTATAGCTGGTCGCTGATGTTTTAACGGCGACCAGGCCATGCGGTGATAACAAGCGCTGTAATCCCATTTGCACATCAACAGTGGAATCCAGACCACGACTGCGTTTATTGGCTGTGATTTGTGAGTTCACTGACAGATCGATATTCGCAGCCAAAGCAAAACGATTTAGCACTTGATCAAGCGGCCCCGCCGGAATATTAAAGGCCTGTGTAGTGGTCTGAACGTTTTCAGCATGAACTTGGAAAGGTGTAGCAACAACAGCTGAACCAATAGCCACAGCCATCATCATGCTGAGAGGCAAGGTTTTAAATACGTGTCGATGTGGACGCGATGTTTTCAGGTAGGACATATCAACCTCATAGTGAATAAAGTGTCTTTACCTGTACTTCGATTGAACAAAGCAAATCCGTAATGTTTTTTTCAGTATTGATGAAATAATTTTTAACAGACTGAAAATAAATAACTTTTCCATTTAAAGACATGCTTTCCATGACACTTTGAGGAGAGTCATCACCAGAAAAGCGAAACGTAAAAAAACTTGATCAGGCGACCTTTAAACGATAATGTATCTCATTATCAAATGTAAGTCATTGTTTTCCACTCATGTCTCAACACAATATCGACACCTTATATCGTGAGCACCATAGCTGGTTACATCGCTGGCTGCGTGGTCGTTTGGGATGTGAACACAGTGCCGCTGATATCGCTCACGATACTTACCTCAAAGTGATACTTTCTAACTCATTGCCAACAGATGATCAGCCGCGACGCTATCTGACACGTATCGCCAAAAGCCTGATGATTGATTTATTTCGTCGTCGGCAAATTGAAAGCGCTTATCTTGAGACTGTTCGTTTATTGCCGGAGCAGGAAGCACCCAGCGCAGAAACCCAACATATTGTGGTAGAAACCTTGTTGGAAATTGACCAGATGCTGCAAGCCTTACCTACGCATGTGCGTCAGGCTTTTTTGATGAGAAAGCTGGATGGCCTGAGTTACAAAGAGATTGCCACGAAGATGAATGTGTCTGTGTCTTCTGTAGAAAAGTATGTAGCCAAGGCATTAACAGCCTGTTATCTCCATAGTTTGAAAGCATCAACATGAGTTCTTCTTCATATCCACAGCCCGATATCATCGACACAGCTGCCGCGTGGATGGCCAGGCTCTGGGCAGATGATGTCAGCCCGGAGGATAAACAAGCTTGTGAACACTGGCGTCAGCAAAACCCGGAGCATGAAAAAGCCTGGCAAATTTTAACGTCCATGGCTGAAAGTTTTGATCGCCTCCCAGAACATGCTGCCAACAGTAACTTACTCACTGCAACACCGACCAGCAGTCGTCGTCAGTTTTTACAATGGGTGGGAATATTCATCGGCTCTGCCAGTGTGGGTTATGGCCTGCAAAAAACACAACTCTGGCAACAGGCGATGTCTGATTACAGCACTGGTATCGGTGAAACGCGTGCTGTGCAGTTAGCCGATGGCAGTCATCTTAGACTCAATACCGATACGGCTATTGATGTTGAGTTTAATGGCAAACAACGTCTGATTCATCTCAAACACGGTGAAGTGTTTATTACCACGGGTCATGCAGCTGAGTTTGCTGGTCAGCCATTTATTGTGGTGACAGATCAAGGGAAAATTGAGGCCCTGGGCACACAATTTAATGTCCGACAAAATGCCGATTCAACCGAGGTCACCGTTGTTCAGGACAGCGTGTTGATCCATCATGCACAACAAAAACTCACCTTAAATGCTGGCGAAAGGATTCGGTTTAATCAGCTTGAGTTAGCAGAAGCCGTTAAAGCGGACCCTGCCATCACCAGTTGGACTCAGCATAAGCTGGTAGCAGAGCAAATGCCCGTGTCTGAATTTATTCATGAGTTATCACGCTATCGTTCCGGCACTTTACGCTGTGATGCAACGGTTGCTGATCTCAAAGTCAGTGGCGTTTTTCCACTTAATGATACCGATAAAGCCTTGCAACAAATGGCACAAGCGCTGCCCGTGTCTATTCAGTCTCGCACACGTTATTGGGTGACGGTTGTTCCAAGAGACCGTGCTTTATGACTCAAGCACTGACGAATTCAGATCCTATCAATCAAGCCTGCGTCTGGGCGGCAAGGCTCTGGGCAGATGATGTGTCTGAGCAGGATAAGCAGGCCTTTCAAGACTGGCTTGATGCAGATCCTATCCATCAAAAAGCATGGCAACAAGTTGTTAATCTTCAGCAGCAATTCAATGCTGTGCCCGACAGACGAGTTGGTAGTCAAGTATTACAGCATCGCCAGGGTATGAGTCGTCGTCAACTGCTCACCGTCGTCGGTATTGGCGTGGGGGTGGGTGCAATGGGTGTTCAGCACTGGCAGCCTTTATCCGTGCCTGGCACGCGATATGCCACGGCAAAGGGCGAGATTCGTCATTGGCAACTGACGGATGGCACAACGTTAGCGCTGAATACGGATAGCAAAGTTGATGTCGATTATGATGCCGACACACGCAAAATCATATTGCACTACGGTGAAATCGCGATTGATACCGGTAAAGATCCCCGCCCTCTCACCATTGTTAGTCGAGATGGATTGCTAGAGCCGCTCGGTACACGTTTTAATGTGCAGCAATCTGAGTTAGAAACACAGTTAACGGTCTTTGAAGGCCGAGTCAGAATGACACCAAGAGAAACACCGAATTCACACACTATTATTCCTGCTGGGGAAGGCGTTACCTTTTCAGCCCTGCAACTCGCTCAGCCATTTCAGGCGGATCCTGCCTCTAACTTATGGCAGCAAGGTAAACTCGCTGTGGCAGATATGCCGTTAAATGAATTTGTGCAACAACTAGCGAGATATCGCACAGGTATTGTTCGAGTTAGCCCCGAACTCAAACGTTTAACGATTACCGGTATTTTTTCTGTGCAAGATACAGATCGAGTACTGGAACAGCTCAGTGAGATTTTGCCGGTGAAAGTCAGTTACTTCACCCCCTACTGGGTCACAATCAAACCCTTAACATCTTAATTTTTTGTGTCATTAGCGACTTTTCCAGCTAATCACCCCGCTTAAATTTCCCTTTTAAAACAGATGGATAATCACTTCATATACATCAACTCGTCTAACAACCGGTTAATGCGAATAATTATTATTACGGGTTTTCATTCCACGTTCGGTATTACAAGTACAAACCACTTTTACTGACTAATAAATACTGAAGGAACTGAAACATGCCGTTACGTCGTTTTTTACGACTTCCCACTTTATTCATCACACTTAATATGTGTGCTGCCACTGGCCTGTTTGCCGGTGTCAGCCAGTACGTTTATGCACAAGACAGCAACACGGATGTTCAGTCTTTTTCTTTGTCGGCAGGAAGCCTTGACCAGGTCTTACGTCAATTTGGCCTCAATGCGGGCATCGCCCTGTATGTTGACTCCTCTTTGGTCAATCATCAACACAGCAATGGCTTGGTGGGTGACTATACCGCACATCAAGGTCTGCAAACCTTACTGGCTGGTACGGGGCTAACCGCCGTCCAACAGCCTGATGGCAGCTATCGTATTGAACCCGTTCCCACTCTCAGCCTTTCTGAAGATGAAAGCAGTGTGGATTTAGGAAAAATCGACATTGTGGGTGACACGATGCTGTTTACCCAAGACACCATTGGTTATAACGATGTATTTGATAAAAACATCTCCAGCACCTATGTCGGTAAACAAGAGTTAGAGCGATTCAAAGGTTCATCACCCGCCGATATGCTCAGTGGCATGCTTAATGTTTACAGCGCCGATGCCCGTAACAGTGGCGGGATTGATCCTAATATCCGTGGCATTCAGGGCCCCGGCCGTGTTCCATTAACGATAGATGGCACGGAACAGGCCATTACTATCTGGCGTGGTTATAACGGTGCCAATAACCGGAGTTATATCGACCCTAATCTCATCGGTAATATCAAAGCGATAAAAGGCCCCAACCTTGAACGTAATGTTCATAGCGGTATCGGCGGTGCCATAGTGGCTAGCACACTTAGTGTGGATGACATCCTAAAACCAGGTGAAGCATTCGGCGGCGAACTTAAACTCGAAGGCAGCAATAATGCAGTCGATGCGAGTGTGCCACGTTTATCCAGTGGCAAGTCCTACACCGATATTCCCGGTTTTAATGCTCAAGGTGATATCTACGATCCAACGCTCTATGTCGAACCCCATTCAGGTGGGCAAGACTATTTTGATGACTATGCTTATCGTCTGGCTGTTGGTACCCGTCAGGAGGCATTTGATCTCATGGGGGCTTACGCTTACCGCAAGAAAGGTAACCATTTCGCAGGGAAACATCAGGATGGTTTCTACTCTCGTGGTTCGGATAATCTTCAAGACAATATGATTCCTGATATGGCCAACATCTATAAGCCAGGGGATGAACTGCCCAATACTTCAAGCGAAATGGAATCCTGGTTAGCAAAAGCCAAGTTCAAATTCAGTGATAACCACAGCCTCTCATTTGGTTACCGCGATACATCCACTACCTATGGCGAAATATTCCCGTCACGAATTTCATGGGAAAGAGCTGTCGATGAAGGTGTGCCGCAATGGCCATTAAGTGAAGTAAAAGCAAAAGCGTATAACGTCGAATACGAGCTCAACCCTGAAACCAATCGTTGGGTCGATTTGTATGCCAGTGTCTGGAGAACGGATACCGTCAGTGACACCTACACGGCAGGTGGTTACCCCAATGAACCTTATGATAACAATGCCTCGGGTAATACCACTCTTCGTAATACAGCACTAAGAAATGCCAAAGAAGATCGTCGTGGTGTCACCTTGAGCAATACCTTTGCTTTGATGGATAACCTCGATCTGACCGTGGGCGGCCGTTATCAGCATGAAAAATTACGTTCTGATGATCGTTATGATCCGACGGGTAGCTTCCGAATGTATCCCAAAGCTGGACGTCGTCAAGAAAAAGAAATGAATTTCAACTTTGCCTGGAAACCCACACACTTTCTTAGTGTGGATGCCGGCATGCGTTATTCCTCTTTCTGGACGTTTGATGATTTTCGTAAAAGCCAATTGGATGCGGGTAACACCAGCCTCAATAGTTATGCACCGACTATAGGAAGAACCATCCACGTTGAATATGACAAGGTGATTACTCAGGCTGATGTCGATCCAGAAATACAGAATTGGGAGGATAACCGTGCCTTCTGGGAGTCAATGGGGGCTGACGTAGACGCCTTCATCCAGCAGATTCAAGATACTGTAGGTACAACGGAAACAGCATCCTATGAAAGCGTCTGGAAAGTCGGTAAAGATGGCAAATATTATAGAAATAATCACCCCTGCTTAACGGCTGATGTCGATGTGACGGCTTGTCATAAGGGGGCGCAGGTCATTGGCAATGTGCAAACCATTAAAAAGGTGAAACACCTTAAAGGGGATGGTTGGGCTCCAGTTCTATCGGTTGCGATGGATCTGAATGACGATAGTCGTATCTATGCTCGCCATAGTCAGGCTTATCGTTTCCCCAGTTTATTTGAAAATACCATTAGTTTTTCAGCCTCGCTACCTAACCCGGATTACGAGTTAAAACCAGAGCATATCTATAACTACGAAATCGGCTATGTGCATAACCTGGCAGGCGTTTTTGATGCGGATTATGCCGATATCAAACTCAGTTATTTTTATAACCGCACTGAAAACGTTATCGAGCGTGACCCTAATATGAACTTTAGCAATCTCGAAAAACAAACGCTGGAAGGGATTGAGTTTCAGGGTCGCTATGACAACGGCAGCTTTTTTACCAACCTGAGCCTGGCCTATAACTTCGAAAATGAAGTCTGTGATGAGTCATCTGCTGTTGTGCTCGATTATCGATCCACCAGTAATTGTGTTGAAGATGGCTTTGTCGGTGGTTATCTGGTAAGCATGGCCATGCCGGAATACACCGCAAACTGGACGCTGGGCGGGCGATTTTTCAATCGTAAATTAGAGCTAGGAAGTCGTGTCACCTATTACTACAAACATGAAGATAAGTTTGAAAGTAACTATCGCGATCCTTCTGACATCACTTTCTTCGCCAATACACCACTGTCATGGGACACCATCCTGTTATTTGATGCCTATGCCAGCTATCAGTTAAACGACGATATCAGTGTTGAACTGACCGGTACTAATCTCAGCAATGAGTACTACATCGATCCGATGAGTCGTTCTGCTATCCCCGCCCCAGGGCGCACATTCAAACTCAGCCTCACGGCTAAATTTTAATCATGAGACAAGGAGGTGGTTTCTCAAAAAAAACAGTGTTACCGAATAACTAACTATTTTTTAAATACGAGGACAATATGATGAAAACATTACAAAAACTATCAATTCTTGCTTTAGCTTTAGGTTTTACTGGTTTGGCTCATGCCACAGAGTCTGGTCAGAGCTATTTAGGGGATATTACTGTCGGAGGAACAACAAGTACGACGCCTGATCACCCTGGCACAACAGGAGCACCAGGTGTTGGTGTTACCGATTTTCATAACGGAGCTATGGTAAGTTTTTCTGGTCTGACCAATATGGTTAGTGCTGATGGCAATGGTATCTATACGATTACACCCGCCATGATGCCACCTTCACACTCTGCTTTGGGTTATTTTGATTTCGCTAAAGTATCAGGGGAGGAGGTTTATTTCGGTGAGTGGTCACAAAATGGCACCACAAATGATCCAACGCGTGTGGTTTATTACTCTGGGGATGATACAGGCACCACCATGCCAACCACTGGTACAGCGGCCTACACCGTTAAAGGTATCAACAATTACAACGGCTCTAACTTACTGACAGGTACGCTGAATGCTAACTTCGGCACAGACAACCTATCCGGCTCAATGAGCAGAACTGGTCTTAGCATTGCTATCAACGCCTCAATTGACAGCTCGGATGCTAGCTTCTCAGGTGACGCTTTAGCTAATAGCTCAACTATGGGTACCACTGAAGGTCACTTCTATGGTGCTGATGCTGCCGCTTTAGCAGGGATTGCTAAATTTTCTAACCGTGATTATGACACTGCTTTTGGTGGTGCGAAGTAATCATTGTTAGTTCAAGGATGAAATATGGCCAGATGCTTTCGGGCATCTGGCTTTTTCCTTTTCATGAGTTTCAACATGATGTTTGATGTACACCGATCTAATTACTCCCTCACTTCAAGATGGGTAGCGTTTTTGTGCCTGACCGTTTTATCGTTAACCAGTCCGAACAGTTGGGCAGATGATAAAGACACGTCTCTTCGTTTGAATCAGGGTATTGAGTTACGCGCTGATCAACAAGAGCAGGAAATCCTGAAAGATGAGGATTATCTACGAGGAGAACGCCCCAGTTTAATCATTGATGGTCAGTCATATACTGTTCAGCACAACAGTAATGATGTGGGTCGTGCCCTGTATGTGTCATTGCAGAAAAAACAGTGGTCATCGGTGAAGTTTTTTCTAGAAGAATATGAAGAGTTTGCTGATGCAGATCCTATGCTGCTCGCTTATGCACGCGGTGCTATTGCTCGGATGGAAGGTAATCTGGAACGAGCAGAAACAGAATACCGCCAGCTTCTCGACTTAAAACCTGACTTTTTACCCGGTCAGTTAGAGCTGGCACGTGTACTGTTTGAAAATAGAAAAGATGCAGACTCTGATAAAGTATTTAGTACTATTCAACAGATACTCAACCCCGCCGATGCTCGTCAGCAAGGCGTTAGCACCACAGTGGATAGTTTTTTGCAGGCGTTAGATAGACGTCAGTCCTGGCAAGGTTCGTTTTCGATTGGCCCCACTTGGGTTGATAACTTAAACCAATCATCTGAGAGTTACAGTTGTTTACTCTATTTTGGCAATGTCTGTTTTTACGAACGCGAGACACCCGAAGCGGTGGAAGCACATGGTCTGGACTACGAAGCCACACTGAATAAACGATTTGCTTTGTCCGGTCATCATGGCCTATTTTTTCGTTCGTTATTATTTGGCCAAAGTTACAAAGACCACTCTGATTTTAATGAAAGCCAAATTACCTCACAGCTCGGTTATAGCTACCACACTCAACGCAATCAATTTTCACTAGCACCGTCTTTTGATTTCTCTCGTTATGGTCATCGATCCATGTATGGAGCCTGGGGACTACATAGTGAGTGGTTACATTATGTGTCCGATCGTGTGCTGTTTAAACTTGAAGCCGATTATAAAGATCAGCAATATCGACAAAAAGACTACGCTGCTTACAACGGTGATATTTGGTCAGCTTATGCCACCGCCTGGTATGTATTCCCTGATCAATGGACGCTATTTGGCGGGGTGGACTGGACCAAGAAAGAAGCAGAGACAGAACCCTTCGCTTATCAACAATATGGCATAAGAGCAGGTGTCTCCAAAGAGTTTAGTGACAACATCAATGCCGTCCTTTTTGCCTCTGTGCGTCAACGCAAACATGATGAATTTAACGCTTTACTGGGTGAGCAGCGTGAAGATATTGAACAGAACTACACCCTTATTGTGCGGTTCCCCGGACTGAGTTTTTATGGGCTGGAACCAAACCTTACCTTCAAACATCGCAAAGTACATAGCAATGTAAATTGGCTTTATTCCTATGATAGGAATAGCGTCAGTTTGAAATTGGAAAAACGGTTTTAAACCATTTAAAAATCAGCCAAAAGCAGAAAATAATCAGGATTATTTATGTTGATACCACCCCCATTTTTTATCTTATTGGTTTGTCTTGTTTTCAGCTCATTAAGTGTGCAAGCTGCTGAGCAAAATGAATGGCAAAAATGGCAGTCTGAAGCGTCCAGCGCCTATCAGGCGGGCAATTATGAAACCGCTGAAACAGCCATCCGCAAAGCCATTGCTCGTGCTGAAAAAGCTGATAATGGCGATATCTACAAAGCCAGTAGTCTTAATCTATTAGCCTTTATTCAGGAGGCAAAAGGTCAGCCTGAGCAAGCAATGGCCTCCTTATCAAACGCAGTGACCTTAGCCAAAAAAGCATCAGCTTCGCCTGATGAACAGCTAGCCACCTTATTATTTAATCAGGGCGTGTTATTGCAAAAAAAACATCAGCTAAATAAAGCCGATAGCGTGCTGGGTGAATCAATAGAACAATTCCAGCTCAGCCAGAGTGATGGTAACGGCAAGTTGTGGCAGGCCATTTTATTAAAGACGCAAATCCTAGTCTCACTAGGCAATCAGCAGCAGGCATTAAAACTGGTTTCAACCACGTTATCTGAATCAATGGATAAAAAAGGTGCTCAATTACCCTTATCGGTAGAAAGCGATTTAGTGATATCAGCCGCTAACATTCAATTAAAAGAGGGGCAGTATTATCAAGCCATCACCTCACTTGAACAGATGAAAAAGAAACTCAATGGTGAATCAAAACTGGCTGATAAACGGTTGTCAGAATTACTGAATTTACTCGCCATAGCCTATGACAAATCTGGTCAGACTGATAAAGCAGCTGCAATCCGAAAGCAAAGTCTCAATGCACAAAATGATGCCCCCGCCTCGATGGCAACAGTGATGCAGCTCAATGAATTAGGCTTATACCAACAGCAGCAAAATCATCTTGAGCAGGCAGCACAGTATTATCAGCAAGCCTTGTCACAACTTAAGTTATTGAACAAAGAACACAGTATTGAGCAAGCCACCATTTTAGGTAACCTCGGCGCGTTACAACTGGCGACACATGATACAAAAGCGGCTGAAGCGTCTTTATCGGAGAGCTTAGCGTTATATCAAAGTTTGCAAAAGCGGCCAGTTGAGGCAGCTGGCATCGCTGGTTATCTCGGCACTTTGTATTACAACAAACGGCAATTTGCTAAGGCCGAAACGGCTTTTCTCACCGCCGTAGAGAACTTGCAAAAGACTCAATCTGCAACAAATGAAACCCTGCTACTGGCTTTGCAAAATATACAGTCGCTTTATATCGCTTGGGATAAGCCTAGTAAAGCCGCTCAGTACAATCAAGCCATCCAGAAGATTAAACAACAACTTCAATAAAAATCAGCGGATACATTACGGAAATTGGCAACTGCTTCGGTATATCAAATAACACAGACTTTTATTTACAGGATAAACCGATGACAGATCAACTGACTCTTTCAAACGCCTTACGCAATGAAACACATGATTTACATGAAGTACTGGATAAACGCGTGATGCAACTAAATCCGTTTGCAGATAGCGAACATTATCGGGGCTTTCTGCGTATGCAATTACGCCTTCATACTGCAGCAGAACCGCTCTATCACAATACCAAGCTCTTAAACTTACTGCCTGACTTGAGTGGACGCAGCCGCCTTAATGCGGTTTTATCGGACTGTGAGGATGTCGAATTGAATAAAACGCTGATGACCGAAGATCAGCGTATAGCGAGCTATATCAGGATCGCAGATGAATATGAAGGCATTGGCTGGCTATATGCGTTGGAGGGTTCAACGCTAGGCGCGGCGATGTTACTCAAACATGTCAAAAATCAACTGAACTTATCTGAAACCTTTGGTGCCAGCCACATGGCAGCACACTCAGACGGACGCGCCACTCACTGGAAACAGTTTAAAGCAATGTTAGATCAGCTTGAGTTAACACAAGCACAACGTGAAAAAGCATTAGCGGGTGCAACACAGGCTTTTATTTTTGTCACTGATGCCGTTAACGATGTAATGATAGATGATGCTGTAGCGAGTTAAAACCATGGTTATAACGTTATTGTGGCGCCTTTTCGCACTGATTTTTCTCAGTATTGCCTTCGCAGGCTTGATATTACCGGGCTTACCTACTACCGAGTTTGTCTTGATGGCACTCTGGTGTTCGGCAAAAGGCTGGCCACAATTGCACCACTGGTTATTACATCATCCACGGTTTGGTCATCTGATTCAGCAATGGCAGCAACATCGAGCAATACCCCGTCGTGCCAAAGTGATAGCTCTAGTGTCGATGACGATAAGCTGCTGTTTACTGTTTTTAAGTGGACTACCTCTCTGGGTGAAATGTGTGAGTTCAAGCATGATGGTGGCCGTGTTGTACTGGTTAATCACCAGGCCAGAACCATCAAGCATCACGAGTTAGTCTGATGAGAGTGAGGCAGCAAGACATGTCTGCAAACCTTTGGCGATATATTTTTCCACTGAGGATACAGAGACATTTAACTGTTTAGCAATGTCCTTATAGCTCATGCCATCCAGCTGTCTCATCAATAAGGCTTGGCGCACATTGGCAGGCAGACGATGTAGTAAGCTATCAATTTGGGTTAAGGCTTCTATCATCAGTGTTTGAGTTTCAACCGAATGGGCTGTGTCCTCGGGTTGTTGTTTCAGATAGTCCAGATAGGCTTCTTCAACACGACGACGGCGAAACACATCAATCACCAGACCTTTGGCAATATGCGTCAGATATTTACGAGCATCTTTTTGCTCGGGTAATCGGCCACTCGTGAGTATACGTAGATAGGTATCCTGAATCAGGTCGGCGGTGGTTTCAGGGCACCCCATTCGGCGTTGAATAAATACCGATAACCAACCACGGTGCTCCAGGTACAGATTTTCGATAGTGTCTGTATGGGTAGCACGCATGATGATCTCCTTAAACTTAGTAAAAACTACAAATCTTAACAAGAATCATTATCATCTATAAACTAAAAAAATGCAAATGCCACTTTTAGATAATAGTTAATTGATTTTTATTGGATTTATCCCCACGTGATTGCACCCTTAGCGCTAATCCGAGTGACTTAAGTATGGATAAATTCCGTTATTCATTTTTAGCCAAGATCACCCCCTGTTTGTCGAAACATCACGGCAGTATGGTGGCAACCAGTTCTGAAGGAGTGAGTTTGAAGCGTTTTTTAAAAGCCGTAATAAAGTTTGAGGGGTGAGCATAACCGGCTATAAAGGCAGCTTCACCAATGGATTTCTTGTCGACCAATAATGCTTTTTTTGCCATATCCAGACGTCGTTGGCGACAGTAATTATTCACCGTTACCCCATAGGTCGTTTTAAACTTACGCTGTAAAGTGCTCACACTCAGCCCTATCGCTGAAGCCATTTCTGCAACGGTCATGGATTGCATCAGCATGTCATCAATTTGATGTCTCAGTTGGTTTTCCTGTGATGCAGTAGCATAGAATTGACTTGTCTCTTGTGGCCTTTCTGTTCGATGAAGTGAGGTTAGTACCTTTAAATTTTCAGCGATCAGTTGAAAGATGATCGCCTCTTTCAGTAACTCATCCTGAATAGTCGTGTGTTGGGCTTTAAATAAATAATCACTGGCCAGCTTTGCAACCACATCAGAAGCTTGCCAATGGTAAAAAGCAGCATGAGCTTGAAATAGCTGTTGAATATGCTGCCTTTCGTCTGGTGTAGTCGCTCTTTCCTCAAGCCATTGTCGTTCGATAAATATATTGAGTTTATTCACATGCATACCGCGTTCGAAACGGCGACTAAGCATTTCAGGTTGATTAATAATAAAAGCGGAACACTCCACACGGCCCTCACCAAGACAACCTAGCTGATAACGTTGCGAGCCAAGCGAAAATGACACTTTTCCATCAAATAAGATGGTCATGCTGATCGCAGGAGGCAGTTCTGCAAAACTGGTTCTATCCGCCATTTCTATTAAGTTACCGGCATGCACAGACAGACCATGTCGATCAAAATGATGATGAAAGAGGCCTTTTAAAACGACTTCATCCTGTGCCGTGTCTTCTGAAAAGCTGACGTAACGCACATTCATTCGGTTCAGCTCAGACAGATAAATCATATTATCCAGTCTCGCTGTCACCTGATTATCTTGTTTGTTTGGTGAATAGTCACTCTGTTCAGCTACTGTTAGGGCTGTTTTTTCATCATTTGATAGCACGCTTTCGACTGACTGGTGATTTTTCATAACACTATGACGTTTGCTCATAACTCTTTTTGGGAACTTGCTCTATAGCCACATTATATAATGATAATGATTTTCATTTACAAACAATAACAAGAAAATCGGTCTATGCATAATGTTAAGGGGATTTATGAACAAACATATCTTAGCCATCGCAATATCAGCCTGTATGAGTACACAAGTCTTTGCTGACGACGCGGTAAACAGCAACTCAAAACAGAGCAACCGTGTTGAGTTAGGCAGCATCACTGTTGAAGGTGAAAAACAAACACGGACTTTGAAAGACACAGCTTCTTCTGTTTCAGTCATTGATCAAGAAGCATTGAAATCAAACCAATACCACACCTTGCGTGATGCTATTTCTTCTGTACCGAATGTTGTTGTACAAACCGGTGCTGTAGCGAATGTTCGTGGTGTTTTAGGTAATGGTGCTGCAGGTGGCTTTAATGCCGTAACAGGTGGAGCCAGTGCTCGTTTTTCAACATTGATTGATGGTGTTAACCAACCTTTTATCGCTGACTTAGTCGGTGATTCTGGCTTGTGGGATATTGAGCAAATTGAAGTCTTCCGTGGCCCTCAATCTACCAATAATGGACGTAATAGTATCGCTGGTGCCATGTATATCAAGACAGCTGATCCAACGTTTGATTGGGAAGGTAAAGTGAGATTGGGCTACCGTAATAACGAACGCTATATAGACAAAGCGGTCATGCTGTCTGGTCCTGTTATTGAAGATACATTGGCATTTCGTTTTTCTGGTCAGTTAATTGATGGACAAACCGATACCAGCAACGAACCCTATGAAAGTAATCCAACCAATATTGATTTGAATGAGCTGGATACCAAACAAGGTCGCTTCAAATTACTTTGGACACCGACTGATGATTTGGAGTTAATGTTCACTCACTCTCAATACACTGAAAAAGGTGATGGAGGCCGTCGTTATTTTGAAGATACTGACACCGATGCGTATTTCAAAACCTTTTTCCGTGATATGGACACAGAAAGTGTGATGAACAGCATTGATGCACATTATCAAATCAACACGAGTACTTCTTTGGACATCAAGCTGGCTCAACTAGACTACCAATATGCGTTTGAAACCTATCAAGCGGATCCTGCTGATACACAAAATCTGGATATTGATGATAAAAGCAGAAACATTGATGTGAAGTTAAATTTTGGTGAAGGTAGTCATGATTTTAGTGGTTTCGTTGGATTAGATTTTTATAAACGCGACCAAGACATCAACAGCATCGGTACTGTCTATAGCGGCGATGACACCACTGACTCAAAAGCGCTTTATGGTGAAGTTAACTTTGGTTTAAGCGATAAATTAATTTTAACGACTGGATTACGTTATCAGGATGAGTCGCAAGAACGTGATTTTAACTATGCTGGACAACCATATGCGTTGAATGAAGACAATACGATTTTGCTACCCAAAATAGCGTTGAAATATGACATCACGCCAGAAACTCGGATCGGTGTCAGTGCAGTAAAAGGGTATAACTCTGCCGGTGGTGCACTATCACTCACGGACAATGCTTATTACTATTTTGACGAAGAAAAAGTGAAGACTTACGAGGCATTCCTTCGCACCAGCTTTGATGATAACCGCTACGAAGTCCATGCGAATGTGTTCTTCAATGACTTTGATGGTTATCAAGGTGTGAATTCGCTTCGCCGCATTGACAATATCAAGAAAGTGGAAACCTACGGAGCCGAAATAGAGGGTACAGCCTGGGTGACGGATAATCTTCAAACTCGTCTAGGAATCGGTTTATTACACACCGAAATCAAAGATGCTGGTGACGACTATACAGGGCTTGATGGTAATGAACTTAACTCAGCCCCCGATAAAACGGTCAATTTTGCCGCTACCTATTATGTGTCTGATGATTTTGATCTCGGCGGTAATATTCAATACACCAGTGGTTACTTCAGTGATGTGGAAAATACGAAAGAGCGTGAAGTCAGTGGCTTTTCTTTAATAAACTTACGTGCCAATTATCGTATTGCTGATCTGGAGTTGTCGGCATTTGTTAACAACCTGACCGATAAACGCGCTCGCCGTTCTCGTGAACCTGTTGGTGCTAGAGTCCCGGTAGCGTATGCAGACTTTGTTGAGGCGCGTAATGTCGGTATCTCTGCCACGTATTCATTCTTTTAAGCCTTAGTCACGGGTAAAACCAAGCAGCCGTTATTGACGGCTGCTTTTATTTTTAGAGATCCCAAAGTATGACCATTTATCCTTATCTTGCGCTAATGCTGTCGTTCGGCGGAAGTGTGTGTGTTTATTTAGCCTCGCGGCATCAATTTTGGTTGAGCAAGGTCTGGCCTGCATCCTATTTAAGGCGAATTGGGCTTTTATTAATGAGTATAAGCCTGATATTAGTCATCACCACCATGCAGCTCGTAGCAGGTGTGTTCATGATGCTGATATGGGTAATGCTTCTCTTGGTCTTATTCCCCTATATAGGTGCCTGGAAATCACTGAGGAGAGCACGCTAATGACAAGCACGCCATTTCGAGCAGACTGGATCAGTAAATCCCTAGCCGGCATCGTCTTAGGCTTTTTTGCTGCGATGTCGATATGCGGTTTGTTTTTTCTTTTGCCACTACAGATAGGTCGAAGTGGTGAAGCTCAATTAATCATGTGGTTACTTGGCCCTATCTGGCTCACCATTCTCAGCACCTGTTTTTTGTTTCGCTCTGGTGCTCGTGCCTGGTTTTGGCTGGGACTAACTAATGTTGTGCTGTATGCACTGTATTTTCTATTTAAATCCTTCTGAGATGACTCCCACATGAAAGTAAAAGCAGACATTATTCGTACCTATAAATCGCTGCACACCTGGGTGGGTATTATCAGCGGCATGGCCTTGTTCATCGCTTTTTATGCTGGTGCATTAACCATCTTTAAAGAACCCATTACCCATTGGGCTACACCGCCTATTCAGCAATCAGAGCGTATTGATCTAGAAAAAATACCCTCTGTGCTTGATCAGCTGGTTGAGTCAGAGCCATCCGCCGCACGAAATATACAAGTGAATTTAGACCCCGAAACACATCACACTCATCAGATCATGTGGACAGTTGAAGGTGACAAAGGCGGCGATCATGATGTGTCCTCACTGCGTTACTTCAGCGCCCATTTAGATAAACAGCAAACACTCGTCACAGAAGAAGTCAGCCCAGCCCCTGTTGCTCAATTTATTGATACCCTGCACCGGGTGGTTGGTCTGCCGGTTGATAGTGATCCTAATCGCTGGATTATGGGTGTTTTTGCCATTTTGTATGTCTTGGCACTGGTATCAGGCTTGATTATTCTGCTACCTATTCTGGTCAAAGAGCTGTTTGCGTTCCGTCTGGGAAGAAAACCAAAACGGGTCTGGCTCGATGCCCATAATGTGGTCGGTGTGACCAGTTTGCCCTTTCACTTGATTATGGCGATCACCGCTTTTGGTTTTGCCTACCATGATCTTATCTATGACGCTCAGGATAAACTCATTCATGAAGGCCAGTTACGTCAGGCGTTATTTTCAAGTGCCCCGAAGCCGAATCCTGAACAAAGTACTGATCCTGCAATGATGTTGTCACCAGAACGATTGCTGGCCACCGCCAGAGAAGTGGCGCCGTCGTTCGAACCTTATCAGCTGCAATATTCAGGTATAACCACACCACGAGCTAGTGTCATGATCTGGGGGCATGAAGCACATGCCATTGCTCCCCGGGCTCCGGGAGGCTTCATTGCGATCAATCCATATTCGGGAGAAGTGCAATCGACCGATTATTTACCAGGCCAGCAGCTGGGAGAAATGGTAGCAGTCAGTAGTTTTTTTGCTTTGCATTTTGCTACCTTTGGCGGCTCACCTATACGTTGGGCATATTTCATTCTGGGTCTAGCCGGAGCATGGCTGTTTTATACTGGTAATTTACTCTGGGTGGAAAACCGCCGTCGCCGAAGTAAGCCCGATGGAACATTATTCACTCAACGAAAAGATGTAAAAGTGATGGCCTCACTCACGGTTGGCATTTGCCTGGGCAGTGTCTGTGGCATTTCTTTGATGCTTGCCAGCAGTAAATGGTTAGCATTAGAGTCCCAGGCCACCTACGCTCATTTCCAATGGGTGTATTACTTTATGTTTTTTGCCGCAATCGCATGGAGCTTCATACGTGGTGCTGCCCGGAGTTTGGTTGAGTTGCTGTACTTAGCTTCTATGCTTACTGCTGCGATGCCACTTACCAGCTTACTGAGCATCCTCATTCCATCAACAGGGCTGTGGATGCATACTGAACTGGACACTTTGATGGTGGATAGTGTGGCACTCATGCTAGCTGTGAGTTTTATCATGCTTGCCAAAGCAACATCTCAACGCGTGTATCATAGTCAAGTCACCGACAGCGTCTGGTCATACCGTCCAGCCATTCGCTCTGTATAAAACGGGCATTTTGTCGACGTTTTCTGATCGTGTTTTCACTATTGGCATCCACTGTTTTTGTACAGTACAGTGAAGGCTTATCAAAAATAAATAGAAACACACAGAGAGAAACACTATGAGCAGACTCTATAACGAAAAACATCGGGCTCTTCAGGACTTATTCAATAGCCGGGAGATGGCCGATCGGGTCGAGGAAGTGGCGCTAGTCACAGAAATGGATGAGATGGCCAAAGACTTTATCGAAAGCCGTGATATGTTTTTTCTGACAACGGTGGATGAGCGTGGTCGGCCAACGGTGTCTTATAAAGGCGGTGAAGCCGGCAGTTTTATCAAAGTGTTGGATGAGAAAACCATTGCGTTTCCCAGCTATGACGGCAATGGTATGTACTACTCCATGGGCAATATTCAGGGCAATCCAGAAGTCGGTTTATTGTTTATTAATTTTGAGACACCGCATCGCATTCGTGTGCAGGGTACAGCAACGGCATCGAGTGACGATCCATTGATAAAAGAGTGGAAAGAAGCCGAAATGGTGGTACGCGTGACTGTTTCTGAACTATGGCAAAACTGCCCGCGCTATGTTCACCGCTATCAGAAAGTGAAAGAGTCACGTTATATTCCTAAAGAGGAATGCAAAACACCTATCGCCACCTGGAAACGTATTGATAGCCTGCAAGATGTATTACGTGAGCATGAATTAAACCAGGTAGCCGAAGAAGGTGGCACCATGCCGATTGAAGAATGGATGGAGTATATTCAGTCGGGTGATGAGAAAGCTTAACCTCTATCAAACATATTTCTTCTGAGTACAATTAGCTGCTAATAAGCCAACTCTAAATATGCGAAAAACAGATAAAAAGTTAGATAACACCATACGAGCATCGTTAACTGATGTCTGTGAGCAGGCGTTGAAAGATATAGATGGTTTTCGGTGGTTAACCCACTTGGTGAACTATGACAATTACCCAAAGAGCTTAAAGGTAGTCTGTGTGTTTGATACAAACCAGAATTTGAATAATTACCTTGAGTCTGATGAAAGTCTAAGCATAGAGTCACTTATTCATTCTGAATTTCAGGCTATGGATATCAAGCTAAAATGTTTTTCTAATCATATTTCGTACGATAGCGAAGAAGCCTGTCATCAACAGCATAATGGCAACTGGGCTATCAGACTGGATTAATAGGTCTGCCGAACTAGCCTTTTTATTTTTTCTAAAGCAGTATTTTTTGCTTACGTTTTAAGTTGTCAGTTATAGCTCAATATAAACCAACTAGCGTTATAGACACATTGATCTATGCGACTGTAGTTTATACTGCACAGTATCTTTTCTTGGATACATTTGAGTGATACACCTCGAACAATGAAAATACCAAAACAAATTCAGCCACTTGTTGATGATGGTCTTGTGGACGACGTGATTAGTCGTTTAATGAGCGGAAAGGAAGCCGATGTCTACGTTGTTCGATGTGGTGATGACATTCGCTGTGCCAAAGTTTATAAAGATGCCGTCAAGCGAAGCTTTAAAAAAGCTGCCCAATATCAGGAAGGTCGAAAGTACGTAACAGTCGCCGCGGCCGCGCCATGGAAAAAGGCTCAAAATTCGGTCGTAAACAGCAGGAAGAAACCTGGCAAAATGCCGAAGTGGATGCGCTTTTTTTGCTGGCAAGTGCCGGCGTGCGAGTGCCTCAACCTTATGATTGCTTGAATGGCGTGTTATTGATGGAGCTGATCACTGATGAGGATGGTGATGTGGCACCTCGCCTCAATGATGTGTCCATGTCTGCTGAACAAGCCATCGAAGATCATCTCCTGGTCATGCACTCGGTAAAAAAGATGCTCTGTGCTGGCTTAGTTCATGGCGACTTGTCGGAATTTAATGTGTTGGTGGATGAAAATGGCCCAGTCATTATCGACCTACCCCAAGCCGTAAATGCCGTGGCAAATAATAATGCACAAGCCATGTTAAATCGCGATGTGCAAAATATGACACGTTATTACGCCCAGTTCGCACCCGAGTTACGTCAAACCCATTACGAAAAAGAAATATGGTCATTGTTTGAGAATGTCAAGTTACAGCCCGAAACAGAACTCACAGGCCTGTTTGAAGAAAGCACTGAGGCTGCCGATGTAGATGCTGTGATGCTTGAAATTAAGGCTATTCTGGCTGAAGAACAAGAAAGAAAACTACGCTTACGTGATGAGGATGATTAATCGGCTATAGACCAATATGCCCTGTTTGATAGTTTGAAGTCTCTCCTTCAATGCAACTCAATGCCAGGGGTGAAGTCGAAAGACGCATAGCGGTGATCTTATTGCGTTCCATCAAACTCACCATTCCGACGAACCAAGCAGAAGTGTATTTAAATCTATGAAAAAAGTGACCTTATTAATTCTCTTTCTGTTGATCATCATCGGTGCCTTAAGCCTGATGCCATCGAATACCAGCATTACCTATAATGGCGAGCAAGTCACGGGACCATTAAAACATCTGATAGAAGCCGGTGGCATTGTTTTTGTGCCCATCTTATTACTTTGCATGGGTATATTGATGGCCTTCATGTTCACTGGCATTGGACTTGTCATTTTGGGTTTCCTGGTGTTTTTCTGCCTGGTCTCTTTTTCTATGATCTTCCCGTTTCTTCTGCCATTCCTCATCCTGTTGTTCATTGTCTGACTGGTTTTTGCATTCACACGCAAAGATAAAACGAAAAACGGCAGTCCCTCAGAATAGATAACTCGCTACCGACCAAAGAGAATTAAATAGCTCTATAAATAAAAAGCCATCACACTAGATGATGGCTTTTTTGGCCTCACTAAAAGTCTAATGAATAACCGACAGTTAGCGCTCTACCACGACCTTTGAAGTTACGTACGTCAGAGCCATAACTGGTTTGTGATGAGTAACTGAAATAATCCTTATTCAGCAGATTCGTTACGCCAGCATGAATCTTACCGCTAGAGAGTTTATACGCCATGGTGGCATCAATCAGGCCATAGGCTTTGAACTGCTCTTCTTTCTTACCCGCTTCTTCATCAAAGTTACGATCGAAGTTGTAACTCGCTTGTACAAATGACGATTCATATGGGTAGTGATATTGCTATGATGTGTTGAATGATAAAACAAAGGAGGCGTTTTAACACTGAGTTCAAGCTGATCTGATTGTCAATCAGAATTACATTATTCCTTAAGCCTCTCTGGGTGGATTTAGGTGAACCTACTAAAAGCATATAGAGGTTGTTCAGCACCACAGTTTGAAGCACTAACCTCTGATCAGAATCGTATTTCAGAACTGAAAACTCTGGCTAAGAAGCAGGTGTAGTTAATTGAAGAAAGGGCTACTAATTTAATAATGTAGGTCGAACCCGTACCTACACTCTGAAAGACCAGCTGAAAAGGCTTAGCACGGTGAGATTGATTTGTTCGCTGTTTGGTATGAGTCTCATTAGCTTTAATAAACAACAGCAATGTCGCTGTCAGCCGAATGTAGCCAGAATACAGTTATAGAGTCAAGTTATATAAACTATTCAGCAAAAGACATAACTGTGTAGATGGACAGTCGAACACTTGTATATCTGATGCGAGACTAAATAAAATACGAGAACTGGCTAAAACTTGAACTTCTGATTACAGTTAGTTATAAGAAATTACTATAAATGCCCATTCATTATATTATGAAATAATAGCAATATATTAAATGGACTTGAATGCATTAGCATTTGTACATGGAGCTTCAATGAAAAAGATTGAATTCAATTATTTTTATTTAATTATTTTTATCATTTTTTCACTAACGTTGAGACTATTTTTTATTGATAAAAACCCATATTGGATGGACGAATCCTATACGTCTTGGTTTACGAATCAGAGTTATTACAATTTAATTTTCTGGGTACCAACCTTCGAGTCTCACCCACCTTTCTATTACTTAGTCACTAAATTATGGAATCATTCGATAGGTCTTTTTTTCAATTTACCAGAAAGATATTTTTCATTACTCACTTCTATATTTTTATTTTATACCTCATATCAAATAAGCAGAGTTTTATGCTTTGATGATAGACAATTTTTCTTAAAATTATCAATATTTATGTTTATTGGACTTAGTCCAGTTATTGCTTGGTACTCGCTCGAGGCAAGACCGTATCTTCTATTGATGTTGTCTTATTCAATTGCAATTTATGGATTTTTTTCAATAATTTTAAACAAAGATAAAAGTTCATACAGAGCGTGGATAATACTTTCTCTAGGGACTTTAATTACAAATTGGTCTCATAGCACAGGACCTATTTATTCTTTCGTTATTTATGTTGCTTTACTTAATAACTATTACTTTAATAGAAACGGAATTCACATAAAATTTTTAGTCGGCTCTGTAATTGCTGTTTTTATTTTTTCGCTTCCTTTACTTTACATTATCATCCAACAATTGCAGGGGTGGAGTTCCAGCACTTGGATTCCTGAGCCTGATATTAACTATATCTTGAACGTTTTAAAGTTTTTATATTTTCCTCACTCTCATAGTGGCTATGGATATATAGAGGTTATTTTTAAAGCATTGATGACTGGCTTATCAATTTATGGATTGTATAAAATAACTAAGGATAAAAATTACCAGTATTTTTATTTGATATTTTTTGCTATTTCCATTCCAGTCATAAATCTCATAATATCGAAAATTGGTCCAAATATATTTCTAGATCGCACATTAAGTCCAGTGATTATTCCATATTATATTTTTCTATCAATAAGCATTACATCGATTGTTAACCGCCGAATAAGGTACGGGCTGTTTATTATTATTTTTCTATTTTTATCGGGTGCTACATATGACACTTTAAAATATCAGCAAAAAGAGCCATGGGATCAAGTTTATAATCACCTTTTACATCAAAAAGAAGAAAATTATATTGTTCTTCTACTACCTAACTCTATAGAGTTAGCTGTAGCTCACGTAAACAGCGATTACAAACAAACGTTAAATATTCATGCAATTCCACATGCTTATCCTGCAATAGGTCTGTCAACTTTTTATCCTGGAGGGACTCCGTCCGTACCGGGATTTACAAGCGCAGATGTTGATGACCTGAGGAAATTATTAAATCATAGCTATGATAAAGTTTTGTTGGTTACTAGAGTGGAATCACTTTTCGATCCTGAAGGTCTTATCCACGATTCATTGATAAGTGAAAATTTATCATTAACTTCATCAAAGCACTTCCGTGGCATCACTGTCTACGAATATCAAAACACATCAAAAGGGTTGGGAAATGAGCATTAGTTCTACTGAGTTATCACTTTTACTGCCAGTTTTCAATGAAGAAGATGTTCTTGAGCCATTTATCTCCAAAGTAAGTGCTATTTTGACCGATAGAGACATTACCTTTGAACTTATATTCATCAACGATGGAAGTACAGACAATACACTTCAAATTTTAAAAGAACAATTAGAGTTAAATAAAAGTATCAAGATCATTAATCTATCTAGAAATTTCGGAAAAGAACAGGCTTTGTCTGCCGGCCTTGATTTTGCTTCTGGTCAAGCAGCGATCCCTATAGATTGTGATTTTCAAGATCCCCCTGAATTGATTATTGATATGTACGAAAAATGGAAAGAAGGCTTTGATGTGGTACTAGCTAAACGCATTGACAGATCTTCTGATACCAGTATGAAGAGGTGGTCTTCAAGTTTATTTTACAGCATCATCGAGAAAATATCTGATGTAGTAATTCCAAAAAATGTCGGTGATTTTCGTCTAATTGATAGAAAAGTAATTGATGTATTAAAAAACTATCCAGAGAGAACACGTTTTATGAAAGGTATTTTTGCATCTGTTGGTTTTCGACAAACCACTGTTGAGTATATAAGACCTGAGCGAGCTGCTGGAAATACAAGCTGGAATTATTTCAGTCTGTATAAGCTTGCTTTAGAGGGAATTGTATCCTTTACATCATTGCCATTGAAGGTTTGGTCTTACCTAGGCTCATTGATATCAATATTTTCATTTATGTATGGATTCTATCTAATTATAAAAACAATCATATTTGGTGTTGATATGCCGGGTTATGCCTCACTTATGGTCGTCATTCTATTTATGTCCGGTTTAGTTTTATTGAGTTTGGGCGTGATTGGAGAGTATCTTTCTAGAATATTTATAGAAATTAAACAAAGGCCAATTTATATAGTTATGGATAAATTCGGTTTTGATGAGTAACAGCTGTGCTAGTAGATAGATTACTCAAGCAAAGATCATTTAAATTCGTTAGTGTGGGATTGCTTGCCACTTTAGTTCACGCATTAATATTTTTAATTTTTTTAGAAAAATTTAGAATAAATGAGCAAATATCTAATTTAATTGGTTTTATATTTGCATTTATTGTTTCTTACACTGGGCAGAGGAAATGGACTTTTTCAGAAAGAATTGTTACACATAAAATTAAGTCTCAAGTTAAATTTTTCCTTTCCAGTTTATTGTCACTCATTTTAAATATGTTGTGGGTTTATATTACAGTTCATATATTAGGGCTTCATGCTAGTTATGCCACGTTGGGTATGATATTTATAACTCCAATCATCATTTATATGATCCTAAACTATTGGGTTTTTATTTAAAATTAATTTTATATTTAAACCCAAGAAAATTATTCATTGGTGTAAGTTTAATTTTAGGATCTGCTCCTAGGCAGTATCAATAAAGCCTATAAAGTTTATCATTAAAAAAATATTTAACTGTAGAACCTATCCCTCACGAAAACTACTTAGTTGAACTGGTGCTATCATTAGAACGTCATATTTTGCTGAGCTCGTATATTGGGTTTGTAATCCCGTTCTGGTTTTAAGACATTCAATCTCTTTACTGTAAATAAAAAAGCCATCACAACATGTGATGGCTTTTTTTGGGTCTCACTAAAAATCTAATGAGTAACCGACGGTCAGCGTTCTACCACGACCTTTGAAATTACGTACGTCAGAACCATAACTGGTCTGTGATGAGTAACTGAAATAATCCTTATTCAGCAGATTCGTTACACCAGCATGAATCTTACCGGTAGAGAGTTTATAGGCCATGGTGGCATCAATCAGTCCATAGGCCTTGAATTGCTCTTCGTCCTTCCCGGGCTCTTCATCAAAGTTACGATCGAAGTTGTAACTCGCTTGTACAAATGATGATAATTATGGCGTCCACTCTGCCTGCCAGCTGGCGATTAATCGGTTAGGCGGAATATTTTGACCATTGAGATCAGTATCGATCTTTGCCATCATCATTGCTGTCGTAACGGCCACGAATATAGGAATAAGCCAAGTTGAGTTTATGGTCATCATTCACTTTCCAGCCTAAGTTAGCTTCGGCACCATTGATTTCAGTTTTTTCACGATTCACAAAATATTCTGTTTTATCGGCATTAGCAGAGAGACGCGAGCCCAAGTCAGAGTCTGACTCGTAGTAGCTGATCTCAAAGTCAACCGTGTCCCAGTCAAACCGTAAACCAATTTCTCTATTGGTCGTCAGGATGGGTTCTAGATCCAGCAAACTATCCACACTCAGGCCAGCGACACTCACACCGCGTAAGACACGCCCCACATCCGGCATACCAAACCCTTCTGAAGTAATTCGCAAACACACTCATCCAGGACAGAGGACTAACAACGATACCACCATTAAACAAGGTCTCACTGAAATCAGGATTCCCCCCTTTGACATCAACACTGCCCTTGCCATAAACAGTAGTGAAGTCATCGACGTCCAGCTCCGAGTGCTCATAACGAACCCCAGCATGTAATACAACGGCGTCTATAGGTTGCAACTGTAGTTGCAGGAAAGGTGCATAATTTTTATAGACCACTTCCGGTACATAATTACGGTTTGTCATGGCCAGATTTTGTAATGAGCTGTCCTCAATCAAATCCAAACCAGTCGTGACTTTCAATCTGTCTTCCAATAAACCATCTTTAACAAAGGTGAATTTTGCCCCTTTCTTCACTGACTCAATCTGCGTTTGATCAATGCTATCAGGCGCCAAAACAGGATCTTCAAAACTACTGGATGCTAGTGCCCCATATAAAGCTTCAAACTCCTGGCGATAGGCCTGGGCGGTAAACTCCATTCCTGCTAAATCATAATTTTGATATTTCAGACTGGTGGTTAATACTCTGTTATATGGCGCATCGCCGACTGGGGTTCCCCTGACTGAGGTAGTGGGTATACCTTTCTCAATATCACCGTCGACGCTAATGTAATCATTGCCACCTTTGACTTGATAACGATTTAGAGAAGCTTCTATATGCTGATCATCATTTATCCAGTAACCCAGCTTAGTGAACAGGTCGTAACTCTTGGAATTCATAATGTCGCCCTGCACATTATCGACACCAATTTCGGTACCATCGGCATCCAGAAACACACCTTGTCTTTCGTAACTTAGGCCAAGCGTATATTCGAAATAATTTTTGCTGCCACTCAGATTGTAATCTGTACGGTAACCCGACGTTTCATCACCAAACTCGCCGGTTGGTGTGGTCATTTGCACATTCAGACTTTGTTTGAGTGAATCCTGACTTGGGCGGCGGGTAATAAAGTTGATAATGCCACCCGTTGTGCCAAGCCCATGAATAGCACTGGCACCGTGAATCACTTCAACGCGCTCCACCATGGACATATCAATGGTGTGACCATCACGCTGACCATCACGTAGTGGGTTACTCTGAGGCACACCATCAATCAAAAATAACGGCGAACGACCACGGAAGGTTTCACCACCACTGGTGAGCTTCTGACGGCTGGGTGAAAATGAAGGTAACAAATTACTTAAAATTTGAGAGCTATCACTGCTCATTTCCATCTGCTGTTCAATCTGCTCACGATTAATCACTGTGACCACTTGTGGCGAATCTTTGAGCTGGGTGTCAGAACGTGTCGAGGTAATCAATAGATCGTCCAGCTCAACACTCTGTTTCTGCTTGGGTGTGACAGCAACGGGGGCTGATTTTCTGACGATAGAGTAACTGCCATTGGATAGTAAGGTCGCCTCTAAGCCTGTATTAGCTAATAGTTCACTCAATAACGAGGATGGCGCTTTAGTCCCTTGGTAAGCTGAGGTCTGGATGCCTGCCACTACATCGGGGCTAAACGAGACGGTAATCCCACTCTGCACAGAAAATTGATTGAGTGCCGACTCGAGTGAGCCTGCTTGAATATGAAAGCTTTGTTGCTGAGTCACACTGTCTGCATAGCTGATGTTGGTTGTGAGATCAGTGCTCACCATGGCGGTCGTTAACATCCCTGCCATGATGAGTTGTCGGCTTAATGGCGACAACGTTAAAGGTAAGAAAGTGGTGTGTTTCATCACTAGTCCTGTTAGTTAATGGATATTAGCGTTGCGATAACGCTGCTATCTAACAGGCCGAACGACACAGCAGAATCGTTAACCCCCTTAAACAAAAAAATATTCAGACAGGTTCAACTTGTGCCCAGAAACGCGTGAAATAACGGACTTTGACTGGCAAAGTGCTACTGAGATTTTCTAATACCGCACGGGTGTCATTGATATTAAATGCCCCAGAGATACGAAGTGATGAAACGCCAGCATCACAATGTAATGTTCCTTTGTGATAACGGCCGAGTTCGTTTAAAAATTGATCCAGTCGCCAGTTGCTGACAATCAACATCCCCTGTGTCCAGGCATCCATATTGACGGGCATCAAACTCAACGAACCGTGTTTCAATGTGTTAAAACGCATGCAGTGGCCGGCTTGAACTTTGACGGCTTTACTGGCTTTTTCCGGCATAACTTCCACCGCATGTTGGCTAACGCCGACCCAGGTTGTATCATCATGACATCTAACCTGAAAGCCGGTGCCGAGCGCTTTGACTGTTCCTTGTGCCGTTTTTACAATAAAGTCTTGCTCAGGCATCTGTTTGCCTGTTTCAACAAGAATCTCACCACGATAGAGTGTTAACTCTCTGGCATGCTCACTGATATTCACATCCAGAGCCGTATCGGTATTAAGTGATACTTGGCTACCATCTGCCAGCTGTATTGTTTTACGTTCACCCGTCCCCGTACGATATTGTGCCATCCAAGTAGAAAAAGTTCGTTGTTTATAGGCCACGCCACTAGCACCACCCACGCTTAAAACGACAACCAATGTTTTGATTAATTGACGACGAGACTGACGTGCCTTTTCCAGCGTGCTCTGTCTGATTTCATTGGGGACAATTTTCAATTGTTTTTGTAAACGTTCCACCCGTTTCCAGGCATCATAATGTCGACTATCAGCAGCAAGCCAGGCCTGATGTGCTTCATAAATAGCATCACCCGGTTGTGCACTTCGAAGATCCACAAACCAACTGGCGGCCTGCGTTAAGATATCTTCGGTGAGTTTCATGGTGAGTCCTCAACCAATAACAAACACTGCGCCATCGCTCGAATAAAATGCTTACGAACAGTCGCCACGGAAACATTTAAGCGCCGACTGATTTCAGCAAATGACAGCCCATCCAGCTGAGCGAGTAGGAAAATTTGTCGTCCGCGCTCACTCATCTCATCCAGCATATGTTCAATCTGTAACAAGGTATCGATAATGAGATGGTGTTGCTCTGCAGACATCGTATGTTGCTCTGGTTCTATTTCCAGCGCATCGAGATAAGCCTGCTCTACTGTACGACGACGAAAAAAATCCACCAGCAAACCACGCGCAATACTGCTTAAGTATGCTCTAGGTGAGTTCAACTCATGCTCACGCCCCTTCATCAATATCTTGATAAAGGTTTCCTGCGTTAAATCTTGCGCGTGCTCAACATGATTTAAACGAGAACGGATCCAGCCCTGAAGCCAGTCTTGATGTTCTGTATAAAGCGATTCCAGCGATTGCACAGCCATTATGAATAGAATTACGTGACAATTGATAATGAGATACATTATCGTTTTGGAAGTAATTTAGCAATAATAAAAATAACGGGCTGTTTGATTTATAAGGATTATTTTAAAAAAGCATGAAGTATAATTGGGCTGTTATAGCCTTAACTGGCTTCGCCAACAACTTTGAGCTTAGTAGCAATAAAGTCTTTGTGGGAAACGTATAACAAACTGGCGAGCTTACGAATCACATGTTCTTCAATATCTTGTAGTTCATGATCGGCCCAGGCTATTTGCCAAAGCATTTCGATGAGTTCGATTTTCTCTTGTTCGTTATATTGCTGATTAATATCGGCTGTGAAGTGATAAAAGTCAGTGGCTTCATTGTGTGCTGCTTCAGCTTCGGCAATCAATTTCTCAGCGTCGCTATCTTTGACATCAAATTGACTTGCCAGGATCTGCCGCAGCATGGCCTTTTCTGTCTCATGCTCTTCATCATCGACCGCAATAATTTCAATCATTAATGCTACCGCCGCCAGCACTTTAGACTGCTGTTGATTCGCTAAATAGACATCGGTGTTATCACCCAAGGTGGATGAAAACATTTGTTTTAGTTTTTCGATCATAGTTATCCCCTGCAAGCAAAACCGACTGCCAGCAGTGAAGTAAAGTTCATTTCTTATTGGATGGGCTGACAATGACAGCAGCTTGATAACGGGGTTTGCCGTAGCCAATCATACGGTTAAATTCTTTATGTGTAACGGGAATATAACCACTATCTGTCACACTTTTATTATCATCCCAATCCACATCCGGATCATGGAAATATACAAAGGTGTCAGAAACAGACACGACCAAAATCCAGTGGGGGGATTTACTTTGGTTCAGACGATATGAGCTTATCAAGACAAGCGCCAGTGCCCCTTTAGATAGATACTCGCTTAATAACGCCGCATCAACCGGTGCTTTGATTTGTTGAATATCAGATTCAGCTATTTTTTCGATAAAATCTTGGTGCACACATTCAATAACCGACTTCTTTTCTTCACTGCGTACACCATTAATAAAGGGAATGTCATCTGAGTTACAGACAAGGGTTGTTTTCAAACCTCGCTGATTGGCTGCTAAAGCCAAGCCTTGTGGACTGCAGCCACCATGACCGGAGGTCATAAAAATTGTTGTGGCTTCGCGCCATAACTGCAATTCAAGTTGACGAGTGAGTGCTAACTCACCATCCATGCTTTTCATTGCCATCATTAGGCAAGCAGGCCCACAGGTAAAGTCGGTTGACTGAGAGTAGTGAGCAACCTCTGGGTGTGTGACTTCAGGCACATGATGCAGCACTTTCATCATGCGAATAGCATCAGCATGATCTTCATAAAAGTCAGTGACAATATCAAACGGTTGATAGCCGAGTTTTTCATATAACTTAATGGCGCCGAGATTATCAGGTCGCACTTCCAGACGCAGAAAGCTTCGCCCATCATCCAGCGCCTGTGTTTCAGCTTCCTGCATTAATTTAGCGGCGATACCGGCTTTTCGATAATTCGCATCAACCGCTAATGAATATACCCGGCCAAGTGACGTTCCTTGTGAGTAAAGTAACAACACATAAGCCACCAGAGTGTCATTGGTAGTCGCCACCAACAACAAGCTGTGACCTTTTTTGATCATCCATTTAAAACTGCGTCTTGAAATACGATCCGTTTCAAAGCACGTTTCTTCTAACTCACTGAGCGCGTTAACGTCATCAAGTGTTGCTTCACGCAGCAAAAACTCAGCGGGAGTTTTGATTGGCATGTTCAGTTAATCCGTCTAACGCCATTTCAATAACCTGACGACCACGGAACAATACTAATTCCTGCCACTGTTTTTGATCAGGGCAGAAGAAATCTTGCATAGCGTGTTTTACATCCATCGTGGCATCATCAGACCAGTCAATCTTGCCTTTCTGTTGTAGTTTTTGATCATCCGATAACACTTGCAACATCTGCTGAGTACCAAACGTACCAAACTCCAAGGTTAAAAAGCACACATTATCGCCTTGCTGATGCCAGAAATAATCATGCAAACCGAGTTTTGTTCCAGAGCTGGATGTCCCCAGTGAAGGTTCAGTGACTGTTGCACCAAATAACTCGACAGCATATTGGTGACCCTGACTGTTAACAGGATGATCACAGATAAGCTCACCAAAACCATAGGGGCCCAATCCACTGTGAATATCAATCACGATCACTTGTTTACGTTTGGCAGGTTTAATTTGTGCGGCCAACTGTTCAATAAGCTGACGTGACCATGTGGGTTCGCTGCCGCCATAATAAGGTGCTGAAGCTTGTTCGTATTGACCTTCTGACAATAAATCAAACTTTTCCCTGTCCTGAGCGACGGTGGCAATATCGGCTTTACCTTGTTCCAGTTCTTGCCAGATTTTTGCTGCTTTTGAGGCCGGTAACTCACTGTTGAAATCAACAAAGTTACGGTTCACATCCACACCTTGATCATCACCACGACTGGCCCAGGCAAATCCCCATGGATTGATCGCATGAACCAGGACCACACAGACATCCTGAGGCAGACGACGATAACGTGTCACAAAATCTGCTTGAATTGCTGAGCCAGCGCCACCTTCCACACCGTGTAGTCCGGACACTAATACAATAATATTTTCTGCTTTTGGATTACCCGCCCAGGCAATATCACAAAATAACTTTTCGTTTTTCGGGCCTTTAAGTGGATGAGGATGATGCGTTAGTCTTTCAATAATCGAGCTGGTTTCGACATTATTGATGAATTTATCTCTTGCGCTGGAATAGCGCTGCGAAAATACGCTTAAAACGGCATCTGCATACATTTTAATGGGCCTCCTGTGCAAAATTTTCGCGAAGGATATGTGAGTTTTGCCATTTTGACCAGCAAATAAAAAGGGATGCAAAATTTTTTATTACATCACCTGTCTATTCACTTTATGATTCGCTTTTAGAAAGCCTTTTGACACTACCATCATCAAGGACAAGACATGACTAAGCATTTGATAATAGTTGAAAATATTGATGACTGGAGTCCTTACTTTCCCAGCGAACAAGTGATCGATGTTGATACCTATCTACAATCCTTATCGCAAAATACTCATGCCCCTGCGCAAATTCTTAATTTATGTCGAAGTCTGGATTATCTCAGTCGCGGCTATTATTGCTCGATGGTGGCAGAAGCCAGAGGGCACCGTGTTTTGCCCGGACTTCGCACTATTAATGACTTATCTCGCAAAAGCCTTTATGCCTACGACTTGTCGGATTTATCCACTCAGCTTGATAAACAGCTCAGCATGGCTTCAGGTGAAAGCTTCGTGCTGAAGATCTGTTTTGGGCAAACACCTATCAGCTCTTTACAGAAGCTGGCCCGACAAATCTTTGAACAATTCCCCTGCCCGATACTGGAGGTGGAATTTAGCTTTAATGGTCACTGGATTATCAGCCAGATAAAAGCCGGTGCGATTAATAGGCTCACAGAAACCGAGCAAGATTTTTTTGCAGAAGCTTTAGATAACTTCAGCCATCGCTTATGGCGGAAGCCGGCTAAGCGTCGCCAGTTTCGATATGACATGGCCATTTTGCATAATCCTAAAGAAACCATGCCGCCGAGTGATATGGCCGCATTGAAGAAATTCATCAGTAGTGGACGTCGCATTGGTATTGATGTGGAGCTGATTACCCCCAAAGATTACATTCGCCTAGCAGAATATGACGCCTTATTTATTCGTGAAACTACCGCTACACATAATCACACCTACAAATTTGCCCGTCGTGCAGAAAGTGAAGGTTTAGTAGTGATTGACGACCCCACATCCATTATTCGCTGCACGAATAAAATTTATTTAAAAGAACTGCTATCCACCAATAATCTACCTATGCCGGATTCACACCTGCTATATCGTAATGATACCGCTGGTCTGGACAAACTTTGTGAAACAGCCACCTTTCCATTGGTGATGAAAATTCCGGACGGTGCCTTTTCAAAAGGTGTGATTAAGGTCAACAATGCAGACGAGCTTCGAGAGCAAGCGCCTGCCTTTTTCCAACAGTCAGCCATTATTCTCTTGCAAGAGTTTATGTATACCGACTACGACTGGCGTATTGGTATGTTTAACAACAAGCCTATCTATGCCTGCCAGTACTTTATGAGCAAAGGCCATTGGCAAATCTACAACCACAACACCAAAAAAGGTACCTCCAGTGGTAAGTCTTCCGCCATCCCGATGAGCGAAGTACCAGAAAAAGTGCTGAAAATTGCGACAAAAGCAGCGAAATTGATAGGAAATGGTCTATACGGCTTGGATATCAAACAAAGCGGTAACCGTATTGTCATTATTGAAATTAATGACAACCCCAGCATTGATAGCGGTGTCGAAGATCATTATCTCGGCATGGCTTTATACGATGACATTATGCGAGAGTTTTTAAGGCGCTTAGAAGAGCGCCGGGCAGCGAGTCATTAATCTTTTTTCCATGCAAATAAAAAGGCGCTGATCATCAGCGCCTTTTTAACACACCGAATTCCGTTTAGAAGCTGTAACTTGCTCCAATCTGGAAGTTACGTTTCTGCCCAGGGAAGAAACGATAACTTCCAAAGGCATAATCAGCTCGATCAGCGTATTCCTCATTTAGAATATTTTTGACCTGTCCATGTAAAGTCAGCTTTTCAGTCACTTTTGTTTCTACACGCAAATTCAGTAGATCATGACCATCATATTTGTGCTCATTTGAAGGTTCTAAATAGTAATCCCCCATGTGTTGCCACTCTAGTTCAGCTCGGCTGTGTGGATTAACATCCCATCCAAGGCGGACATTAGCGATATGTCTTGGTGCAGTATCAATGTCATTGCCAGAAAAAACTTCACTTGCTGTATTAGTAAAGTCATATGTGTGTCTGGCATAAGTGTAGTTAGCACCTAAATCAAATTGTTCAAATAACGGCATTGATAGTGCCACTTCTAGACCACGATGTTTTGTCTTACCATCAGTTACATTTAGTCCATCCGAGTCACGGAAGAAGAAGTTTTTCTTTTTCATATAAAACAAACTTACTTCGTAGTCGATGATAGCTACCGTTCCACGTGAACCCACTTCTATACTATCCAACTTCTCAGAATCCATATCTCCAACGGTTTGCTGGTTCTGTAATCGATATAAGTCCGTTGTTTGAGGTGCACGATTACCTCGAGAGTAATTAGCGAACAAGCTGTGAGCTTGGTTTAGTTCATACACGATACCAAACTTAGGACTCCAGTCATTGTATGTATCTTCTCTATTTGCAGGTCTCAGATATAAACATTCTGATGGTGATGCAAAACATGAGCTTCCATCAGCTTCACCTGTACCAGCAGCAACATTGTTGTCATAATCATAATTAACATGCTCAAACCGTAAACCTGTTGTTGCACGCCATTTCTCTGCTAACTGCCATTCAGCATGGATATAAGGAGCGATAGTTGTCGCCGCAACGTCATAATCGTAGTGAACTCCTTGTTGCCGATTTTTATCAAAGGCAGTATAGCTAGCACGCTGTTGCGTCTGTTTCAGACTGCCATCGGTGTACTCTAAATCTGTACCGAAAATCACTTTATGACCACCATCCAAGTCCATATAGTAGGCAATCTGAGTTCCTACACTTGTGTGTTCATTTTCCTCAATGGCTCGTGAAGGTAGATAATGCTGCCTAAATTTCATACGGTTATCACGAAAATATGGCGTAATACTCAATGTATCGCCATTCGCCATGACATGATCCCAACGTGTATGTAGCCGAACAGAGTGCCAATCACGGAATGCATCAGGATCATCATTAGTTTTCATCAATGAACTATCTTCATAAGCCTTTTCATCATCCGACTCTACAAAACCTGCTGTTTCCTGATTTAGGTTAAAGGCTGAGAAAACGGTTGTGAACGTATCGCCATTGTCTGCGTAGTAATCGTGACGTGCTGTAATTTTTTGTTGACCATACTCTGAATCATCTCGCCAACCACCAAAGTCAGTGCCACTAAAACTGACACGATACCCATGTTTCCCAACAGTATCACTGACAGTACCTTTCAACTTATAAAGGTCATCCGATCCGACGGTGACATCAAGAATCCTCTCTAGATCGAGTGATGGAGGTCTGGAAAGCACATTTATCAGACCATGTACCGCATTAGACCCATACAACGCGCTACCGGGACCTCTAACAACTTCAATGCTGTCTGCCCACTCATAACCGGCTTCAGCTAAGCCATTATTATTGGCAAATCCGGCTGCTCGTAATGGAATACCATCTTCCATAAAGAGAAAAGCACCCGCAGCACCGGGACCGGTTAATACTGGTGAACGGATAGCGACTAATGATTCGGCGCCATTCCCGCGTTGAATATTCACACCGCTTACGCGTGCGAGAGTTTCTTCAATATGGTCAGCATTTATAAGATCAATCTCTTGCTCAGAGACTTTGCCAGTGTTACCAGCTAACTCTCTGAGTGAGGTTTCTGATCTTGTACCTGTGACTACCATCTCTCCTAAGGAAATATCATCTTCGCTAGTTTCTTCAGCAAAAGCGGGGTGCCACATTGTGGTCGCCGCAGCCGCCACCATCAATGTGAGTTGTTTTTTTGAAAACATAATCCAATTCTCTCTTTATAAATATTCATTAATCCCGTAAGTGGGGAAAATTCTCCCATACAGGCTGTTTTAATTCATCAGAAAAATCCCTAAACCCATTGAAAACAGACATTGAAATCCCCAATTACATGATCAAGATCAATTTCAGGTAATGAATCCATTTATGGAATACAAAGACTATTACAAAATTTTGGGCGTCGCCCGTGATGCTTCTCAGGACGAGATAAAAAAAGCCTATCGAAAACTGGCCAGAAAATATCACCCTGATGTCAGTAAAGAAGCCAATGCCGAAGACAAATTTAAGGAAGTAGGTGAAGCCTACGAAGTCTTACGTGACGAACAAAAACGAGCACAATACGACCAGTTTGGTAGTAATTATCGTCATGGTCAATCCTTTAACCCACCACCTGGTTGGGATGATCATGCTGGTTTTGGTGGCGGTAACTTTAGCAGCTTCTTTGAAAACATGTTTGGCGGCATGGGAGGAATGGGCGGCGGCATGGGTGATAATTTCTTCGCCCGTGGTGAAGATGTTAACGCCAAAATTACCATCTCACTGGAAGATGCATTCAACGGTGCCACCAAGACTATCCGTCGTCCTGCTGGCGCCAGTCAGTCCGGCACCATTAACGTAAAAATACCAGCCGGTATTGCCTCTGGTAAAAAAATTCGTTTGTCCGGTCAGGGAAAATCTGGCGGTGGCGGTAAGTCAGGTGATTTATATCTCGAAGTGAATGTAGCACCACATCGTTACTTCCGTCTGGAAGAAAAAGATGTATATCTCGACTTACCTATTGCACCATGGGAAGCGGCATTAGGTGCAAAAATTACTGTGCCCACACTCGCTGGCAAAATTAATCTGACCATTCCTGCAGGTGCACGCAGTGGTCAAAAAATGCGACTAAAAGGTCGTGGATTACCAGGCAAAGAACCTGGCGATGAATTTGTGGTCTTGCAGATAATAGTGCCGCCTGCTGACTCTGATAAAGCGAAAAAACTCTATCAACAAATGGCAGAAGAAATGGCATTTAACCCACGTGAGTCATTGGAATAGAGTATCAGGAGGCATTGTGAAGTTCAGCTTTAAATCATCCATTGTCTGGTTAGCCGCTTTTGTTTTGATTGCTCAAGTCGCATCAGCTGCCCTTCCACTTAACTGGTTTTCTGATAAAGGTGAAATGCCCACATTGGCGCCAATGCTAGATCGCAGTAAACCTGCTGTGGTCAACATTGCGACAAAGAGTGAAGTCAGAGTTCAAGATAACCCTTTCATGAATGACCCTTTTTTTAGGCACTTTTTTAATGTGCCCGAGCAGCCAAGGGTCAGACAACGTCAAAGTCTGGGGTCAGGCGTCATTATTGATGCCAAAGAAGGCTTAGTCATTACTAATAACCACGTCATACGCGGCGCCGATGAAGTGACGGTCTCACTGAATGATGGCAGGACTTTCCAGGCTGAGATTGTTGGTAGCGATCCTGCCACCGATGTGGCACTCATTAAAATTCCAGATGACAACTTATCTGCCCTACCTTTGGCAGACTCCGACTCACTACGCGTTGGTGATTTTGTTGTCGCCATCGGTAACCCATTCGGTCTGGGACAAACAGTCACCTCAGGTATTGTTAGTGCCTTGGGAAGAAGTGGCCTCGGGATTGAAGGCTATGAGAACTTTATCCAAACAGATGCCTCCATTAACCCTGGTAACTCAGGTGGTGCATTAGTTAACCTGCGTGGCGAACTGGTAGGTATCAATACCGCTATTTTTTCACCAGGTGGTGCTTCATCTGGCAATATCGGTATCGGCTTTGCTATTCCCAGTAACCTCGTTAAACAAATTACCGATCAGCTCTTAGAACATGGTGAAGTGCAGCGTGCTTACTTAGGTGTTCAAATGCAGGATATTACGCCTGAATTAGCACAAGCCTTTAATATTGAGCGTCAACAAGGCGCCGTTGTGAGTCATGTGATTCCTGATTCAGCTGCCGCGGATGCCGGCTTGAAAGTCGGTGATGTGATCACAGCAGTCGATGACACGCCATTGCTGAATGCGGATAGCCTAAGAAATACCATTGGTTTGATGGTTGTTGGTCAAACTGTGAAGCTCGATATTATTCGCAATGGCAAAGCCAAAACCATTAAAGCAACAGTAAAACAAACGCGTAAGACAGCATCTGATGGGTTAGTGCATCCTAAGCTTTCTGGTGCCACCTTTGGTGATATTGAGCAGGACTCGCCCTATTACGGTCAGATTGAAGGCGTGGTGGTGTATTCAGTCAAGCGTGGCAGCCCCGCCTGGAAAGCAGGCCTAAGACCTGATGACATTATCACCTCGGTCAACCGCCAGCCAGTCACTGCACTAGAGCAGTTCAAGCCAATGGTGAGTAATGCGAAGGAATTATTATTTAATATTGTTCGCGGCCGCCGTGCGATGTTCTTGTTACTTAAATAAGTCAAAAAAGAGCCTGACTATTCAGGCTCTTTTTTTAATTTCTGGTGAGATTAAGCTTCTGAGTAAAAACGTAGACTCCGTTAGTAAACAATGACCATTCTACATAGAGCTCATCATCATTAGGCGCATCAATGGTAATCATATACTCTAAATAACGAACACCAGCATTAGGACCATTCGAAGCAAACTCACGTTGATTCGCCTCAATATGTCGACCGTTTGCACTCAGTCCATACAAACTTTCGATATTAATCAGACCTAAGGTCTCCGAACGACTGACACGCTCTGCCGGAAACACTTTTTCTAAACGTGCTCTAAACAACACAATACTGCTTTCTTCAACATCTGCTTCGACTTGCATTTGTTTATGTAGTTTTTGTGGGTTGTTATCCGAACCTTTACAGGAAATTTCCTCGCCAGTGCCTGTCCATTGTCCTTTCAGTTGTTTGAGAAACTGGAGCGCTTCTTCATTTTTATCTATGACAAGGCTTTTATCATTATTACGGTATTCCTCTTCCAAAGACTCGACTGTAGGAGAAGGTTGATAACAGTCATAGGCAGCCGCAACAGGTGAATGTAAACACCACCCCAACACCCACATCAAAACATACGATTTTCTCATTATAAAAGGTCCATTTGCGTCGTGATTAACTATGATCAAATGCTTTTCATTATGTGTTGTCAATCGAAACGGACAAATTTACATGCCAGCGTAATTTGCTAAAGTAGAAAACTCACCCGTATATTGAGTGTCAGTAGCAGAAGCACTCACTATTTGTCTGTCTTCATTTACTCAACAACAGGATATAAGCCGAGAACAATGGAATCTATTTATCAGCAAATTATCAGTCGTAACCCGGGCGAACCAGAATTTCATCAAGCCCTGTATGAGGTTTTGGAAACATTAACACCGGTGTTAGAACGTCACCCTGAGTATCACCAAGAAAAAATTATCGAGCGCTTATGTGAGCCAGAGCGACAAGTGATATTTCGTGTGCCTTGGGAAGATGATAATGGCGAACTCCATATCAACAGAGGTTTTCGCGTTGGTTTTAATAGTTCATTAGGTCCATACAAGGGTGGCTTGCGTTTTCACCCCAGTGTCACGCTTGGCACAATCAAATTTCTCGCCTTTGAACAAACTTTCAAAAATGCGTTAACAGGCCTGCCTATTGGTAGTGGCAAAGGCGGAGCAGACTTTGACCCCAGAGGTAAATCTGATCGTGAGGTCATGCGTTTTTGTCAGAGTTTTATGACCAGCCTTTATCGTCATATTGGTGAGTCTACCGACGTACCTGCTGGTGATATTGGTGTTGGTAGTAGAGAAATTGGTTATCTGTTTGGTCAATACAAGCGTATTACGCAACGTTATGAAGCGGGCGTAATCACAGGTAAAAGTCCAAGCTGGGGTGGCACATTAATTCGTAAAAAAGCCACCGGCTATGGTGCCGTCTTTTTCTGTGAAGATATGCTCAGAGCTGTTCATGATGAGGAATTGAAGGACAAAGTCGCCTTGGTTTCGGGCTCAGGCAATGTGGCGACTTATGCTATGGAAAAACTGCGGGCTTCTGGTGCAAAAGTCATTGCCTGTTCAGATTCTGGTGGTGTCATCGTGCATGAACAAGGTATTGATGTTGATGCCATTATTCGTATAAAGGAAGTAGAAAGACAGCGAATCTACACTTATCTCGATATTCATCCTGACGCCAAATACATTGAAAATGGCAATATCTGGGATATTCCGTGTGATATTGCATTCCCCTGCGCTACTCAAAATGAATTGGAAGAAGAAGACGCACAAACCTTAGTCAAAAACGGTTGTATTGCTGTCTGTGAAGGTGCCAATATGCCCAGTACACCAGAAGCGATTAAAGTCTTTCAGACGAATAATGTCGCTTTTGCTCCAGGCAAAGCCGCCAATGCGGGGGGCGTGGCTTCATCCGCCTTAGAAATGCAGCTCAATGCCACTCACAGCAGTAGTTATGAATACAATGAAGATCGTCTGCATGAAATCATGAACCACATTCATAAAGCTTGTTGCCAAACCGCTGAAGAGTTTGGTGAACCACACAATTATGTACTGGGTGCCAATATTGCCGGCTTCAGACGTGTGGCGAATGCCATGTTAGCCTTTGGTCTGATATAGAAAAACGGGCCAGCCTGAATTGGGGCTGGCCCATCTTTTTAAAACAATTTCTTCATGCCAGTCACAATGGATAACACCATCACACCCGCAATCAGGCCAACACCACCATTAAATAACACAGGCATCATAACGGTCATGACTGCACCCATTGATGCATTCAAACCCTCTAATAGATGATGTAAAAAAGGGAGTCCATGCACCAGAATACCGCCACCGACTAAAAACATGGCGATCATGCCCACCACCGATAGAAACTTCATCAACTTGGGCGCGAGAAATAAAATGACCTGACCCAGCTTACGCTGGAAACCATCAAAGCGGCTATCGCCCTGTCCGGCTTTGACTAAAGCCAAACCGGCATCATCGAATTTCACAATACCCGCTACCAGGCCATATACGCCTGAGGTCATCACAATGGCTATTAAAGACACCACGATGGCTTGCGTCGGTAGACTTTCACCCTGAGCCACACCAAGTGCGATCACAATAATCTCTGCGGAAAGAATAAAATCTGTTCTGATCGCCCCTTTTATTTTTTTACGTTCATAAGCTTTGATATCAATATCTTCATCTGCCGTTGCTGCAGCCAGTTTTTTCTTATGCTCGTCATCACTTTCTTCATGTGGTAACCATTTATGAGCCAGTTTTTCCATGCCTTCGTAACAAAGAAATAAACCACCAAGCATCAATAAAATCGTCACACCAATCGGAAAAACAGCACTGATGATCAAAGCCAAAGGAACAAGTATCAGTTTATTAAGAAATGAACCTTTCGCTACCGCCCATACGACAGGTAACTCTCTTTTGGGATCAACACCTGTTACTTGTTGTGCATTAAGTGCAAGATCGTCACCTAATACGCCCGCCGTTTTTTTTGCCGCCACCTTTGTCATCACTGATACATCATCAAGTAATGATGCAATATCATCGACCAGAGCTAATAAACCTACACTTGCCATAGTTTTTATTCCTATATGATTTGCAGGTAGCGTATTTGTTTGCTTTCCTGCTGTCTACCTGACTTTTTCTAAGACAAAAAAGTCAGGATTTTATTGTGGATGAAGTCTATATCTCGTTTATATAAATAAAGCTAAGAATGGCTCGAGCAAATACATTAGTACAGAAATCAGAGCGGTTAAGAGAACGAGCCAAAGATCACCTAAAGTCTTCGCTAACAATTTAATAGTGAGTTTATTCGGGTTATTTCGCGACCCAAACGACCTCCTCGCTTTCCAGTAATTTTGTTAAGTCTGGATAAATGACATAAATGCTTTTGCTGCTGGACTGGGCCTTGATGACCAAATCATATACAAAGCACGCTTTGGGGCTTCTTTTATGGGTATAGCCACAGCATCTGAGAATTGTTCAGACAAAGGCTTCGGAACGATGGCATAAGCCAGGCCAGACGCAACTAACTGCTCAATTAAACTGATGTGGTCAACCACAAACTTTACTTTAGATACCAGTCCCTGACTTGCAAAGGCTTCATCAGTCTGTCTTCGAGCACTACTTTCTTTTGGGTAGTTAACCATCGGCTCAGAGGCAAGTTGATGTAATGACAACAGCTGATTCTTTGCCAAGTGATGTTTGCATGGAAGCACGGCGACCAGAGGCTCTTCAGCCAGTTGAGTATATTCCACCCCAGATATGGATTCATCGACCCATAAGCCAATCAAAGCTATATCGAGACGATGGTTTGTCACATCGGTAATTAATACTTCACTACCTGCTGTTTTTAAACCAATATCAACCTCTGGATAATTTTGGTGAAACTCTGCAAAGACATCTACGATATTGACTATAGTCATTGCTGAAATCATCCCGACATTAAGGCGGCCAGAAACAAGCCCCGTTGTTGCTGTCACGTCAGTGTAAATTTTTTGCACTGAATCTAAGGTATGTTTAGCCTGCTCCACAAACGACTGTCCCGCCAGCGTTAGAGAGACCTTTCTTGAAGTACGTTCAAAAAGGGATACGCCTAACTCCTCTTCTAGCTTTGTAATCTGATGACTTAATGCCGACTGAACGGTGTGGCAGCGTCTAGCTGCCAGGGTAAAACTTGATTCTTCGGCTACAGCTACGACATATTCAATTTGTCTTAGATTCATTGATCTATCTCATTTAAAGATAGCTTCAATGATAACAATGCATTTGAATCATTAATACTTACATCGCATAGTATGGCTAATTCACTCTCTGAAATGCCTTATGACAAAACAACAAACCGTACTTACGCAAGGCTTAGTTTTACTGATGGCAACCGCCACCGGCATTGCCGTAGCAAGTAATTACTACGCCCAACCATTACTCGATACCATAGCCAATGAATTCAGGCTAAGTCACTCCCTGGCCGGCAATATCGTCACCACAGCTCAGCTGAGTTACGGCATAGGCTTGTTGTTTTTAGTGCCGTTGGCAGACAGGCTAGAGCGCCGTCAACTTATTGTTGTCATGAGCCTATTCGCAACCGTTGGTTTGTTAATAAGTGGCTTTGCTGGAAGTTTGCCATGGTTATTACTCGGCACAGCCATAACAGGCCTTAGCTCTGTTGTCGCGCAAGTATTACTGCCACTGGGCGCCACACTGGCCTCAGAACAACACCGAGGCAAAGTCATTGGCACAATCATGGGCGGACTTTTGCTGGGCATATTGTTGGCTCGTGTTGTGGCGGGCGGCTTATCCAGCCTGGGTAGCTGGCGATACATTTATTGGTTTGCTGCTGTTGCTATGTTCATTACAACACTGGCTTTGGCTCGTTATTTACCGACTTACCATAACAATAACGATATGAGCTACAAGCAGATATTAGGCTCTGTTATGGGCCTGTTTATCAAAGAACCAATACTTCGTTATCGATCCATTTTGGGGATGTTGTCATTTGTCTTGTTTAGTATGTTTTGGACGCCCCTCGCCTTCCTATTAGCCGAGCCTCCCTATGAATATAGCGACGCTACTATCGGCTTGTTTGGTCTTGTTGGTGTGGCAGGTGTATTTGCTGCGTCATGGGCTGGTAAATTAGCCGATGCCGGAAAAGGCGATCTTGGTACTCGTTTAGGTTTATCAGTATTACTACTTAGCTGGCTACTGCTCTTTAAGGCGCCAAGTTCACTTATTGCGCTTCTAGTCGGCGTATTATTGTTGGATTTGGCTGTACAGTTAGTGCATGTCAGCAATCAAAATAAAATTTATTCATTACACCCTGACATCAGGAATAGGCTCACTTCAGCCTATATGACCTGTTATTTTATCGGTGGTGCATTTGGGTCCTGGTTCTCAGTTTTGCTTTACCAGCATTATGCTTGGCATGGAGTTGTTATAGGCGCCTGTAGTATTGCTATCATCGCCTGCTTTTTTGGGTTCAGATCAAAAAAGTATTAAAAGTGTAAACACTCACTCACAATTGAGGCTCAATATCCAGGTGTAGACCATAGGTACATACTGGCCTGTTTATTTAATATAGATAGAGAATACACAGCATCACAAGCTCGCCCAGCAGCACCATAACAAACATGAAGGGGTAACAGATGTTCTTCTCTGGGGTGACAATAGCGTGCGTGAGGCGCTTCATCCCAGTGTTGCAAACGCACCTTCCTATCTTGCTCGCTGATATTAGCACTTGAGCACGTCTCAGCGAGCCAGTCTTCAAAAGACTGATTCATTTGTGCATGAGTCGGATCGTCTTTGCTAAAAAAAGCGCGCATATTATGAAATGAAAAACCCGAACCAATAATAAGCACATCTTCAGCCAGAGTGTCATTCAGTACTTCTCCGATCTTTAGATGAAGCTCAGGATCCAACCCATTGACTAAAGAAAGCTGAATACAGGGAATATCTGCATCTGGATACATAATGGTTAGCGGCACAAACACCCCATGATCCAGTCCCCGCTCTTCCTCAAGCTCCGCAGCTATATTGGCGGCATTAAGTTTTTTCACTATCTGTTCAGCTAACTCAGGTGCACCTTCGCAAGGGTATTTAAACGCATAAGAAGCCTCAGGAAAGCCATAATAGTCATAGAGCAAACCAGGCTGTTTTTGATGTGTGATGCGGACATGATTTGCTTCCCAGTGCGCACTGATCACAATAATCGCTTTTGGTTTTTTTATCTGTGTTGAGAGGGTAGTCAGTGTGTCAACTAACTCTTGATGTGAAGGGTCACCTAATAGCGGTAAAGGCCCACCTCCATGGGAAATGAATACGATATCTGCCATCATTTCACCTCGATAAACCACTTTGGCTTCATTCGGCCAAAGTCTGTTCTGATAGGTGATTTCAAACGTCTGGCAGAATCAATGACCACAGCATTGTCGCCATCACGCGTAAACACCGCCCAATGCCAAAATGGCTTTCCTTGCTCCCTATGCCACTTTAGAGCGATAAGCGCTCTATCAGGCAATCTGTCCCATGACACAAAAGTCGTTTGCTTATTACTGACTGAGATATGCAATGCAGAGAGTAACTGCCTGACATGGCAAGTCTCGGACCAAAGCGTTTTATCCTCGGCAAAGATACCCCATGAATTGGCTAGCTGTTTGGCTTCGGCATAGCTTATCTGGGCTAAATTAGCACAGGCAGCGATACCACAGCCTGAAGGCTCTTCTTGAACTACTGCCCAACCGCTCACTTGTGTTTTCATTTGCTACTTCAAACTCACGATGCTGAACATATAAACGGTAAACATGACTGCCATCTCAACAGCAACACTTCTACTGACATAGCAATAATATTCCCTTAAATAAGAGCGAGCTAATAAGATCTATACATGGCAGGCTATGAAAAGTATCAGGCTTTTTTAACAAACTCAGATTTGAGTTTCATGGCGCCAATACCATCAATTTTACAATCGATATCATGATCACCACCGACCAAACGGATATTTTTTACTTTGGTACCTACCTTCACCACAGCCGAAGATCCTTTTACTTTCAGATCTTTAATCACCGTAACCGTGTCACCATCCTCCAAGACATTACCGTTTGAATCACGAATAACATCATCATCAGCCGCTGTACTATTCTCACCTTCCTGCCACTCATGCGCACACTCAGGACAGACAAACATATCTTGATCTTGATAGGTGTATTCAGAACCACAGGCAGGACAATTCGGCAGATCGCTCATTTCAATTCCAGATAAACAAAAGGGTTATTCTAACCGATATACGTGTTAAAACCTGTTTTATCTGCATAAAAAAGGCCCCTTTCGGAGCCTTTTTAATTCTAAGAAATGCTGATTAGAAGTGGTAACGAACATTCCCTGTAATATTACGACGCTGTGCATAACCACAATCTTGTCCAGCCCCTCGACACCATGCTGTATAGACTTCGTCAGTCACATTCTGGGCATTAACTGTAAAGTCCCAATTTTGGTAAGAATATCCAAGCATCGCATCGACCAAAATCTCTGATGGAATATAGGGTGCGCCACCTGAGCCAGTTCTACTACCCAGATAGCGAACACCGGCACCTAAACGCCAATTAGTGCCAATGTAGAATTTATTCCACCACGAAGCATTCCGTTCTGCTACAGAGCCAAGACGTTTACCGTTCGCGTCATCAGCGTGGAGCTGCGTGTAGGCTAACTGCGTTTCGAAATTATCCCAGCGTTTATTGGCCTGAATTTCCCAACCATCAACTGTAGCACCCGTTTGCGAAACGCCCCCCGGTGTTGAACCCTGCTCTACACGATTTTGTTGGGTAATATCAAAGTAAGCTGCTGTGATAGCTAAACTACGATCATCAGATAAATATTTGACACCGTACTCGCGTTGCACACCTGTCGTTGGCTCTAGTGTGCCACCAGCCCCATCTGTGCCCAAGTTCATGACAAAGGCTTCGGTGTAACTGGCATATGGTGAAATACCATTATCAAAACGGTACATTAATCCAATCCTTCCAGTATTCACTTTCTCATTACTTTCTGTATCTGGACCAGTTTCTGCGAGAGAGATATTTTTTGCCCAATCATGACGTAATGCAGCAGAGATAACTACGGGACCAATTTCCATTGAGTCGGCGACATAAACCCCTGTTTGTTCAATACGATTATCATCGGGGTTTGAGTATGAAATAACACCACTTTGTAAGTTACCGTATTGAGGATTATAGACATTAATGGTGCCGCCTAAGCCAGTACCGTAAAAGTAGTTATCTTCTTCGTAGGTAGCCTCTTGACGATCAACACCAACTACGAAGGTATGATTTGTCATACCTACATCAAACATACCTTCCAATCTGGCATCAAAATTAAGTGCTCGTACTTCTTTATCTACGGTGTAAATAGTACGATTTACCGTGCCATCAGCGGCTGGTATAGATGGAATATCAACCCAATGTTCGCGCGTCCAGCTTTGTGATTCTAAATAACGAGCAACCGCAGAAAATTTCCAGCTATCATTAAAGCGATGGTCAAACATCGTGGTGAATGATGTCATCTCGGTATCGTATCGGTCCCACCCCGGCTCACCAACAAAGGTATCAGTATCGATATGACCTAATGGGCCATCGTATAAAGTACCGACAGAAGGTAAAAACTGAGTAGACACCACACTATCTGTTTTCTGTCTGGTAAATAACACCGATAAATTTGTATCGTCACTAATCCGCCAGGTCAGAGAAGGCATAATCAAAAAGCTATCGTCATTCACATGATCAACCTGTGTGTCACTATCGCGGGTAACCCCTACGAATCGATATAGAAGTTGACCATCCTCATCCACAGGGCCAGTTACATCAACACCCAATTGTTTACGATTATGCGAACCATATTGAGCCCAAACTTCGCCTTGCTGCTCAGCTTTAGGCATCTTTGAGTTCATATTCACAATACCGCCCAAGTCACCTTGGCCATACAGTGTTGCTGATGGCCCTTTTAATACTTCTATATTTTCAAGTGTATAAGGGTGGATTCGCACCGTATTGTAGTAACCATAGTTATACCGTAAGCCATCAACATAGGATGAAGGATCTAAGCCACGAACTTTTGCTGAATCAATACGCGTATCGAAACTCCCCCCCACATAAATACCAGAGGTATAGCCTAATGCATCTTGTATGGAATTTGCCCCAAGATCTTCCATAAAGTCATCTGAAATGGTGGCAATAGAAAAAGGCGTGTTTTCTGCTGAGACACTCATTTTCCCCACTTGTGGTTCCTTTTCCAGATCAATATAACCATTACTTTCTTTATATTGATTAGATGTCACTTCCACTCGCGGAAGATCCACGCTGTCATCTGCATGAACAGGCAAGCTTGCCAAAATCAGACTGCTTAACAATAGGAGAGATGAGCCTGGCCGAATAGCCTGACTATTTGCTTGATTCATTTTATGCCCCGTAAACTAAATAACAATGATTATTATTTGTAATAATTTACGGAAATTAGCGTTTTATGTCAAAACAAAACTCAGGAATGACGACGTTAAAAAAGGCGAGTAAGCGCTGTTAAATCATCCAACCTTCATATTCCTAAGCCATCGCCTCAGTTAAGGTGTTATAAAAACTCATATTTTTCTGATACTGCTCAAAAGACATCATATTGTGGTTGTATTGATACTCCACACTTTCAATAATCTCTGAAACCGCCGCACCATACTCATAGTCTGCACTTGCATAAGGATTAACCCAGTTAGGATCACCAGGTTCACGACCGATATTGGCTAAGCCAACCGCAAGAATCATATGCGTTGGAATGTCCATTACCGACCGCCCTTCGGATGCTTTTTCCCAAGCCGCTTTAAACGAAGCGGGAGCATTTTCAGGAGGGAACGTAAACATATGACCTTCACCAATGGTGGTGAGTCCATCATTATTTAAATCGTGGGTATGGCCTGGAGCATTCAATAGATTAGCTGCGCCTTCGTCAGATAACACCGAAATGTTAATGGACCCAGCCAAGCTATGAGCTTGTCTGACCACATCAAGCTCTTCAGCAGACAAGCTCCTCAATGCGGCTTTGGGATCATGAATTTCTTGTACTTTTTGTAAGATATTCTGAAAAGTTGTCACAGCTTCATCAGACATGCTGCGTTGGTGCATTAAAGCCACCGATTTGTCTGACAAGGCGGTAATATTTGCCGTTAGGTCACGTGCTGATTGGCTGGAAATCGTCATCTTATGTCCTCATCCTGAAGTTCAATGATGACGTAGCAATCTCAATGCCAAGACATTAGTGCTGAACAGGACTCGACGCCACCTCGATAGCATCCAGATGGTGTAGTACAAGATTCGGATTGTAGCCACGCACCACGTGTTTATTGACGACTAATAAAGGTACGCCACCACCGCCTAGAGCATCAAAATTACGTTTTGCCTGAGCTGACTTTTCAATATCCAGATCATCATAAGCGATATTTCTTCGCTCCATAAATGCCCGCATTTTTGCACAGTAGCCACACCATTGCGTGGAATACATCGTGACGTAGGTGGCAGGTAAATAAGCATAATCTTTCGGTGGATAAAAGAAGTCTTTCACGGTATGCCACTGCTGCACCAGCACAAACACTGCTACAAATAACAGAAACTTCTTCATTTTCCAGCCTGATTATTCATTGGATAACCGGAACTTTCGCCTGCCAGCTTGCCGGTAAATGTCTCACAAGCTGATAACGTGCTTTGTGCCAAAAACCGGACAGCAGCAGTAAGGAAAACCCAATAAATACGCCGACATACGCAAAGCTGTCACCCGCCAGTCCATAGGTATCTAATAACTTGGTTAGGGCCACCAGCACATAGACCAAGGCAGAGACCATAAAGGCACGACGATCAATGACTAATGAGACCAAGGTCAGCAGCAGATATAAGCCCATAATCAAAGCTAAGCTTGCACTACTGTGTTGACCATCAAAAATACCCAGCGTGGAAAAGATCGGATGCACAATCAAAGGCGCTGCAGTTAAATGTAACCAGAAGGCCACGTCAGACTTGCCTGTTACACGTTTTAGATCGGCGGCGTCCCAACGCATCGCGACAATAAACACCACCAGACCGCCACCAAACATTAGCCAACTTAAATAACTTTTTAATGAAGGGAATAGTGAGACCAGTAGTGACACGATAAAAACCACGGCTGAGGCTGTGCCAGCAGCCACAGTGATCGGCACTTTAAAGCGCTTCCAATGACACCATGCCGCAACAGCAGCTACTGAACCTGCCAGCATAAAGCCATTTTCAGATGGCCAACCGATGGTGAGCATCACAGCAGCAAATATACTGCCGACAAAACTCACCAGTAAGAAGATGCCGGGCAAAGCCATTTTTCTTTTTAACACAAAAAACTCGGCCAGTCCCCATGAAAGTCCAGCAACTACAAGCGCTGCTAATGCAGGACTTGCAGCCTGTAGTACCCATCCTGTCGATAGCAGTAATAAAGCACAAGCCATCAACACAAAGATATCATTAAAACTTGAGACCAGTTTGAAGTCTTCTTCGTCAGCAAAATGCGTATTGTGTCTTTGCAACCTGTCTATACGAAATTGCTCTACAGCTGAAGCAGTGAAGATGCCTTTTTCTACCGCCTGCTGTAAATCATCATCTGTATACATTTTTTTCCTTTAACTTGGATTAGCTTCGTTAAGCTGACAATACACTTTCAGTTTATTTCCCAGACGATTGCTCATCATGGGCTTGCTGGGCCTCAATCACTCTCTCAATATTGTTTTCAGACCAATGCGTTATATTCTCTAATAAGGTGATGAGGGTACGCCCAAGTGGTGTCAAAGAATATTCAACTTTGGGGGGCACTGTTGGATACACCTGACGCTGAATCACGCCGTCTCGCTCCAGTCCGCGTAATGTCTGTGTCAACATTTTCTGTGAGATACCATCAAGCTCGCGTTGTAACTGACTAAAACGTTTTGTCTCTTTTGCCAAGGCACCAACAGTAAGAACGGTCCATTTATCAGCAATGCGATCCAGCACTAAACGTGTCGGACAATTTTTATTGTAAACATCCCATGTCATCATTTTCTTAGCTTACTCATCATCAGCTCATGTCCCCCGAGATAATCATTTGGCGTTATAACCAGCCTTTACGTTTGAAATAAAAGTAAGGTGCCATGCCAGCAGCGACCATCAGGCCGATGGCCATAGGGTAGCCGAACTCCCAGTCCAGCTCTGGCATGACATGAAAGTTCATACCATAAATACTCGCCACCAATGTGGGTGGTAAAAACACGACGGCGGCAATCGAGAAGGTTTTAATGATCTGGGCTTGTTGAATATTGATAAAGCCCTGAGTCGAATCCATCAGGAAGTTAATTTTATCGAACAGGAACGTGGTATGAGACATCAACGTTTCCAGATCTCGCAGGATCTCATATAAAGTTTCACGTGACTCAGTCGCCTCACGTAGATTTCTGAGCAGAAAGGAAATATCACGCTGCGTATCCATCAAACACAGACGAATCTTTCCGTTACTGTCTTCCAGCCTGGCCAACTGGCTGATGCAATCTTCCAAATCAGCCGCTTCATCTTCCAAAACTAAATGGCTGACTCGTTCCAGTTCACGATGGATATCTTCCAGATTATCCGCATGGTTTTCGACCTTTTGTTCCATCAAGGTGATGAGTAACTCACGTGGTGTTTTGCAGCTGATTTGCCCACGACGGGCACGCATACGCAGCAAACGGAAGTCACTCAACTCACCATCACGAATCGCCACCAAGCGATCTTCTTGCAAGATAAAAGCGACAGAAACAGTATGATGTCGACCTTCTGAATAACCAAGGAATAAGGAATGCACATGCAAACCGTCCTGATCCGTAAAACAGCGTGCTGACGCTTCGATTTCTTCGACATCATCCACATCAGGCACTTCATCACTAAACAAGGTACCCAGTAACGCCCGTTCGTCATCATCTGGTTCAAGCGCATCAATCCAATCAGCCTCTCGCAATTGCGCGGCAGAAATCTCTCCCTCAACCGGAATTTCTTTGATTAGACCTTTTGCGATTTTGTACAGACGAAGCATGCGAACTCCTCTTTGCTAGTGTAACTGGCGGGTGAGCTTGGCATTGTATCGTAACGAATGCTTCATGCCGATGACTAATCCATCTATCGCAGTTTAAATAACTCCTGATGAAACTGATCAGGGTGTAATCCATGCTGAATGAAGTCCTTGCGTAAGGCTTCACCAAAAGCTGATGGCCCACAAAACCAGATACTGGCCTCTTGCCAGTCTGGAACAGCTGCACGAATTCGTTCTGCATCGAGGTGGCCATCTTCATCATCCACCATTAAGTGTAGCGTGACGTTTGAGGCTTCTACATCAGCGGATAACTTTTGTCTGACGACATCATTAATCTGTGACGTGGGATGAAAAAAGTCGATGATTTTACCATCCCTCTCATCCGCTAAACGTTTCATGCGAGCAATAAATGGCGTGACGCCGATTCCCGCACCAATCCAGATCTGTCTTGGCTTATCATCCGTAAAGTTAAACTCACCATAGGGTCCTTCCATCATGACCGGCATACTCACTGACAAACGTTGCTTTAATCGTGCCGTATGATCACCCAGCTCTTTAATCACAAAACGAATCAAACGCGTGTCCGGATTCCAGGCTGAAGCGATAGTGTAGGGATGAGCACCTTCTTTTTTATCTGACATCGCAAAAGCAAACTGTCCGGCATTATGCCCAGGCCAGCCTTTATCCATTTTTACCGTTACTTCCATCACTCGCATATCCGAGTGATATTCCAGCTCAGTAATATGGCCCCTTATTTTACGCTTAGCACCCACTCGCCCCATCAACACCAAGACTGCAGAGATAGTCCCACCTAGGAGTAATACGGCCATCAACCAACCTATAGACTGAGACCAATATTCGAATCGCAGTAATATCACTGCATGAAAAACAAATAGCAGATAAGTAATCGCTAATAAATTATGCGTCTTAGCAAATAAGCGATAAGGAAAACGTTTAATTAAAGCCAGCACAATCAACAAAGCAGCAACATAAAAAGCCCACTCACCAATAGTCTCAGCTAAGCCACGCTGTGAACGAAATAAGCCTTCCCAGAAACCTAACTCTGGCTGCGCGCCTCTGGGGCCACGCTCAGGTTTAACTAGCCAACCCCAGCCCACCATCCATTTCGTGCCTTTTGCAAACCACCAATGTGATACCGCAAATACCAGCGCACTGATACCCAGCCATTTATGCAAACGGTACATCTTGTCCAGACCATGAAAAAAAGGCTCAACAATCTTTGGTCTCAATGCCAACAACATCGCGATACTCATTACGGCTATGGCGATGACACCACTGTATTGAACAAATACAGCCCTAAACGAAAAGTAAGTAAACGGAGCTGGCCATAAATTATCGGCCATCAACCACAACGCAGTGGGCAATAACAGTGCTGTGAGAAAGGCATATTTAATCTTTTTCATGAGTCTCTGATGAAGTGATGGAATTCTTACGGCTAATTTAACCCAACAAAAGTTAAGGCAACGTTAACGTCATAATCAGATCTGCATGGTCTGACTAGTTTGATTACAATGACAACAAACGCACATCAAAAACAGCGTGTTTTTAGCACATACAAAACAGGATCAGCATATGAAAGGCAGCCCAAAAGTTATTGAACTTCTCAATACATTACTCGCAGGCGAACTGACCGCTATGGATCAATACTTCATTCACTCACGTATGTATGAAGACTGGGGACTGACTCGCCTCTATAATCGCATCGCTCACGAAATGCAGGACGAAACCGAACACGCCGACCAAATGATCAAACGCATTTTGTTTCTGGAAGGCATGCCCGACCTGACACACCGCGAACCACTTCATGTTGGTCACACCGTCAAAGAGATGCTACAAAATGACCTCGACTTGGAATACGCCGTCGTCAAAAACCTGCGTGATGGAATTGCTCTTTGCGAAGCCGAAAAAGACTATGAAACCCGTAAAATGCTCAAACAACAGCTGGAAGATACCGAGCTGGATCACACCCACTGGTTAGAACAACAGCTTGGCCTGATTGACAAAATGGGACTGGAAAATTATCTGCAAGCCATGACATTGGCCGAAGCGGAGTAGTTCTCGTTAGGCTGGATACGCTCTCCAAGCTCGTCAATTTCGCCTTGATGGTGAGTTAGGGAAATGTTTGCCCATTTCCCTAACAACCCTAGGGCACCCCACCGTGCTGGCCTGCGGCTCCACTGCGTTGCTCGCTTTATCTGGTGATTAGTCAAAACTCCCTTCGGTCAGACACTGACCAATCATGATCCAGATAAACCTCCGCTACTCGTCAGCACAAACGGGGGATTTGAAAATAACCTTTTGCAGAAAGAATTTAACCGCCTTTTGCGCTGCCGAGCATCGCAAATTAATTTGGATAAAACACAATGAGTGTCTGAGCGTAGCGAGTTTTCATTGTGTTCCAAATTGATTGAGAAGCACAGGGAACCCGCAGGGCAAGCTTGGGCTGGCCTTTTTTGGTTCGTTTTTTGGCCAAGCAAAAAATGAACGCCCCAGCGGCAGTGCCTGATGTGAAAAAGTAAATCATCTATAGGATTTCACCCCTAGCCCCAAGCAAATGCTTGAAAACGACACCTCCCCCCCCATTTAATCCTCAACCAACTGCAACAAGCAGTTTCCACTAACACCATTAAATAGCGGCCAAAAAGCTAAACGAAGAAACCATGAGCAAACAAGAACTCTTATACCGCATCGAATTCATCCAAGCTGGCCAACGTTACGAACTGTACGCCCGCGAACTCAGCCAGGGCGGCTTATTTGGTTTTATCGAAATTGGTGATTTTGTCTGGGATACTCACACCTCAGTAGTACTAGACCCCAGCCACGAAAAACTGAAAGACGAATTTGCTGATGTGACACGCACCTACATTCCGATGCATGCGGTGCTGAGAATTGATTCGGTGACTAAAAAAGGCTTAGCCAAGATCACCGAATTTGATGGCAAAGTTACACACTTCCCAAGCCCGATTTATACGCCAAGCAATAAATAAAGTTGCTTAAAAAAGTAGGTTGGGTTGAGCTTGTTAACCCCAACAAACATAACCTCAATCTTGTACCTTGAGTTTAGTGCCTCTCCCCAACCTACCCGAGTCATTATTTCGCCTTAATGGCGAGTCAGGGGAATGCGTGCCCATTTCCCTAACAACCCTAAGGCACCCCACAGTGCTGGCCTGCGGCTCCACTCGTCATAACATTGATTCAGGCAGTCGGCTAAAACTCGCTACGCTCACAAATTTGTCTGGAACAAATTTGGACGCCGGAGGCGCCCAAAGGGTGAGTGGCATGAATGCCACGAATCAAACACTAACCAGCCGTTATCCATACAAAGCTGCGCTACTCGTCAGCACAAACGGGGGATTTGAAAAGCTCCCACTCTTCCCGTCTATTGCCATCAAACAAGCTTAATTTTTGGATCAAAGGCAATTTCGGGTGCCCTTTTGTTTGGTTCATTTATTTTGGGCATGCAAAATAAATGAACGCCCAGCGGTAGCGTATGAAAGAAAGTAAATCATCATCAATACTCGAAGGCTTATCTTAGATAATGTCATTAATTTCGCCTTAATGGCGAGTCAGGGAAATGCGTGCCCATTTCCCTAACAACCCTAGGGCACCCCACCGCGCTGGCCTACGGCTCCACTGCGTTGCTCAATTTGTCTGGCGTCTGGTTAAAACTCGCTAACGCTCAAACACTAACCAGCCGTTATCCAGACAAACCTGCGCTACTCGTCAGCACAGACGGGGGACTAAAAAGCACCTCTCCGTGCATAAAAAAGTGCCTTTATTTCAACGGTAAATAAATATCGGTAATCAATTCATGCTCATCCACTTCTGGAAACATATTGATATAGTGAAAGAAAACAGGGAAATCACGTAGCTCTTCATCTGTTTCCGGTAACCACTGACCGTAAAGATAATAAATCGGTGTATCAATATCATCCCGTGAGCCAAAATGTCTTACTTTGGCACATCGCCCAGCCGGAATTATTTTTGTTATTAGACCTTGTTCATTTTCTGGAATATCAGCCAGGACAGAACCACAAAGGTCAAACTCAAACTCATCAGCACTGACAACATTGGGATCGTTATATGGCACACCATACGTATCACTCGTCTTTACCGGTGATAAACCACTTTGCTTACGCCAATCAATAAATTTACTAATGGAATCATTCAGCACATTCGGTGAACCACGGTGTTCTAATACTGCTACTTTTGTTTCCACAAACTCCACAATTTCTACATTCATTATCATTGACCTCTCAATTCTTGTTAATTTAATCAGTTCATTCCAAATTTCCCACTTGGGCATTTGTTTGAATTGAGAAGGACTCTGCTGACAGTAATTTTTGAATGCACGCGAAAATGACTCTGGACTTTCAAAACCTGCTTGTAAGGCAATATCAATCACACGTAACTTAGGCTCAAACACTAACTGATAAGCTGCACGTTTCAACCGAGAAATCTGAATGTATCTAGCGACATTAATGCCGACAAAGTCAGCAAACTGACGGTGAAAGTGATACCTCGAAAAATGTGCAATCTGGCTCAGCGAATCGACGGATAAATCATCATAAAGGTGTGACTGAATATACTCACACACCTTCATCATTCTATTTTCATACTTGCTCATGATTTACCCATCCCCTCAATTCGAGAGACAGTATCGTTGTATTTAAGAAATGAAGCCTGACAGAAATTGCTCTTTTAATATTGCCATTATTTGGTCTTGATGACGAATCAGGGAAATGTGTGCCAATTTTAAATGTAGGTTGGGTTGAACCTGTGAAACCCAACAAATCCTGAGTCTTGATATATATTGGGTTTCGTTCCTCTACCCAACCTACCCAAGTCATTATTTCGCCTTGAAGGCGAGTCAGGGAAGTGCGTGCCCATTTCCCTAACAACCCTAGGGCACCCCACCGTGCTGGCCTGCGGCTCCACTCGTCATAACATTGATTCAGGTGGTCGGCTAAAACTCGCTGCGCTCACAAATTTGTCTGGAACAAATTTGGACGCCGGAGGCGCCCATAGGGGGAGTGGCATGGATGCCACGAATAAAACACTAGCCGCCCTCAGACCTGAATAAATGTCATTCCTCGTCAGCACAAACGTGGAAATAGGGATCGCTTTTCGTCCCGTCTATTGCCGCTAAAAATTCGCTGTATTTTATGGATTAAGTGGGCACGTGTTTGAGCGTAGCGAGTTGGTGTCCACGCCATAAAATACAGTGAATCTTTAGAGATAGGCAATATCGGGTGCCCTTTTGTTTGGTTCGTTTATTTTGGGCATGCAAAATAAATGAACGCCTCAGCGGCAGCGTATGAGGTAAGAATATAATTCCATATTGGACTTATTCGATCTTATCGCTCTTCTGTATGTTGTGCCTTGCACACAATAGCTGAATATTTTCAGCCTTCAGTGAGGTACCACCTTTGGAGTATGGAAGAATGTGATCAAAATGCAATTCATCAGTTGAGCCACACATGGTGCATTTACCACCATCTCGCTTCCATACTTCTAGCTTAACGTGGGTGGGAATGATTCTGCGATGTTTGGAGTCTTTAAACTCTGTGTCTACCGGAGCAGAACTGTCCTGGAGTTCTTCTATAGCTTCGAGACGAAACTTAAAGACCTCACGATTACCATCATCTTCTCTCCATGAATCTGTGAGATGAAATAATCCATTATATCCCCAGATTCCTTTTCGCAATTTTTCATAGACACGAATTAAATCAGGCGCTTTAGTGCCAGCCTTGAAAGCTTGTGCAGCTCTGTGAAATTTGCCATTCTCGGTCAAATTACCACTTGGCAGAAACTCTGGTTGATCGACTAGTTTTGGCATTGGCACTTCTGGTGTACGTGAATGGTCATGGCCTTCGTAAATCAAAACGGCACCATCATCCAAAACCGCATCTTGATAAGGAGCGTTAGTCTGGACAGACATAAGAAATACAGAGTGACCACCATGAATCCTAAAGTTCATTCCTCTTTGCAGTGAAGAGCCTTCCCGTCGACACATTTCAAAGTAAGAAATAATCTCATTTTCAGCAGCCATAAAATCCCTTCAAGCCATTTACTTTTTCTTCACCGGCCTCTGCCACCCACTAACCGTCTTCTGCTTAGACACCGTCAACGTTAACTCACCAGCCGGCGCGGTTTTGCGAATCGTAGACCCAGCCCCAATCGTCGCCCCATCCTCAATATTCACCGGAGCAACCAACTGCGTATCCGATCCAACAAACACCCGATCACCAATCACAGTACGATGTTTATTGGCTCCATCATAATTACAGGTAATCGTACCGGCACCAATATTCACATCGGCGCCCATATCGGTATCACCAATATAACTTAAATGATTGATTTTAGAACCTAATCCGATATTGGCATTTTTGACTTCAACGAAGTTACCGACTTTGGCTTTAGCCGCTAAACGGCTACCCGGACGTAAACGTGCATAAGGCCCAACGGAACAGTTAGCGCCCACTTCGGCATTTTCTATAATGCTATTAGGTAAGATTTCAGCACCTTCATGAATCACGCTATTGATGATGATGCAGTTGGCGCCGATCGTGACATCATTTGCCAATGTATTATTACCTTCAAAAATCACATTCACATCAACCGTAATGTCTTGTCCTACCGTCAGTTCACCACGAATATCGACACGAGCCGGATCACGCATGGTGACGCCTGCCATCATTAATTCAGTCGCTTTTTTCTGCTGGTAATAACTTTCCAGCTCAGCGATTTGGACACGGTTATTGACGCCTGCAACTTCCTGTTCATCCTCACAAGTAATCGAATCAATATCTATACCTTCTTCAACGGCTTTAGCAATCAGATCCGTCAGGTAATATTCGCCTTGGGCATTATTATTATCAAGTTGTGATAAGGCTGTGTTTAACCATTTAGCTGGAATACACATAATGCCGGTATTCACTTCGTTGATCTCACGGGTTTCTTCGTTAGCGTCTTTTTCTTCCGTGATCATCAGCATACGACCAGTGACATCACGCACGATGCGTCCATAGCCTGTTGGGTCATCCAATACCGTGGTCAGTACTTTGAGTGTGCTGGCATCACCTTCATGAATCAGTGCCTCAAGGGTTGCGTTTTCAATTAGCGGTACATCACCGTATAGCACTAATACTTGGTCACTATCCTGATAAAAAGCTTTAGCCTGTTCAACAGCATGGCCTGTCCCTTTTTGCTCTAACTGCATGGCCGTATCGATACCTTGCTGTTCAAGATAAGGCATGACCTCATCTGCACCACTGCCACACACAACGGCTAGTTGACTGGGATTGAGTTGTTTAGCGGTATCAATCACGTGTTGCAGTAAAGGTTTGTTGGCCAATGTGTGCATGACTTTGGGTTTTGCTGATTTCATGCGTGTGCCTTTACCGGCAGCGAGGATGATAATGCTCAGGCTCATAGGGTATTCCGTATTGGTAATAATGGGTTAAGTTTAGCAGACAATAGATAAAAAAAAGGCCGTCACGAGGACAGCCTTTTTTATTTTTTGCAGTGAAAGACTAGCGTCCTTTACTGTTCGATCTTAGTCGCTCGATTGCACGCAGTTGCGCCATTGCTTCAGCCAGTTCTTTCTGAGCTTCTGCAAAGTCACGTTTCGCTGAGCCATCGTTGATTGCTTTTTCTGCATCCGCTTTCGCTTGTAATGCAGCCGCTTCATCAACGTCAGCCGCACGTAATGCCGAGTCAGCCAACACAGTAACAACGTGTGGTTGAACTTCCAGCATGCCGCCAGAAACGTAGTACTGCTCTTCTTCGCCGTTCTCTTTCAAGACACGAACTTCACCTGGTTTAAGGCGAGTCAGCATAGGAGTGTGACGTGGGTAGATACCCACTTCACCCAACACAGCTGATGCAAAGACAGCTTGTGCCAGACCTGAAAAGATCTGATTCTCTGCGCTTACGATATCAACATGGATAGTCATAGCCATGTTTACCTCCCAGGGGATTAGTACTTCTTAGCTTTCTCGACAGCTTCTTCGATGCTACCTACCATGTAGAACGCTTGTTCTGGTAGTGAATCGTAGTCGCCATTCAGAATGCCTTGGAAGCCAGCAATCGTGTCTTTCAGAGAGACGTATTTACCAGGTGCACCAGTAAAGACTTCTGCTACGAAGAACGGTTGTGACAAGAAACGCTGAATCTTACGAGCACGAGATACAGTCAGTTTGTCTTCTTCTGACAGTTCGTCCATACCCAAGATCGCGATAATGTCTTTCAGTTCTTTATAACGTTGCAATGTACCTTGAACGCCACGTGCCACTTCATAGTGCTCGTTACCAACCACTAATGGATCAAGCTGACGTGAAGTTGAATCTAACGGGTCAATCGCTGGGTAGATACCTAATTCAGCAATTGAACGTGATAATACAACTGTCGCGTCTAAGTGAGCGAAAGTGGTAGCTGGTGATGGGTCAGTCAAGTCATCCGCAGGTACGTATACCGCTTGGATAGAGGTGATAGAACCTGTCTTAGTTGACGTGATACGTTCTTGCAGAACACCCATTTCTTCAGCCAGTGTCGGTTGGTAACCTACCGCAGAAGGCATACGACCTAACAGAGCTGATACTTCAGTACCGGCCAGTGTGTAACGGTAGATGTTATCAACGAAGAACAGTACGTCACGACCTTCGTCACGGAAGTATTCCGCCATGGTCAGACCAGTCAACGCAACACGTAGACGGTTACCAGGTGGCTCATTCATCTGACCATATACCAGTGATACTTTGTCGATAACGTTTGAATCTGTCATTTCATGATAGAAGTCGTTACCTTCACGAGTACGTTCACCAACACCGGCGAATACTGAGTAACCGCTATGCTCGATCGCGATGTTACGAATCAGTTCCATCATGTTAACGGTTTTACCTACACCAGCACCACCGAACAGACCAACTTTACCACCTTTCGCGAATGGGCAAACCAGGTCGATAACTTTGATACCTGTTTCAAGTAATTCATTACTTGCTGCTAATTCGTCAAAAGTCGGTGCAGAACGATGGATACCCCAACGTGCTTCTTCACCGATGTCGCCTTTTTCGTCAATAGGGTTACCTAAGACGTCCATGATACGACCTAATGTTTGTTTACCAACCGGTACGCTAATCGCTTTACCTGTGTTAGAAACTGCTAAGTCACGCTTCAGACCATCAGTTGTACCCATGGCAATCGCGCGAACAACACCGTCACCTAATTGTTGTTGAACTTCCAGCGTTAAGCCAGCTTCATCAACCATGAGGGCGTCATATACTTTAGGCAGGCTGTCACGTGGGAATTCCACGTCGACGACCGCGCCGATAATTTGAACAATCTTTCCAGAGCTCATCTCGCTTCCTCTTAATATCTTCTATATCAGTTATACCGCAGCGGCACCTGCAACAATCTCGGAGATCTCTTGCGTAATCGCAGCTTGTCGAGCTTTGTTGTAAACCAATTGCAAGTCATCAATAAGATCACCTGCATTGTCGCTCGCATTTTTCATTGCGATCATTCGAGATGCTTGCTCGCAGGCAATATTCTCGACAACACCTTGGTAAACTAATGATTCGATGTAACGAACGAGCAGGTCGTCAAGTACATCTTTTGCATCAGGTTCGTAAATGTAATCCCAGTGATGGGAAAGCTCTTCGCTCGGCTTCTCAGGCTTGGCCGGTAACAACCGTACAATTTTGTTGTCTTGAGTCATGGTGTTCACGAACTCGTTATAAACAAAATATAGGCTGTCAATCTGACCTTCGTTGTAAGCATCCAGCATAACCTTAACAGTACCAATCAGTTCATGCGCTTGTGGCGCATCACCTAATTGCACTTTCTGACTGACAAGGTTGACGGGCAGTCGTTTAAAGAAAGTAGACGCTTTCTGGCCGATAGCACAGACATCTACTTCCAAACCTGCATCCAATTTTGTTTTGATATCTTTCAAAACGGATTTAAACAGGTTGTTATTCAGACCGCCACAAAGTCCGCGATCAGACGAGACCACAATGTAGCCAACACGTTTGCTTTCTTCACGATCTTGTAAGTACGGATGTTTGTACTCTGGATGTGCAAAAGCTAAATGCTGAATAACGTTGTAAATCTTGTCTGAATAAGGACGTGTCGCTGCCATGCGATCTTGAGCCTTACGCATTTTACTCGCTGCAACCATCTCCATAGCAGAAGTAATTTTCTGCGTATTTTTGATGCTGCCAATTTGAGTCCGTATCTCTTTACCGCTAGCCATGACTTATGCTCCGATTACCAGCTACCAGTTTTTTTAAAGCTCTCAATTGCAGTTTTCATTTGCGCTGCAATGTCGTCATTAAAGTTACCGGTTTCGTTAATAGTTGCCATCAAGTCAGCTTGGTTTGAATGCATATTCGCTAATAAAGCGGCTTCAAAGTCGCCCACTTTATTGACTTCAACATCATCCAGGAAACCTTCGTTAGCTGCGAACAGCGATACCGCCATTTCAGCCACTGACAGAGGTTGATATTGTTTCTGTTTCATCAGTTCAGTAACACGTTGACCACGGTTAATCTGTGCACGTGTCGCTTCATCAAGGTCAGAAGCAAACTGAGCGAACGCTGCCAATTCACGATACTGAGCTAAGTCTAGACGAATACCACCGCCCAGTTTCTTGATGATTTTAGTCTGAGCCGCACCACCAACACGAGATACCGATAGACCCGCGTTAATCGCAGGACGGATACCTGAGTTGAATAAGTCAGTTTCTAGGAAGATCTGACCGTCAGTGATCGAAATTACGTTAGTCGGAACGAATGCAGAAACGTCACCCGCTTGTGTTTCGATGATTGGTAATGCGGTTAATGAACCTGTTTTACCAGTTACAGCACCGTTAGTTTCTTTTTCAACGTAGTCTGCGTTAACACGTGCAGCACGTTCTAACAGACGTGAGTGAAGGTAGAAAACGTCACCAGGGTATGCTTCACGACCAGGTGGACGACGTAACAACAGAGATACCTGACGGTAGGCCCATGCTTGTTTAGTTAAGTCATCATAGATGATCAGTGCATCTTCACCCTTATCACGGAAGTACTCACCCATCGAGCAACCTGCATAAGGAGCAATAAATTGCAGTGCAGCAGAATCTGATGCAGAAGCCGCAACGATGATGGTGTGATCTAATGCACCATGCTCTTCTAATTTACGAACAACGTTAGCAATAGAAGACGCTTTTTGACCAACAGCCACATAGATACATTTAACGCCTGTACCTTTTTGGTTGATGATGGTGTCTATAGCAATCGCTGTTTTACCCGTTTGACGGTCACCGATGATCAGCTCACGCTG
>NZ_DDNT01000007.1:370-214578 GCF_002341285.1 Methylophaga sp. UBA2513 | reverse complement strand
GCCTGTACCTTTTTGGTTGATGATGGTGTCTATAGCAATCGCTGTTTTACCCGTTTGACGGTCACCGATGATCAGCTCACGCTGGCCACGACCGACTGGGATCATAGAGTCAACTGATTTCAAACCAGTTTGGATAGGTTGATCAACCGATTGACGAGCGATAACACCAGGCGCTACTTTCTCAATTGGAGAAGAGCTTTCTGCGTTGATGTCGCCTTTACCATCAATTGGTTTACCGAGTGAATCAACAACACGTCCTAATAGGGCTTCGCCTGTTGGGACTTCAAGAATACGACCAGTACATTTAACTTTGTCGCCTTCTGAAATGTGTTGGTAAGCACCCAAAATAACGGCACCTACTGAGTCACGCTCAAGGTTAAGGGCCATACCAAACGTGTTTCCTGGGAATTCAAGCATTTCCCCTGACATCACATCTGCTAAGCCATGAATACGAACGATACCGTCGGTAACACCGACTACGGTACCTTCTGTACGCGCTTCAGTGGCCCCTTCAAAGCTTTCGATACGCTTTTTGATCAGGTCACTGATTTCTGCTGAATTCAGTTGCATCTCTGTTTCCTCTATAAACGGGCCGCTTATGTAATAGCGTTGGCCAGTCTGTTCAGTTTACCCACGGCAGAACCGTCAATTACCATATCGCCTGCTCGGATAATTGCACCGCCAAGTAAGCTCTCATCAATGGTCGTGTTTAATGTAATGTCACGGCCTAAACGGGCTTTCAGAGCAGCAGAAATTTTAGCTGATTGCTCTTCCGTTAGTGGACGTGCTGAGATTACATCAGCGGTCATTAATTTTTCAGCTTCTTCGCGTAATGCTTCAAAGAGAACGGTAATGTCTGTCAAAAGTAACAGACGGTTATTTTCTGCCAACAACAACAGAAAGTTGCGTGCATCGGCTGTCATTGCATCGCCAGCAATCTCTGCCAACAAATCAACAGCCTGCTCGTCACTTACTGCAGGGCTAGTGATAATGGATTGCATTTCTGGTTCTAAAACACACTGTGCTAAAACCGCAAGCAGGTCAGACCACGCCTTCAACTCGCCTTTTTCCTGCGCGATAGAAAATACCGCGTTGGCATAAGGACGAGCGATGGTTATTGCTTCTGCCATCCTAACATTCCTCTAGATTTGGCTAACCAATTCGTCAAGCAAATCGGTGTGTGCCTTTTCATCAATTTCACGGCCGACAATTTTACCGGCACCAGCCAGCGCAATACTGCCAACTTGTGACTTCAACTCGTCACGAGCACGGTTTGCTTCCTGCTCAATTTCTGCTTTCGCAGCTGACAGGATTCGCTCGCCTTCAACACGGGCATTGTCTTTTGATTCGTCCACAATTTGATTACCACGTTTTGTTGCTTGAGCAACGATTTCATTCGCTTGCTCTTTTGCTTCGTGGATCACTTGTTGTGCACGTTTCTCAGCCAATTCCTGCTCATTTCTACCACGCTCTGCAGCTGCCAGACCGTCAGCAATTTTCTTTTTACGCTCTTCAAGCGCTTGCATGATAGGTGGCCATACATACTTCATGCAGAAGGCGATGAAGATCGCAAAGGCGATCATCTGGCCTATGATGGTTGCATTGATATTCATGCCTGTACCTCTAATTAATCGCTAATGGGGATTTATAAATCTTAACCAGCCACTGCGAACAGAACGTACATAGCCAAACCAACTGCAATCATTGGTACCGCGTCAACCAGACCAGCAACCAAGAAGAATTGTGTACGTAACATAGGAACTAATTCAGGTTGACGAGCAGCAGCTTCTAAGAAACGACCACCTAATAAACCAACACCAATCGCCGCACCCAGTGCGCCCAAGCCGATCATCAAAGCACCAGCAATATAAACTAAACCCATATCCATTTTTTTCTCCTACAAAAAAGTAAAGACTAAAAACAAAAAGTTAAAAACCCAATAAACATCAATGATGTTCTTGATGTGCCATATCCAGATATACCGTTGTCAGCACCATAAAGATAAATGCCTGTAACGTGATAATCAGAATATGGAAAATCGCCCAGCCAATCTGTAACAGACCAGCAAAAGATCCCATCACAAGACCAGCGCTATACATAGTCGCGATCAGGATGAATACCATCTCACCGGCGTACATATTGCCGAAGAGTCGTAAGCCCAATGAGAATGGTTTCGACAGTAATGTGACAGTTTCCAGAATCAAGTTAATTGGCAATGCCCATTTACCGAAAGGTTGGAATGCTAATTCACCGAGGAAACCACCTGTACCCTTAATCTTAAAGCTATAGAAAAGCATTAAGGCAAAGACTAATAACGCCATACCAAGTGTGGCATTTGGATCAGTTGAAGGTACGATTTTGAAGAACACATGATGCGGATCTGCACCGAACATTGCTGCTGCGCTTTGCGCTACCGCCATTGGAATGATATCAACCGGTATCAAGTCCATTAAGTTCATCAGGAAAATCCAGACAAAGATGGTCAGAGCAAGAGGTGCAACAAGATTATTTTTACCACCGGAGAAAGAACCTCTCACAGTGTCATCGATGAAGTCGATGATCATTTCAGCAAAGTTTTGCATGCCGGTAGGGATACCAGCTGACGCTTTTTTAGCTGCGCTGCGGAAAAACCACATCATTAGAGCGCCAAGTAGGAGAGACATAAACATCGTATCGACGTTGATAGCCCAAAATCCCATTTTGGCGGCTTCTTCAGCTGAGGTTGCAAAGCCCCAGTCGCCGCTTGGAGCCCAAACCCCAGGCTCAGTTTGTATTTGTTTCTGACCAAAAGTCAGATTCTGAAGGTGATGCTTGATATATTCTGATGTAGTAATTGTTTCACTAGCCATGTCGGTTTCAAGCCCGGTTAGTCTGTCCCATAAACAACATCATCTGTGTGGCTGTAAAACCAAGCATCAACGCGACAATATTCATCTCCAGCAAAACGATGCCAGTGGCAAACATTACAATCGTATTCAGCCAGCGTTCAGCTACACATCTGTATGCTCTACTTAAATTTCTATTGGCATCTGCTCTTGCAGTCTCCACTGCTCGCAGAATATGCCATATCATCAAGAGAGTATTGATGATTGCAATGACGCTGCCAAAACCGGCCGCAATTGCGCTCTCAAAACCACTTGACCAAGAGGCGAAAATTACAATCAACCCCCACATTGCAACTTGCCACCACACAACGCGTTTGAGTGGCTGCAATCTAGTTAATTGCTCCATTTTTTCCACTTGGATTTGGTCTTTGCGTTAAGCAAATCAGGGCATTATATAGACGTATACTTAGTTGGGTCAACGACAAATATCCACTTAATCGTTCTCCTAGTATCACGCAAATAATCGACACAATCCCCTTTAACTTACTTGCTCATACTCTCACATCTGACTGTAAACGCGCTATAGCTAAGCTTATATTTGTTCTGGTGCTATCGCATCAGGCAACTTCTTGCCGCGTATTGGCCTGCAAGTTCAAACTTTTTGGGGTTAATTTAAATTTCTCACAATGTGCCATGTAGAGCTGTTTCAACTCAGGTTCCCCCATCAGCTCACCCGGTTCGTCACGATAACTGACTTTTCCCTGTACGGGCTCACCCTGCCACTTTTTTTCGATCGCCATACGTTCATTTTGTTGTTTGAACCAGTTAATGAACTCATTCGCTTTAGCAAGTAAACGATAACTTGATGCCCATGCATTCACTGCCATCGTGTAATAATAAGGTTGCTTCGCGATATTGCCAGGTAGAATCTCGATCTTGTTATACCATGGACTTGATGGGTTTTTGCTAGCCCAATGATAAATTGGCAAATCAACACCAAAAGCGTCTACCACACCATCAGCCAGACAGTGATGAATACGAGATTGATCTGAATAGGCAATCAAATTCTCAAGAACACAACTCCCTCCAGGCTTGTTTTCATTACTGCTCCATCGTACGCCGTTCTCTTCCAGTAACTCTACTGCTGCGGGGTCATTTATAATTCCCATGACCTTTCCATCAAGGTCACTAAGACTATTGATACGTTTATCGTCTTTACGTCTCGCTAACACCCAGTGTAGGTAGGTATAGGCTTCCGAATAAGCGACATTGTCATATTCTGCAGAGGGCGGCAACGCACTGATAACAATATCAGCAGGTGGTTCACCGAAGTTCCTGCCTGAGGTCAATAGCTCCGTACACATATCCCAAGGTGCTTCAATAAACTCACACTCCACTCCAAGAAACTGGGCGAATGCGTGTGCATAATCTACATCCAGACCTTTAAGTGGTTCACCTAACCTTTCACGGAAAGAAAGACCTACGAAATTTGGCTCAACGGCAACTCGTAACTTACCTCGACGCAATATATCATCTAACTGATCATGAGCTGGGTCAGGCACCATATATAGTTTTTTTAACGTGTTATCAAAAGCCGTCACCGCTTTATCAATCGTTGCATACTGAATATCTATATGATCCAGCCCTGTTGTCATTTCTTCGGCAACGTCATTGATAATACGATTTTTACTCTGGATTCGCTTCATTGAACCGGAGCTTAAGTCCAAGGTTTCGAATATCACTGCCGTGTTATTCATTACTAACGTCAGTTGTTCACTAATGGATTGAAATAGTTGAGTAAGCTGGCCTGTTGCCGCCTGGATAACATCCACAAAATTATCTAAACGTTGTTTATTCGTTTGATTGATGTTTTGAAGTTCATTATTGACCTGGCTGAAATCAAGTTGTTCAGCCGCCTGCTGGGCTTGCTCCATCGTCACAGTGGCTAGTCGCCTGACTTCATCAGCGACAACAGCAAATCCTCTTCCATGTTCACCAGCTCGTGCAGCTTCGATGGCTGCATTCAGAGCGAGTAAATTCACGCCCTTTCCTATTTCCAATATGCCATCCAATACTTCCGTCACGCTCATCGATTTTTCCGACAGCGTTTGAGTGATTTGCTCCATAGCTTCACTAACGGAAGTATTCACTTGATCAACTTCTATATTGATTTGAGATTGCAAGGCTCCGACTGTTGAGTTTGAACTGTTCAAATAGTCATTGGCCATATTCAACTCAGCATCCAGCTTAGTTGTGCGTTGGTTGATCTCAGAGAGAAAATTCTCCTGCACTTCAAGTGCACGGAAAATTTGGCGTGATAACTGAGAAGTTTGAGAGCTGACTAATTGAAGAGCACGATAAAAGCGTTTTTCTTCATCAGAAAAACTTGCTGCATCAATTTCTTCCTCTATCGCGTCAGTCTCGTCTGGCAACGGCTGCACTGGAGAAGAGCTTGCAAACATTTTCTTCAATATACGCATCGCATGGATTCCAAATTCTTATCAAGAATTGGATGATATGCAATAGGCAGTCCAACAAATAAGGCTGGATCAACAAGATACTATCGAGTCAAGTTTCATTAAGCCTGACAAAATTATAGTGAGTACATACTTACACTTATAATCAAACTAGGCAAAACCTATCAATTTACCGATGTGTCACTCTGATTGTATACGTGTTTTTCAGGCGATGGTTGGTGATGATCATTAACCAGGGATATTCAGAAATTTCGCACCATTTTGTCCGCATTTTCACTTTTTCTGTGCAACAAAAACATCTAAAGAAGGATTTAAGCACCCAGTTGTTCGATCAGGTTTTTAAGCTCATCAATATTGGCATAATCGTATACCAGTTTGCCCTTGCCATTGGCGCGATGCTTAATGCTGATACCTTTACCTAGTTTGCTGCTGATGCGTTGTTCTATTTCCTGAATATCTGCTGGGTTGACTGCCGGCTCAGCTTTCTTGTCGTTACTGGGTTTGAGTATCCGTCTTATGAGTTGCTCAGTTTCTCTGACAGAAAGTACTTTTTCTACAATTTGTCTGGCCGCATCAGATTGAACATCACCTTCTAACCCTAATAAGGCTCTTGCATGACCCATTTCAATGTCACCATTCTCGAGCATGCGTTTTACATCCTCATTAAGGTTTCGTAAACGTAATAAGTTCGTCACGGTTGCACGTGATTTACCGACAGCCTCTGCAGTTTGCTGATGCGTCATTTCAAATTCTTCACGTAGACGGAATAATGCATTTGCTTCTTCCATCGGATTAAGATTTTCACGCTGAATATTTTCTATCAATGCCATAGCAATGGCACTACGATCAGATACATCACGAACCAGTACAGGAACTTCTACCAGACCTGCCATTCTGGAAGCACGCCAACGGCGTTCACCTGCCACGATTTCATACTTACCTTCAGCTACAGGCCGAACAATAATAGGCTGAACCAAGCCTTGTGCCCGAATAGAATCAGCCAGCTCTTCCAGAGACTCTTGTGACATATCCACACGCGGTTGATATTTGCCAGGCTGAATCATATCAAGAGGAAAGTGCTGCAAACTGTCATCTAGATTTGTAGTGTCTTCCTGATGCACATCTGCAAGTAAGGCATCTAGTCCGCGGCCTAAACCTCTTTTTTTACTCATTATTGATTAACCTTTGTCATTTAGCACTTTGCTTCTGTCGTCGCATAAACTCACTTGCCAACGCCATATAAGCTATCGAACCTCTTGAAGCACGATCATAATTCAGTACGGGTAACCCGTGACTCGGAGCTTCAGCCAAACGTACATTTCTCGGAATAATTGAATGGAAAACCTTGCCTTCAAAATGGCTAATCAATTGTCGAGATACTTCGTTTGCCAGATTGTTTCGGGCGTCAAACATCGTTCTTAATAATCCCGTCACATCCAGAGTTGGGTTAGCCCTTTGCTTAACTCTCTCAATTGTTCGTAATAACGACGACAGACCTTCCAGTGCATAATATTCACACTGAATGGGGATCAACACCCCTTGCGATGCCACCAGTGCATTAACGGTTAGCATACTCAGCGAAGGTGGACAGTCAATGAGAATGTAATCGTACTTCTCGCGTGTCGACTCAAGAGCAATGCGTAAACGATGTTCACGTAACTTACTCTCAAGCAACTCTACTTCAGCAGCCGTCAAATCAGCATTGGTTGGCATGACATCAAAACCAATTTCTTCAGGGCGTATTATAGCGTCTGCTGCACGAGCTTCAGCCATGATGACTTCATAGCTGCTGTTTTCTATCTCATTTTTATCGAGCCCACAACCCGTGGTGGCATTACCTTGCGGATCGAGATCGATGAGTAGGACTTTTTTTCCATAATCTGCCAGTGACGCGGCCAGATTGACGGTGGTGGTCGTTTTTCCAACGCCACCTTTCTGATTGGTCACTGCAAAGATATCGCCCATACTCAGTCTTAATCCTTGATAAGTCTTACTAAATGTCTTTCACCATCACACTCTGGAACCGTCAACGAGAGCACATCGTGCAAATGAAAGTCTGTCGATTCAAATGCTAATTCATCTTCAGGATAAGTCCCTTTCATGAGCACCAAGTAGCCCTTGTCCTCACAATGTTGACCTGCTAACTGAATGATGTCATCAATACTGGCAAATGCCCGTGCCGTGATGATAGCAAATTTAGGTAAAGATACCTGTTCAACGCGTCCATGCACAACCGTCACATTATCTAACGCCAGTTCTGCTTTGACTTGCTGTAAGAAACGCGTTTTCTTTGAATTACTGTCGAGCAATGTCACTCGCGTTTGCGGCTGGCATATAGCAACAGGCACCCCAGGCAAGCCCCCACCGGTTCCGACATCAAGTAATGACGTTGATGCAATATAGGGTAAGACAGAAAGACTATCGATAATATGTCTCGCCATCATTTGTTCAGGGTCGCGCACAGAAGTGAGGTTGTAGACCTTATTCCACTTATGTAGCAGCATGACATATACCACTAGCCTGTCATATTGCTCATCTAACAAAGTCAGATTAAGTAATTTACAACCACGCTTTAATTGATGTAACAAGCTCGCTTCAAGCATTAACTGGCTTCACTCAAACCGCTTCGTTTTAAATGAACCAATAATAAAGAAACGGCTGCAGGTGTCACACCTGAGATTCGTGCAGCCTGACCCAAATTACCAGGTCTGGCGTGTTCTAACTTCTCTCTCACTTCATTAGATAGACCACGCACATTTTTATAGTCCATGTCTAAAGGTAATTCTGTATTCTCATGACGCTGTAATCGATCAATCTCATTTTGTTGACGATCAATATAACCCGAATATTTCGCCTGAATCACCACTTGCTCGGCGACATCATCAGCAATATCCATTGACTCTCCCATCAAATCTAAAAGGCCAGCATAATCCACTTTCGGGCGTCTAAGTAATTCTTTGGCCGACGCCACTTTATTGAGTTTTTCTCCCAACACCTGCTCAGCTTTTTCTTGATCCACTTTTTCCGGTACAAACTTATAGCTATCAAGACGAGCATTTTCCCTGGCCACAGCATCCTGTTTTTCGTTAAATACGGCCCAGCGTTCATCATCAACCAGACCTAATTGACGACCAATTGGTGTCAGGCGAATATCCGCATTATCCTCACGCAGCATCAAACGATATTCGGCACGGCTGGTAAACATTCTATAGGGCTCACGTGTACCTGATGTAATCAAGTCGTCAATCAATACGCCCATATAGGCTTCATCACGACGAGGATACCACTGCTCTTCACCTCGGGCCTGCAACCCAGCATTCAGACCAGCAATTAATCCTTGGGCACCCGCTTCTTCATAACCAGTAGTGCCATTAATCTGACCGGCAAAGAACAGACCTGCCATGTATTTTGTTTCCAACCAGGGGTGCAAATCACGTGGATCAAAGAAGTCATACTCAATCGCATAGCCCGGTCTTGTGATATGAGCATTCTCCAAACCTCCCATCGAGCGCACTATTTCATACTGCACATCAAATGGAAGACTTGTCGAGATGCCATTTGGATAAACTTCACCACACTCCAATCCCTCTGGCTCTAGGAAAATCTGGTGTGATTGACGATCGGCAAAACGAACCACTTTATCTTCGATAGAGGGACAGTAACGTGGACCAATACCTTCGATTTCACCGCTATACATCGGTGAACGATCCAGATTATTTCTAATGACATCATGTGTTCGTTCATTAGTGTGAGTGATGTAACACGAGATTTGACGAGGATGATGCTCAGCTTTACCCAAGAATGAAAATACGGGTGTAGGAGTATCACCAGGCTGCTCAGTCAGCTCTGAGAAATTAATACTATTGATATCTATGCGTGGTGGTGTGCCTGTTTTAAGGCGGTCAACTCTAAAAGGTAAAGCACGCAGACGTTGGGATAGAGCGATGGAAGCTGGGTCGCCAGCACGACCGCCCTGATGGTTTTGTAAACCAATATGTATTAACCCGCCAAGGAAAGTACCCACTGTTAACACAACCGCTTTAGCTGAGAAACGCAGTCCTGCCTGAGTCACAACACCCACAACGCGATCACTTTCTACCACCAGATCATCGACTGGTTGCTGGAATATATAGAGGTTGGGTTGATTTTCCAGATAAGCCCGGACTGCCGCTTTGTATCGAATACGATCTGCCTGAGCTCGTGTTGCTCTGACCGCAGGCCCTTTACTAGAGTTTAATGTGCGAAACTGAATACCCGCCCTATCAGCGGCTTTCGCCATAATGCCGCCTAGAGCATCAATTTCTTTTACCAGGTGCCCCTTACCAATGCCACCGATTGCTGGATTACAGCTCATCTGTCCTAGTGTCTCGATATTTTGCGTCAGTAATAGTGTTTTCACACCCTGACGAGCAGAGGCTAACGCCGCTTCGGTTCCGGCATGGCCACCACCGACAACGATGACCTCATAATGATCCTGGAAACTCATATCACACCAACAATCTAGAAATTAAAGGAGGTAATTTTAACATGCTGTTAATAATGTTTGCCTATAATTCAAACATTTATATTAATAACTGCTGAGAACTTTATGGAAAAAAATCGTGGCATTAAGCGTTTACTCTTCGCTCTGGTCTACTCATGGCAGGGTCTTCGATCAGCTTTAAAACATGAAGAAGCTTTCCGTCAGGAATTTTTTGCCTTTGTTTTATTAGCAGCGTTCAGTTTTTACCTGGATGTCACAGCGGTAGAACGACTTTTGATGATTTCCAGCATCGTGTTAGTCATGATAGTGGAAGTACTCAACTCAGCGATTGAAACCGTTGTTGACCGGGTAAGTACAGACAAACATAAGTTATCTGGGCGCGCTAAAGATTATGGTTCGTTTGCCGTGTTAATGACTATCCTCATCGCCACTGCAACTTGGCTTACGGTTTTACTCTAGCTTCAACCTTATAAGACACAATCATCAGGATGATGCCAAATACGATCATAGGTAAGCATAGAATTTGTCCCATGGTTAACCAATCAAAAGCTAAATATCCATATTGAGCATCAGGAATACGCACGAACTCTACCAAAAAGCGGAAAAAACCGTATCCCAATAAGAACAAGCCAGAAACTGCCGCTTTCGGTCTTGGTTTGGATGAGAACCACCATAAGATGATAAATAGCAAAACACCTTCTAAGGCAGCTTCATAAAGTTGCGATGGATGTCTTGGTAGTGGTCCTGCACCAGGAAACACCATGGCCCAAGGCACATCCGTGACTTTCCCCCATAGCTCACCATTAATAAAGTTACCGATACGACCAAACATCAAGCCGATAGGTACCATCGGGGCAATAAAGTCACTGATCTCAAAAAAGGATTTACCTGTTTTCTTACCAAACCACGCAAAGGCAGCTAGTACACCCAGCAAGCCACCGTGGAAAGACATCCCTCCTTGCCATATTTTGAATATGTTTAATGGGTTCTCCAGGTTTGCCTGAAAATCATAAAAAATGGCATACCCTACGCGCCCACCAATGATCACGCCTACCGCGCCGTAAAACAATAAATCTTCCAATTGTTGCCGAGTCCACTCCGTTTTATTGACGCGATAAAGCCCCAGTAACCAGACAAACAAAAAACCGAATAAATACATCAGCCCGTACCAATGTACGTGAAGGGGACCGATACTTAGGGCTATGGGATCTATTTGAGGATAAGTCATATGCGTCACTTTATATAAGGTATGGCAATCATACCAACTCAATGCCTCCATGGCGATGAATAAAACATAACTGCACCATTTTGGACAAAGCGTCAAATTTGTCGCACCAAATTGATCACATGTTAAGCCTAGACTGTGTCCACCACCTCCTTATCCATCTGTTTTTTATAGGATTTGTAAAGTTGGCACACATTCTGCTCTTGTTGTTGTAGTCTGAATACAAAGTGTTGCAAAAGACCAACGCAGGTATTCAAGAAAGACTAAAAACATTTTAAACCGAGGAGTAACACCATAATGAAATTACGTACAATTTCGGCTCTTACATTAGCAGCATCAACCATGTTTGCTGCTTCATCAGCAATGGCTTGGGAAAGTGAAGACGGTCAGCACTCAACAAGTGCATCTGTTGGCCTTTACAGTGATTATATCTTCCGTGGTATCTCATTCACTGATGAAGACCCAGCAATCCAAGGCAGCTTTGATTATGCACACGCATCTGGCCTGTATGCTGGAACATGGGCGTCAAACTTAAGTGATAGCTCTGACAGCAATATCGAGATTGACCTTTATGTTGGCTTTGCTAATGAGTTTGGTGATACAGGTATTGGCTATGACTTTACCGTTTTACGCTACATGTACCCAGGTCAAAACAGCAATGATGAATTAGATTACACCGAATACCTTGGTGCTCTGTCTTACAGCTATTTCACAGCAATGGTCGGTTACACAAGCGAACTGAGTGGCGACAGCGATATTGATGAAACATATTATAACCTGTCATTTGACTACGAACTACCATACGGTGTTGGTTTCAATGCGGCAATCGGTTACACAGACTCAGATCGTAACGATGGCACAAGCCTTTCAGACAGCTATGTAGATTACACACTTGGATTGTCTAAATCTTTCATCGGTCTTGATTGGTCAGTAGCTTACGTTGGTACTAACAGCGACGGTGAAGACTTTGAATTACAAAACGGCACATCTGATGACCGTTTCGTATTTGGTGTTAGCTCATCATTCTAAACTTCTCACAGCTACCCCCTCGATGTTGAGGGGGTAGATTTTCTACAGAAGGAAATACGCTTATGAAACAAGTTGTAGCAATTATTAAGCCCTTCAAGCTTGATGATGTCAGAGAATCTCTCTCAGAAATCGGCGTACAAGGATTGACCGTTTCAGAGGTAAAAGGTTTTGGACGTCAAAAAGGCCACACAGAGTTATATCGTGGTGCTGAATATGTCGTTGATTTCTTACCTAAATTGAAACTAGAAATCGCCGTTGATGACGATATCATCGAACAAGTGATTGAAGCAATCATCAAAGGTGCCAATACTGGCAAAATTGGTGACGGTAAAATCTTTGTTTACCCATTAGAGCAAGTGGTCCGCATTCGCACAGGCGAAACCGGCCCAGATGCATTATAAGCTTGAGGAGTAGAGAATATGGAAAATAATATCTTCGAACTCCAGTATGCCCTGGATACCTTTTACTTCCTAGTAAGTGGCGCCTTGGTAATGTGGATGGCGGCCGGCTTTGCCATGCTTGAATCAGGTTTGGTTCGGTCTAAAAACACCACTGAAATACTGACTAAAAATATTTTAACTTATGCTATCGCATGCACCATGTATCTGATTGTTGGTTATGATCTCATGTATGGCGGCGGTATTTTCTTGGATGGTCTTGCTGCTGACGGTGTTACTGGCGCAGAGGATCCAGCAACATACTCACCATCATCTGACTTCTTCTTCCAAGCAGTCTTCGTTGCAGCCACTATGTCAATCGTGTCTGGTGCAGTCGCTGAGCGTATGAAGTTATGGACTTTTGCTGCTTTTGCTGTAGTTATGACTGCTTTCATTTACCCAATGGAAGGTAGCTGGACTTGGGGTGGTAATGACGTATTCGGCATGTACAACCTTGGCGATCTTGGTTTCTTAGACTTCGCTGGTTCAGGTATCGTACACATGGCTGGTGCTGCCGCTGCTTTAGCAGGTGTTCTGTTACTTGGTGCTCGTAAAGGTAAATACGGTCCAAATGGTCAAATTAACCCAATTCCTGGTGCTAACTTACCATTAGCTACTCTGGGTACATTCATCCTGTGGATGGGTTGGTTTGGTTTCAATGGTGGTTCTGTTCTAGCAACTGCTTCAGTTGAAAGTGCAAACGCCGTTGCAAATGTTTACCTCAACACTAATGCTGCTGCTGCAGGCGGTGTTATAGCAGCACTTATTGTAGCTAAACTGATGTTTGGCAAAGCTGACCTGACAATGATTTTGAACGGTGCATTAGCAGGCTTGGTTGCTATTACAGCTGGCCCTGATACACCATCACCACTGATGGCTACTATCATCGGTGCAATCGGCGGTATCATCGTTGTCTTCTCAATCATCTTCTTAGATAAAGTGAAAATCGATGACCCAGTTGGTGCAATCTCTGTTCACGGTACAGCTGGTCTGTGGGGTCTGTTAGCAGTGCCATTAACTAACAGCGATGCTTCTTTCTCTGGTCAGTTAATCGGTGCAGCAACTATCTTTGTTTGGGTATTTGTTGTCAGCTTGATTGTCTGGGGTATTCTCAAAGCAGTCATGGGTATTCGTGTCTCTGAAGAAGAAGAGTACGAAGGTGTTGACTACGTTGAATGTGGTATGGAAGCATACCCAGAGTTTACTAACACTGGTAAATAAACCACTCGTTAGATAATCTCATTACAAAAAAGGGCAAGTATTGATTACTTGCCCTTTTTTTATATTTAACAATCATCAGCAAAGCTTACTGATGATATTTTTCGCTTAATCGGTGAACTGACTCAACAAGTCTTGCCATATTCTCTGGATCAACTGATGGATGAATACCATGGCCGAGGTTAAAAACATGGCCCGTCCCTTTCCCATAAGCATCAAGTATCGTACTAACTTCTTGTTCAACTCGGTCAGGTGATGCATATAACACGCATGGATCCATATTGCCTTGCAGTGTGACTTTCTCACCAACGCGTTGTCTTGCTGAACGAATATCTGTTGTCCAATCTAGACCAAGGCCATTGACACCAGTTTCAGCCATCCACTCGAGCCACTGTCCGCCACCTTTGGTAAATACTGTAACCGGCACTTCTCGGCCTTCAGACTCTTTAGTTAAACCATTCACAATTTTTTCCATATAGGCGAGAGAGAAGGTTTTATAATTTTCAGGACTGAGAGCCCCACCCCAGGTATCAAACAACATAATCGCCTGTGCACCGGCATTAATTTGGGCATTAAGATAGGCAATCACAGAATCAGCTAACACGTTTAACAGAGCATGCATTTGATTAGGTGCATCAAACATCATTCCCTTAATCTTGGCGAAATCTTTACTACTACCACCTTCTACCATATAACAAGCCAATGTCCACGGGCTGCCACTAAAACCGATGAGTGGTACTTTGCCATCGATTTCTTTTCTGGTGAGACGAATTGCATCCATCACATAACCCAGGGAATCTTCCATATCAGGAACTGAAAGATTAGCTATATCCTGAGCAGTCTGAATTGTTTTTGAAAACTTAGGCCCTTCACCTGTCACAAAATGTAGTCCGAGCCCCATTGCATCAGGAATTGTCAAAATATCAGAAAAGATGATCGCGGCATCAAGATCATAGCGTCTGAGCGGTTGCAGTGTCACTTCACAAGCCAGTTCAGGGGTCGAGCAAAGCGTCATAAAATTACCGGCTTTTTCTCTGACTTTACGATATTCAGGTAAATATCGACCCGCCTGTCGCATTACCCATACCGGCGTTTTATCGACGGGCTGTTTTAGTAATGCTCTGAGATAACGATCATTTTGTAGACTACTCACCATTGACTCCTGAATAACTGGACCTACTTTGAAAGTAATAGATATAAAAAAGGCTTCATCATACAGGATGCGATATCTCTGTATGAAAAAGCCTTATTGTTTAATGATGCAGATCAGTAATTAAACGTCTAAGAAATCCAGAATACCTTCTGCCGCCTGACGTCCTTCCCATACTGCAGTCACAACCAGGTCAGAGCCACGAACCATATCGCCACCGGCAAAAATCTTAGGGTTAGTTGTTTGGTACTTAATCGCTGCTTCTGAAGGAGCTAATACGCGACCACCATCATCGATTGAGATATTGAATTTCTCAAACCATGGCGCTGGACTTGGACGGAAACCAAACGCAATGACAACCGCATCAGCAGGAATGATTTCTTCACTTCCTGGCACCGGCTCTGGACGGCGACGGCCACGTTCATCCGCTTCACCTAAAGCGGTAGTCACCACTTTAACGCCTTCGACTTTACCATTACCCACAATTTCTACTGGCTGACGGTTCCATAAAAACTGAACACCCTCTTCACGCGCATTATTTACTTCGCGTCGTGAACCAGGCATGTTCTCTTCATCTCGACGATATGCACAAGTGACACTCTCTGCGTTTTGACGGATAGAAGTACGGTTACAATCCATTGCGGTATCACCACCACCCAAGACCACAACGCGTTTGCCTTCCATTGAGACATAGTCATCGGTAGGAATATCGAGTAAGTGTTTATTATTGGCTACTAAGAAAGGTAAGGCTTCATATACACCGGGTAAGTCTTCACCAGGGAAACCACCCTTCATATAGGTATATGTACCCATACCAAGGAATACGGCATCATAGTCATCAATTAATGTCTGGAAATCAACGTCTTTACCCACTTCGGTATTCAAGCGGAATTCAACACCCATGCCTTCAAGTACTTCACGACGACGCTTAACAACCTGTTTTTCCAGTTTAAATTCAGGTATGCCAAATGTCAGCAAACCACCTATTTCTGGATAACGGTCAAATACAACAGGCTTTACACCGTTACGCACAAGGACATCGGCAGCACCTAAACCTGCTGGACCCGCCCCAATGATAGCGACACGTTTGCCAGTCTCGACGACATTGGACAAATCTGGGCGCCAGCCTTGCTCAAGCGCTGTGTCTGTGATGTATTTCTCAACAGAACCGATAGTCACTGCACCAAAACCATCATTTAACGTACACGCACCTTCACATAACCGGTCTTGCGGACAAACCCTGCCACAAATTTCTGGCAGAGTATTAGTGGCATGGGATAGCTCGGCAGCTTCTTCTAAATTGCCCTCACTGACTAGTTTCAGCCAATTCGGAATATAGTTGTGAACGGGACATTTCCATTCACAGTATGGGTTACCACACTCTAAACAGCGGTCTGCTTGCTCTGCTGAAGAATCGGCATCAAAATCACCATAAATTTCACCAAACTGTTTGATCCGAACGTCAGCATCAAGCTTCTTTGGGTCGAAACGCCCCACATCTAAAAACTGAAATGTATTTTTTGCCATAATTATTATCTTAGTCTCTGGACTTATGCCGCTTTAGTAGCAAGTTTTAACAAGCCATCAATTGCTGCTGCTTTTGGTTTTACTAACCAGAACTCTTTAATGCGTTGTTCAAACGCATCGAGCAACTGATGTCCCCACACACTACCGGTTTCACGAACATGATCTTCAATCATACCTTTGAGATAGAGTGATAATTCTGACATTTCAGGGCTATCAATTCTGACGAGTTCGACGAGTTCTTTGTTATAACGCTCAGCAAACGTATTATCACTATCTAATACAAATGCCAGACCGCCAGTCATACCGGCACCGAAGTTCAACCCTGTTTCACCAAGTACAGCGACAACCCCGCCCGTCATATATTCACAACCATGGTCACCTACGCCTTCTACGATAGCTGTAGCTCCGGAGTTACGAACGGCAAAGCGTTCACCAGCACGACCTGATGCATAAAGCGATCCGCCTGTTGCACCATATAGGCACGTATTACCCATGATACTGGCTTCTTGCGTTTCAAACTCACTCTCAGGTGAAGGATAGATAACAAGCTTACCGTCAGCCATACCTTTACCAACGTAGTCGTTGGCATCACCTTCAAGGTACATTTCAAGGCCACCAGCATTGAACACGCCAAAGCTTTGACCAGCAGAACCTTTTAGTTTGAGACGAATCGGTTTATCAGCCATGCCATAGTTACCGTACAGCTTGGCAATTTCACCGGATAATCGTGCACCAATAGACCGGTTGATATTCCGTACTTCGTAGCTGAATTTACCGCCAGTTTTGTTAACAATGGTTTCTTTGATATCAACCACCATTTGCTCAGCCAATTCACCTTTATCATAAGGTTCATTTTTTGGCTCTAAACAGAATTGTGGTTTATCAGCAGCCACACCAGCGGAAGACAATAACGGCGCCAAATTCAAACTTTGTTGTTTTGTCGTTTCACCCGGTAATAACTCCAATAAGTCAGTGCGACCGATCAAATCCTGCAGACTGACCACACCTAACTTAGCTAACCACTCTTGTGTTTCACGAGCAACAAACTGGAAGTAGTTCATCACCATCTGTGGCAAACCAATGAAATGTTGCGTACGCAGCTTCTCATTTTGAGTTGCAACACCGGTTGCACAGTTATTGAGGTGACAAATACGTAAGTATTTACAACCCAGCGCGACCATTGGGCCAGTACCAAAGCCAAAACTTTCTGCACCAAGAATCGCTGCCTTGATAACATCCAGACCAGTTTTTAAGCCACCATCTGTTTGTAGGCGTACTTTATCGCGTAAGTCATTGGCACGAAGCGTTTGATGAGCCTCACTCAGACCTAGCTCCCATGGACCACCTGCGTATTTCACAGAGGTAAGCGGACTTGCACCGGTACCACCATCATAACCAGAAATGGTAATCAGATCGGCGTAAGCTTTCGCCACACCAGCAGCGACCGTACCCACGCCAGCTTGTGATACTAGCTTCACAGATACCAGCGCATCAGGATTCACCTGTTTCAAGTCAAAAATCAGCTGGGCAAGATCTTCGATTGAATAAATATCATGATGTGGCGGTGGTGAAATCAATGTCACACCTGGCACAGAGTGGCGCAAAGTTGCAATCATCTGATTGACTTTACCACCTGGCAACTGACCACCCTCACCAGGTTTCGCACCTTGAGCAACTTTGATCTGCAACACTTCTGCATTAACAAGATAATGTGGTGTGACACCAAAACGGCCAGAGGCGATCTGCTTGATTTTTGAAACACGTTCATTACCAAAGCGATCAGGATCTTCGCCACCTTCACCTGAGTTAGAACGGCCGCCTAATCTGTTCATAGCCACCGCGAGTGCTTCATGTGCCTCAGGCGATAAAGCGCCTAATGACATACCTGCACTGTCAAAGCGTTTAAGAATGTTGCTCACATCTTCAACTTGGTTCAGTTCAAGAGGTTGATCCGATAGTTTGACCTTCATCAGGTCACGTAACACCATAGGTGAACGTTCATTCACCAGCTCAGCATAGGCTTTGTAATCATCATAGCTGCCACCTTGAACTGCTTTTTGCAAGGTAGCGATAATGTCAGGGTTATAGGCGTGATACTCACCACCATGGATAAACTTCAACAAACCGCCTTGTGCACGTTTTTTACGTTGGTTCCAAGCTAGTTTTGCTAATGTCTCATCATCAGACTGAAGATCTTCAAATGTTGAACCACTGACACGGCTTGTGGTTGCCGTAAAGCATTTATCAACGATGCTGTCGTTTAGGCCGACAACTTCAAATAGCTGGGCACCGCGATAACTCGCAATCGTGGAAATACCCATTTTTGAAGTGATTTTGAACAACCCTTTGTTGATACCTTTACGATAGCGACGGCATAACTCTGCACGATCCAACCCTTTAATTTCATTGGTATGAATCATATCGTTCAAACAGGCATAAGCTAAGTATGGATAAATAGCTGTAGCGCCATAGCCTAGTAACGTGCCAAAGTGATGTGGATCACGCGCTGTGGCAGTTTCTACGATAACGTTCGCATCACAACGCAGGCCAGCCTGAATAAGACGTTGATGCACTGCACCTGTCGCCAATAAAGCATGAATAGGCAGTTTATCTTTAGCTATATCACGGTCACTCAACACAACCACAACGGTACCATCAGCGACTGCTTTGATAGCTTTATCGCAAAGCGCATCAATGGCAGCTTCAAGACCGACTGCTGGATCGTAGTTCAGTGATATAGTCACTGACTCATATTCAGCATTGTCTTTACCCATTGCCAATAATTGGCGGAACTGACTTTCTGACAGTACAGGCGAATCAACGACAACACGTTGAGCATGATCTTCGCCTTCTTCGAACATGTTTCGCTCTTCACCGAAACATGTTTCCAAAGACATCACTATATTTTCGCGAAGTGGGTCAATTGGCGGGTTGGTGACCTGGGCAAATTGTTGACGGAAATAATCGTAAACAGAACGGACATGTTTAGATAAAACAGGAAACGGCGTATCGTCACCCATTGAACCAATCGCTTCCTGTCCAGCCTCACCTAAAACACGGATGACCTGATCGCGCTCTTCAAAGGTGATGTTGAACAGTTTCTCATAAACCTGGTATTCCTCACCTTCAAGTGTAGGGCCAGTTTCATCATCAGCCGCATCAGACAATCTTTGCAGATTATTTTCTAACCATTGACGATAAGGTTGTGCTTTTTTCAGCATGTTATCGATGTCTTCCGGCATCAATAACTCACCAGTTTGTGTGTCAACGGCAAGCATTTGTCCTGGCTTCAAACGACCTTTCGCGATGACATCTTCCGGCTCGTATTTATACACACCCACTTCAGAGGCCAATGTGATATGGCGATCTTTGGTGATGATATAACGGGCAGGGCGCAGACCATTTCTATCTAATGTACATGCAGCATAACGACCATCGGTTGTCACTACGCCTGCAGGACCATCCCATGGCTCCATATGCATAGAGTTATAATCGTAAAATGCTTTTAAATCAGCATCCATGGTTGGATCATTCTGCCATGCAGGTGGAATAATCAAACGCATCGCACGGAAGAGACTGACGCCACCGGCTAATAAAGCTTCCAGCATATTATCCATGCTGGATGAGTCGGAACCAGAAGTGCCGACTAATGGGCGAATATCATCCATGTTCTCAATGAGAGATGTCGCAAACTTGGCACCACGCGCTAATGCCCAATTGCGGTTACCTTGAACAGTGTTAATTTCACCATTGTGCGCTAAATAACGGAATGGTTGAGCCAAACGCCATTGCGGCCAAGTGTTGGTTGAAAAGCGTTGATGGAAAACAGCAATCGATGTTTCCATGCGTTTGTCATTCAGGTCTTTATAGAATACCGGCAAGTAAGACGGCATAACCAAACCTTTATAAGACACCACGTGTGAAGACAAACTAGGAATGTAGAAATCCGCGTCATCAGTCACAGCTTTCTCAGCTTGACGGCGCGCGATATACAGCTGACGTTCAAAATCAGCTTCAGACATATCTTTCGCGGCGTTGACAAAGACTTGGCGCATCACAGGCAGTGATGTTAATGCTTGCTGACCGCAAGCCGAAGCTGGATCAACGGGCACATCACGCCAGCCTAAAACCTCTAAGCCTTGCTTGGTCAGACTCTGAGCAACCGCGTTTTGCGCAAAATCTGCTTTGGCATCGTCCTGCGATAAGAAAACCATCCCCACGGCATAGAGTGGAGATAAGCTATAACCATGCTCTTCCGCTATGGCTTTAAAAAAGCTATCTGGTTTCTTCAGCAATAAGCCGCAACCGTCCCCGGTCTTCCCATCAGCGCCAATAGCACCACGGTGGGTAAGATTACCCAAGGCTTCAATTGCAGTCTCGATTAACCAATGACTGGCTTTATCGTCCATCTGGGCGATTAGGCCAAAACCACAGTTATCACGTTCAAATTGCGGTCTGTAAAGACCTTGATTCATTTCTGTTGGCTGACTCACGTCACGTACCTTCATATTAGTTAGCGCCGTCACTGCTCACCCGTCGGATAGTCCGGCGGTATTCGGAATCGTCTTCGAGGAGCGTTGACCAAATACGGCAGAAAGGATCATCTATTATAACGATGGATACCTTGCCATTCAATTATTACGATACCTTCCTTGGCAAAATATGAGCGTTAAATTTTCCTATTTTCAATAAAATAGCTAAAATGCACTGTTTTTGACGAAAACTACGGAACGATCATGGACAAACCCTTAATCGGTGTCGTCATGGGCAGCAACAGTGACTGGCCCGTTATGCAAAAAGCCGTTGAGCAACTTGACGCATTTGGCATCAGCTATGAAGCCAAAGTGGTCTCAGCTCACCGTACCCCTGACCTTTTAACAGCGTATGCGGAATCAGCTCAACAGCGAGGACTGGCTTGTATTATAGCAGGCGCCGGCGGAGCAGCGCACTTACCAGGCATGTTAGCCGCCAGTACGATCGTCCCGGTTTTAGGTGTGCCAGTGCCATCCAAATACCTGAAAGGTCAAGACTCACTGCTATCTATCGTACAAATGCCAAAAGGCGTGCCGGTTGCAACCTTTGCCATCGGTGAAGCTGGCGCAGCCAATGCGGCTTTATTCGCTATAGCCCAGTTAGCCATCAACGACGAACAGCTCTCGGCAAAGCTCGACGCTTTCCGTAAAAAACAACATCAAACCGTTGTTGAGATGACTTTACCACCTCAATAGTACACAAACTGATGAAACATTGATTAAATTTTAATCAATGACACATTTATATTAAAGATAGCTTCACTTACTTTACGATTAGCATAAATTTAATGAGGTCCATGATGAATACACAGATATTACCCGGTTCAACTTTAGGTATGCTGGGTGGTGGACAACTCGGCCGCATGTTTACCTCAGCAGCACAAGTGATGGGCTATAAAGTAATTGTCCTCGATCCCGATCCTCAGAGCCCAGCTGGCATTATTGCAGATCAGCATATTTGCGCTGCTTATGATGATGAAGAGGCATTAGCAAATATGGCAAAACTCTGTGATGCCATCACAACAGAGTTTGAAAATATTCCTGCGCAAACATTAGCCTTTCTTGAACAAAGAACCACAGTCCACCCTTCTTCGAAGGCGCTTGCCTCAACACAAAACCGTAATGTTGAGAAAAATTTTATCGCCTCACTAGGTATACAAACGGCCCCTTTTTTCACAATTCGTAACAAACAAGATATTGCTGAAGCAGAGAAAGTCATTGGGTTTCCTGCGATTCTCAAAGTCGCGACCTTTGGTTATGACGGTAAAGGTCAAGTCCCATGTCAGACTATTGAAGATGTGTACGCAGGCTTTGAAACATTAGCAGAAAAAGAATGTGTTTTAGAGCAACGCATTGATTTAGACAAAGAAATTTCTGTTGTTTTAGCAAGAAGTCAGACAGGTACAATTATTAACTTTCCAGTCGCTGAAAATGCCCACGTGAATGGCATCTTACATACGACAACCGTTCCCACATCCGTTAGTGCCGAGCAGTCCCAAAAAGCGATTCAGATCGCTAATGATATCGCCAAAGGTCTAGGGTATGTTGGCACCATGGCAGTAGAGTTTTTTGTGAGTCAGGATGGTGAAATCATCGCGAATGAAATTGCGCCTCGTCCACATAACTCTGGTCATTACACACTTGATGCTTGCTCTTCGTCACAATTCGAACAGCAAGTTCGTATGTTGTGTGGCTTACCAGCTGGGGATTGTGACTTAATCAGCCCTGTTGTCATGGTGAACTTATTGGGTGATGTCTGGGGTCACAGCCAGCCTCACTGGGAAACATTGCTCTCAGAGACAAATATAAAACTCCATCTGTATGGGAAACAAGAAGCACGTCCTGGCCGTAAAATGGGTCACTTCAATGTGTTGGCTGAAACAGTTGAACAAGCGATGCAACAAGCTGAAACATGTTTTGAAAATTTAAAAGCAGATTAACTTGGCTACTCAGAATAATCATATTGCGATCAGCTACTGCACACAATGTCGCTGGTTATTAAGAGCCACCTGGATGGCTCAAGAGCTATTAACGACTTTTGATGATGAAATTACATCATTAAGCTTAATTCCTGCTTCCGGTGGTCTTTTTGAGGTACACGCAAATGAACAACTACTTTGGTCTCGAAAGCAAGAGGGACGGTTCCCTGACATTACTGAGTTGAAACAACTCGTGCGTGATGTGATTGCCCCTGACAAATCTCTGGGGCATAGTGAGAAGAAATCCGACAAAACTGCTCAATCTGAAAGGTAAGGTATTCATAATGCGTATTCATCTCACAAGCCCGCACCGTATCTTAAAAATCAGTTTATTGATGTTGTTTACACTGTTGCTGATGGGCTGTGATGACACTAATGCACCTTCACCTCAAACGCCAAAACAACACCAGCTGACGGAGTTAAGTCAAAAAAATATAAATGCCTATACCAATGAAATGGTCAGCAATTACATCAAGATTCAGGAGCAACTAATCCAGCATTATCAACAGGCGAAACAAAACAATAATATTTTTGAGTTTATTCAGTATCGCAACCACACATGGACACCTGAATATATTTCTCTAAAAAACAAATACAGCCGAGACTTTAAACATAATGAGCCATTTTTAAATGGTCAGCCAAGCGCCCCTTTATTCACCATTTATGAAAACTTGATATACATTGGTCTTGACTTGAAAAATGGGCTGCTTGAAGACGATGAGGCTCGCCAACAATCCGCCTTAGAAGCAGCAAAAAAAGATAGAGAGCTGGCGATAAGTATTCAACAACAACTTAAATAAAGCCTACCCTAAGTAAAACAGGCTCTAGCTTTCCACTTTCTCTGAGTAATCACAGTCTTTTTGTGGGCAGACTTTCTCTGTGCCGCGGCTTTTGGTTGTCTTGAGCGTTAAGATTGGCCAATTACACTTCGGACATGGTTCTTTTAATGGCTCATTCCACAAAGCATAATCGCAATCTGGGTACTCAGAACAGGAATAGAACACTTTGCCTCGACGTGACTTACGCGTCAGAATCTCGCCTTTGTGACATTGCGGACATTCAACACCGGTATTAACTGGGCGCTCTAATGACTCAATATGCTTGCATTTAGGATAACTGGAGCAACCGATGAATTTTCCATAACGACCAGTTCGTATCCATAAATCAGAGTCACACTTCGGACATTTTCTGCCTTCAACAACCTCAGGTTCATTATTGCTTGTCTCTTCACCATCGATATTTCGTGTGTAATCACACTCAGGATAGCCAGTACAACCAATAAAGCGGCCACTGCGACCAAGACGGCTGGATAATTTTTTACCGCATTTTGGACAGTCTTCATCCAGAAGCTCTTGTGTTACATCACTACGCTGAACTTCTTTATCTTTTGTTTCGACTTGTTCTTTGAATGGACCCCAGAACTTCCTCAGCAATGGTATCCACTCTTCCTCGCCTCTGGCTACCGCATCAAGCTCATCTTCCAATTCAGCGGTAAAATTGTAATCAACGTATTTCGTGAAATGATCAACAAGGAATTTCCCTACCACACGACCAACATCCGTGGGATGAAAACGTTTATTAATTATTTCCACATATTCACGCTGCACGAGGGTAGAAATAATACTGGCGTAAGTCGATGGTCGACCAATATCATGCTCTTCAAGACTTCTGACCAGGCTGGCTTCACTGTAGCGAGGTGGTGGTTCTGTAAAATGCTGCTCCGGTCTGATGGCTTTTAACTCAACCACCTGGCCCACTTCCATTGCCGGCAATAATTTTTCATCTTTATCACTACTGGCAGCGTCATCCTTATCTTCCAGATAGACACTCATAAAGCCGGGATTAACCACTGTCGAACCATTGGCTCGGAATGTATTACCTTTACCACAGGCAAGGTCAACGGCAACCGTATTCAAGGTAGCATGAATCATTTGACTTGCCATGGTGCGCTGCCAGATCAGTGTGTAGAGCTTTAACTGATCAGCTGAAAGATACGCTTTCATTTCTTCTGGTGTTCTTAGCACAGAAGTCGGACGTATCGCCTCATGGGCTTCTTGTGCATTTTTTGATTTGGTTTTGTATTCCTGTGGTTTTGCAGGCACCATTTTCTGGCCATATTTTTCTGCAATGAATCCACGTATTTCGTCTAAGGCTTCTTGAGCTAATGTGACGGAGTCAGTACGCATATAGGTGATTAAACCAACCGCGCCTTCACCCGTATCAACACCCTCATAAAGTTGCTGGGCAACGCTCATAGTGCGTTGGGCACCAAAGCCAATTTTTCGTGACGCTTCCTGCTGAAGAGTAGAGGTTGTAAACGGGGCTGCCGGATTACGTTTACGTTGTTTTTTCTCCACATTCGAAACCAGCAGTTTGCCTTCTGCCGCTTTCTCTAATTTTTTTACAACGCTCGATGATTGTTTTTCGTCAGTAACACTAAACTGACTGAGTTTCTCACCTTCAAAATAAGTTAGCTTGGCCTGGAAATCTTTCTTTTCAGCGACAGCATCCGCTTCGATACTCCAGTATTCCTTGGCAATGAATGCTTCAATCTCCAGCTCTCGCTCGACGATCATTCTCAGTGCTGGACTTTGCACGCGTCCAGCAGATAGACCACGTCGCACCTTTTTCCACAACAAGGGGGAGAGAGTAAAGCCGACAAGGTAGTCAAGTGCTCGTCTTGCTTGCTGGGCATTAACAAGTGACATGGATAACTCACGCGGATGAGCTACCGCATCATTAACAGCTTGTTTAGTAATTTCATGGAAAACAACGCGATGAGTATCTTTGTCTTTAAGCGCGCCACGCTTTTTCAGCAACTCGAACAAGTGCCAGGATATCGCTTCCCCTTCTCTATCAGGGTCAGTCGCGAGATAGAGGGCATCGGCTTTTTTCATCGCTTTTACAATCGCATCGACATGCTTACTGTTGCGATCAATGACTTGATATTTCATCGCAAAATCTTTAGCGGTGTCGACAGCCCCCTCTTTTGGCAATAAATCACGTACATGCCCATAAGATGCTAATACTTCTACATCCTTACCGAGGTATTTTTTGATTGTTTTCGCCTTGGCTGGCGATTCAACGATGACTAGTTTCTTTCCCATTTTCTCCGATACCAAAAACCTACGCACATACAAGCAAAGCCCTTTGTGACGGGCGATGTTGGAGTTTTTTATTCTAATATTTTTAGTCTAGTGAACGACGGCTTCCATGTCTTCAAAGACCAAGTCTTCCATCCAGGCAAACGCGACTTCTCTTCCTGGCTGATAAAATAACACCATCAGCACGACCCACTTAAGCTGATCAAGGTCAATTTCTTCAGCATCCAGTGCCATGACTCGTTCTAACACTATTTCACGGGTTTCGACGTCTAAAACACCGACTTGTTCCAGAAACAGTAAATAACCACGACAGTGCACATCCAAGCGCTCTAGTTCAACATCACAAAATACACGCATTGTGGCATGTCGTTTGAGCGGCTGATCCGATGCAACGGTCATGTTATCTAGCCATTCTAGCGCTTTGTGGATTTCTAATTCCTGAAAACCAACCTGCTCTAACTCAAGCTCTAATATCTCATTGTCAGGTTTGTTTCGCTCTTCCGTATCGATGTAGGTTTCAAACAGATATAACAACACATCAATGACATTTTCTTTCATTTGACTCTCTTTAATAAGCCTGGTTCAGGAACCCGTCCGAACATAACGGCCGCCGGGTAATGACTCGACCTCACCCTCTAGCTCTAGTAATAACAGCATGGATGAAACCGCATCAGCCGTCAATCCAGTATTTTCTATCAACCTGTCAATAGCGATGGGGTCATATCCAAGATGGTTAAGCAGAACTTGATAATCGCCATCCTTTTCATGTGTAGATTCTATTTCTTCTTCAGTTTGTATTGCTTGTGGCTTAAGACCGGCCAGCGCACCCAACTCTTCTAAAATATCCTGAGCTGTTTCCACTAGTTTGGCACCATCCCGAATTAACTGATGGCAGCCTCTCGATAAAGGATTATGAATCGAGCCGGGAATGGCAAAGACTTCACGTGATTGCTCCATCGCCATTCTGGCAGTGATTAGAGAACCACTCTTTAAGGCAGCTTCCACAACTAAGGTACCCAGCGATAAGCCACTTATAATTCGATTTCGTCTGGGAAATAATTCTGGTTTGGGTGATGTACCCAAGGGAAACTCTGAAACGATAACCCCATTTTTAACAATATCATGAGCTAACTGTCTGTGTTTCGCTGGATAAACACGATCAAGCCCTGTAGCAACAACGGCAATGGTTTTCCCACAACTCAACGCACCTTTATGTGCAGCGGCATCAATGCCCATCGCAAGTCCACTGGTGACGACTAAGCCACCATCAGCAAGATAATGAGCAAAGTCATAGGCGGTATTTCTGCCTGAAGCAGAAGGGTTACGGCTACCGACGATAGCCAACTGCCAATCGTTTAATAATGAAACCTCCCCCTGTACGTAGAGTAATGGCGGCGGGTCTGAAATTTCTTTAAGCAAAACGGGATAACGTTCATCGTCGATGGTGAGGATATAGCGATCGTCTTGCTCCAACCAGAGTAAGTCTTGCTCAACCTGTTGCCAGTCGGGATGACGGAGGTTCTCTACCAGTTTTTCATTGAAACCGCTTAACTGATTAGGGTTGTTTAATATGTATTGTGGACTGCCATACTGCTGCAATAGCTTGTGGTATGTTACTGGGCCAATCCCTGGCACTCGTTGTAAAGCAATCCAACAAGCCAATTCACTTTGCTTGTTAGCTGTCATTCCGCTGAATAAGTCCTTTTAAGGCGCGCTTTTCACTCGATCGTATAAATGAATGGCCGTTGTGGCTTTCATAATGATGGCATAACTGACTTTGTCATATAGTTTGAATACCATCGCTTCACCAGCATGCTCATCAGGTAACGTCACGGTATCTTTGTTGTCTGCAGAAACGGAGTCTTTGATCGTTTCTCCTGCTTGATAAACGGATAACACATGCCCCGTTTCCAGACCATCTCGTTTACCTAACGTCAAAACCACTATCTGGTACTGCCCTATCTGAGAAACACCATCAAACACAGAAATAATACGACCATTGAGAGGCTTTTCAGGTGAACGTGGGATAAAATTCAGATCAAAATCCTGATCTTCAATTTCTAGCAAACGATCGCCTACCTGAATTTCTCTATTAGTGTAGGTGAGTCGTACTTTTGCAGGATCTTCCTTGGTTAAGCGCTCAGCATCACCTGAGTAAATCGCTTCATAGCCCAACACTTCTCCATTATCAGGATCCTTGTAGGCTTTACCACCACGGAAAAGACTGTATGTATCACTTTCTCTATCAGCGATGCCTTTTACATAAACATAGTCACCGGCCCCTGAAATCAGACGTTCATCAGCACTTGCCACGACATAAGGGGCGTTATCTAAGGCCTCTTCCCCAACCACTCTTGGCTTAGATAAAAAAGGACCAATCGCTGACAACGGTATTGTCATAATCGGTTTATCCAGAATCGTTTCACGCACTTCAGGCGATAACTTGACACTGCGTTTGCCACGATTGACTTCAATAACAGGTTTGCCATTACGATAACTGAGAGACAATTCATCCCCGGGGTAAATCAGGTGTGGATTTTCGATTTGCGGGTTTACATACCAAATATCAGGCCAATGCCAGGGGTACTTGAGAAACATCCCTGAGATATCCCATAAGGTATCGCCTTTCTTAACTGTGTATTGCTGGGGATGATCTGGATTAAGCTCCACTTCCTTAGCCAGCAAAGGCGTGCTCAGCAGAAGAAAAATCAAACTCATCGCAATGTGCTTTATCATCGAACCATCCTCATGGACTTAATCTCGCCACAATCCTGTTATGGGCAATTTGAGTAGTGTGTTATAAGCCTTATAACTAATCAAGTATCGCTACCAGCGTCAAACTTAATCATTTTTATGCGACAAGTAAACTCTGACCATCAATTCTCAGGCTTGCTCGAGAAACTAGTCTTCCACTTTATCTGTCGCATCAGGCACACAATACAGAAAAAAGTATTGAAAAAACGTTAATCAATGCCGCTTATGACTTTACCTGTATTCGGGTGTAGACGAATGCTGAACAATCAGAGCCATAAGTTATGTGCATTGTAATCGCGTCATATTTTCAATACGTCGCTGGCAGACTACAATATAAGGTTTGTATATGCAGCAACTCATCCTGATAGGTATTACTCATGGCCATTTTAAATATTCTTCATTTCCCTGATCCAAGGTTGCGCAAAAAAGCCGAGCCCATCCAGAAAGTGACTGACGACATTCGCCAACTTGCCGACGATATGCTCGAAACGATGTATGATGCGCCAGGAATCGGACTCGCAGCGAATCAAGTGGATGTGCAAAAGCGCCTGATTGTGATCGATATTTCAGAAGATAAATCCGACCCTCTGATTCTAATAAACCCGGAAATCCTTGATAAAGAAGGCGAGCGGGAGTACGAGGAAGGTTGCTTATCAGTCCCTGAAGCTTATGAAACTGTTGTTCGTGCTGACACAATAAAAGTCAGGGCATTAAATCGACATGGTGAGGAATTTGAGCTTGCCGCAGAGGGATTGCTGGCAACCTGTGTTCAGCATGAAATCGATCATTTAGATGGAAAATTATTTGTTGACTACCTGAGCAATCTAAAGCGTCAACGTATAAAAAAACGCCTAGAAAAACATCAAAAACAAAAACTATAAGGATTCTGAATGCGCATTATTTTTGCCGGTACTCCGGCTTTCGCCGCAGAAACACTGAAAGCACTGATTCATACCGAGCATGAAATATGCGCTGTTTACACTCAGCCCGATCGTCCTGCGGGCCGGGGTCGTAAACTGACGGCCAGTCCAGTAAAACAAGTTGCACAGGAACACGATATTCCTGTTGAACAGCCTCTTAACTTTAAAACTGATGATGCCGTAAACATATTGGCTGCTTATCAAGCTGATTTAATGGTTGTTGTCGCTTATGGACTTTTATTGCCACAAATCGTGTTGGACACCCCAAGACTGGGTTGTATTAATGTTCATGCTTCACTCTTACCCCGCTGGCGAGGTGCTGCACCTATTCAAAGAGCCATATTAGCTGGTGATAAAGAATCAGGAGTATGCATTATGCAAATGGAAGCCGGTCTTGATACCGGCCCTGTGCTTGCTGAAACACGTTGCCCGATTACTGAACAAGACACAGCGCAAATCCTACATGATCGCCTCGCTGTCTTGGGAGCAAAAACCTTGGTTGAGTCTCTCAACAATATCGAAGTTCAACAAAAACATGCGCAACCACAAGATGATACTTTAAGCACCTATGCCGCTAAACTGGATAAAAAAGAAGCGGATATAGATTGGCACACCACCGCTCAAGATATTCTTCACAAAATTAACGCTTTTAATCCTTGGCCCGTGGCTCAAACACTCTGGCATGATGCTGTTTTTCGTATATGGCGAGCAGAATGGATAAAAGAGCACTCGGCACAAGCAGCGGGTCAAATCATCCATGTCTCAAAAGCCGGTATTGATGTTGCCACCAGCGATGGAACACTACGCATCACTGAGCTACAACTGCCCGGGAAACGCGCCATGTCTGTTCAAGACTTTCTCAATGCACATTCAATCGAAGTAGGCGATCATTTTGGCTAAGCCCTACCACTTAAAAGGTGCACGAACGAATGCTGCACTTATACTGAATGAAGTGGTTGTGCAGCAGCGCTCACTCAATACAGCTTTAGCTCACTACCTGCCTCATGTCGATGAAAAAGATCGTAGCTTCTGCCAGCAACTCTGTTATAGCAGTTTACGGCATTACCCCACTCTGCAATTTATCGCCCATCAACTCATAAAAAAACCGTTCAAAGCGAAAGATAAGGATATTGAGCAGCTTTTAATACTCGGAATTTTGCAGTTACGGTTTTTAAATACACCGGACCATGCCGCTATTTCAGAGACTGTGGATGCCAGTAAAAAACTCAAAAAAGTCTGGGCGGGTGGTTTATTAAACGCTTGCCTGAGAAACTACTTAAGGCAACAAGAACATATAGATCAAAAATTGTTGGCAAACGAAGCCGCAAGTCAGGCTCACCCAAACTGGCTACTCCATTTATATCAAAGTGACTGGCCAGAAAACTGGCAAAACATTATTGAGGCTAACAATAAACAGCCGCCGATGATGCTTCGTGTTAACCAGCAGAAGGTTTCACGTGAAGCATATTTAAAACAGTTAACGTCCCAGCAAATTACAGCCTCAATCATAGAGGCCACTGATAATGGGATATTACTAGACCAACCTTGTGATGTTTATAAGCTCCCAGGCTTTGAGGAAGGTTGGGTTTCGGTACAAGATGGTTCTGCTCAACTAGCCACAATGATATTGGATATCAAGCCAGGACAACGTGCGCTAGACGCTTGCGCTGCACCTGGTGGTAAAACATGCCATATTCTCGAATCCTCTCCTAACAATGACATCACAGCCATTGATATCTCAGCTGATCGCTTACTTCAGATCCAACAAAATACAGATAGACTTGGATTACATGCCACCCTAATCGCAGCTGATGCAGCCGACACATCAGCGTGGTGGGACGGACAGGCTTTTGATCGTATTCTTATTGATGCGCCATGTACCGGTAGCGGTGTGATTCGTCGACATCCAGACATTAAGCTGCTGCGCCACCCCAAAGATATCGATAGCTTAGCCAGTCAACAGCAAATTTTGCTAGATAATTTATGGCCATTACTAAAACCTGATGGCTTAATGGTTTACACTACCTGCTCTGCCTTTAAAAAAGAAAATGAGCAGCAAATTGAAGCGTTTCTACAACGACATCCGGAAGCTGAAGAGCTTAGACTCTCACCAACACCAGCCACACCGAGACCCTTTGGCTACCAAAGACTCCCTGGTGACGATGTTATGGACGGTTTTTATTATGCCTGCCTACGTCGTAAGTAAACGCCTTTTCCTATCACTCTTCTTATGGTTGTTTATTCAAACATCCGCCACAGCCTCTGTTTTTAGCGTTAATAACCCTGTAGTTCATCCCATTGGTAATGCCTATGTACTCACCGCTCAAATCAGTTACCCACTGACACCACGAGTGATTGAAGCACTGCAAAACGGTGTACCCATTACTTTCTTACAGGAATTCCGGCTAATAGATGCGTTCCCTTTGCTAGGGAGTTTCTGGCAGTGGGAAACCACTCTGTGGGAGAGTACGATGACTTATGAGCTGCGCTATCATGCCCTGTCTGAACAATATATTGTGGAGTCACTCGACACCCATGAGCAGCAAAACTTCCCTAGCTTGAGTGGTGCCTTAAAAGCGCTAGGTGATATTAATGCCTTATCGCTACCACCAGAATTTACACAAGAGCCAGATAATCTTGTGCTCGAAATACGTAGCGGTTTAGATCTCAATGCCTTACCCACCCCCATGCGTCCAGGCGCATTGATCTCAGACAAATGGCAATTAACTAGTCCATGGGTTCAAGCAGTATGGCTATAAGCCTCATTAAGCGATTAAGCTCAGGTACGGCTCCCTATTTTTCACTCGCTTTTTTATTGCTTGTTCTTGCCTATCTGCTAAGTGCAGCCACTCAGGACAGCTCACGGCTAAATGAGCTATTTCTCGTTATCTTTGGTATTGGTGTCGCTTGCTTATTATTGCTTGTGGGCATTTTGGCACGTAGCCTCTATCGTTTATATCGTGACTTTAAAAAGCATGAAGCAGGCTCACGCCTGACAGTGAGGCTGGTCAGCTTATTTGTTCTGCTAATTTTAGTCGCGACATCGATTGTTTATAGCTTCTCGATTCACTTCCTGCATCGCGGCATTAACAGCTGGTTTGATGTCAAGGTAGAGCAAGCGCTCAATGACTCGCTTGAATTAAGTCGAACGGCTTTTGGTATAAGGATGCGCACCCTGTTACGCCAAACTCGGATGATGGCCGGGGTATTAAGCGAACTGCCCGATAATGAGCTATCACATAGCCTACGAGATTTAACGCAGTTAAGTGGCGCACTGGAGCTCAGCATCTGGGCCAGAGATGGTCAACCGATTGCCTCCAGTATTGAAAGCCCAACCATTATGGTGCCAAACAGACCAAACGATACCATCATGCATCAGCTGCTTCAGGGTGAAGACTATATTGGCATGGACCCATCCGAGAACGATAAACTTCAATTACGCGCTGCTGTTAGGATTCCACAAAAATCGGTCTTGGCTGAAGAGCGGATTCTCAATGTGCTGTTTCCCATCAATGATCATCTCAGTGATTTGGGAAAAACCGTGCAAGATGCTTATGCGGATTACAAAGAATTGAGCTACCTGAGAAAGCCATTAATCAGTGTCTTCACCCTCACGTTAAGCTTAATCGTATTTTTAACCATTCTGGTATCAATCTGGTTTGCTATCTGGATATCCCGCCGTATTGTCGAGCCTTTGCAAGAATTGGCTGAAGGCACGCAAGCAGTCGCCTCTGGTAACTATAATATGCAACTGACCGCTTCCGGTCATGACGAAATAGGATTTCTGGTGCGCTCATTTAACCAGATGACTCAACGTCTGACCCATGCCCGTAACGCCTCACAACGAAGTCACCGATTACTCGAACAACAAACCAGTTATCTCACCACCGTTCTAGGTAGCTTATCCAGCGGTGTGGTGACTGTGGATAAACGCCTCTACCTGCACACCGCCAATAACGCCAGTAGTAAAATTCTAGGGGTGAAGTTACAGCAACGTCTGGAAAGCCCGTTATCCAAGCTCGCAGAAATTAATAAAAACATGAAAACCTTCTGTGAAATGATTGAACGTTGTGCTGTCAAAGGCATCGCCTGGGAGCAACAAGTAGAACTGCAAAAACAAAACGGTAACCAAACATTGATTTGTCATGGTACCGAGTTACCCAATAACAGTGGCTGGGTGATTGTCTTTGAAGACATCACTACTCTGCTACAAGCCCAGCGTAATGCGGCTTGGGGCGAAGTCGCACGCCGGCTGGCTCATGAAATCAAGAATCCATTAACACCGATTCAGCTCTCTGCAGAACGCCTACAACGTAAATACAATGCCATTGTGCCGGAAAATCAGCTCGAAACTGTAGATAAACTGACCAACACCATTATTCAGCAAGTCGAAGCAATGAAAGAGATGGTGAATGAATTTTCAGAGTATGCCCGAACACCTGCGCTTCAACTCCAGTCATATGACATTGGTCAGCTGATTCGGGAAGTGCTGACCATGTATCAGAGCAATCCAAATCACCAATTTACCCTCTTGAACAGCCCTGAAAATGTCGCTGTTGAAATTGATGTCAACCGTTTCCGACAGGTCATGCATAATCTACTGAAGAATGCGATTGAGGCTTGTGAAGATGCTCAACTTCCCGTTGATATCGTTATCAGTTACCATCCACTTACTCACCAACAACGCCGTTGGCTTGAAATTTCTGTTCGGGATTACGGTCCAGGCATTCCTGTTTCTATCATTGATAAATTATTTGAACCTTACGCCACAACCAAACATAAAGGCACGGGCCTGGGTTTAGCCATCGTTAAAAAATTGATTGAAGAACATGGTGGTGATGTCTGGGCAGAAAATCTGGACCCAGAGGGAACGAGTATAATTATAAGATTGCCATTGGAGGAGTCACCGTCGTGAGTAACGATAAACCACTGATTCTTGTTGTAGATGATGAACCGGATATCCGCGAACTCATCAAAGACATTCTGGAAGACGAAAACTATCACGTCAGAATAGCCGCTGATGGGCAAGAAGCACAGCAAGTCTTTAGTGAAGAACAACCAGACCTAATCCTGCTGGATATCTGGATGCCAGATATCGATGGCATCAGTTTGCTGAAAGAATTCAAACAACAAAATAAGAGTGTCACGATTGTGATGATGTCAGGTCATGGCACCATCGAAACAGCCGTGGAGGCAACCCGTTTAGGCGCAAGTGATTTTATCGAGAAACCCCTATCTACCGCTAAGTTACTCCGCGGTGTCGAACAGGCACTGGAAAATCGAGAAAAACAAGCGATTATTCAACGAGAATTAGCACAAGCACCGGTTGGCAAAAGCCATCAAATCAAACTATTACGTGAACAGGTTGAACGGGTTGCTAAACATGAAATGCCTATTCTTCTGGTGGGCGAACCAGGCACAGGTAAACATTGCTTCTCTCATTACCTACACAGCCTGGGACAATACGCAGGGGGTAAGTTTATTGAAGTCAGCCCTGAAAGTTTTCCTTTAGATAGTCTCAAGGCTGTCACGCTGGCCAAAAACAACTGTCTGTTTATCAATGATTTAGCGTTACTGAGTGATGAAGCACAGGCACTGCTATTACACCTTCTTGAAAGTAATAAACTTGAACACTGTCAACTCATCTGTGCAACACAATATTCCTTGCAGAAAGCGGTTGATAATGGTGATTTTCTGGAAAGTCTCTTGTATCAGCTCAACAGCATCACATTGGTAGTTCCACCTTTACGTGATCATATTGAAGATATCCCTGAGTTGGTACACCATTTTGTGGATACACAGACAACACGATCTGGTCTGCCATATCGACGTTTTACCGTGGCAGCGCAAAACCGCCTCAGAAATCACGACTGGTCAGGCAACGTTCTTGAACTCAAAAATGTGATTCAACGCTTACTCGTTCTCGGCAATGGTGAAGATATTGATGTCGCCGATGTCGACACGGCACTTGCCTCGGAAGCAGAAGCCATTGAGAACGGCGATGAAACTATCAATTTTGACTTACCACTTCGCGAGGCCAGAGAACAGTTTGAACGTATTTATCTGCTGCAAAAATTACAGGAAACCGATGGTAATGTCGGTAAAGCGGCCAAATTGGCGGGTATGGAAAGAACCCATCTTTATCGAAAGCTTCGCTCTCTCGGTATTGATACCAAACAGATTTAGGAACCGACCATGAAGATTCTGATCCTCGGAGCCGGACAAGTCGGCGCCTCTGTTGCGGCAACGCTAGCGCGAGAAGATGATGATGTGACGCTTGTCGACACAGACAGCACCAACTTGCTCAAGCTGCAGGACCATTACGATATCCGTACCATACAAGGGCAAGCCTCACACCCCGATGTTCTGGCTCGTGCTGGCGCTGAAGATGCAGACTTGATTCTGGCGGTGACTAATAGTGATGAGACCAATATGGTGGCCTGTCAGATTTGTCACACGCTATACAATACGCCAACAAAGATTGCTAGGATTCGCTCCACCGGTTACCTCTCCACGCCGCAGTTATTTGATAAAGAAAACCCACAAGCCATTGCCATAGACATGCTGATCAGCCCGGAACAAATTGTGACGGAATATATTCAGCGGCTTATCAGCCACCCGAATGCGTTGCAGGTCTTGGATTTTGCTGAAGGCAAAGTACAGCTTGTGGCCGTAAAAGCATTTCACGGTGGCCTTTTAGTTGGACACCCTCTACGAGACTTACGCAAACATATTCCCAAAACTGAAACCCGGGTTGCTGCTATCTTCCGTGATGGTCACCCCATCACACCGACAGGCGATACAACGATTCAGGCAGACGATGAAGTCTTTTTTATTGCTGCAACTAAAGATATTCGTGCAGTCATGGGTGAATTGCGTCGTCTGGAAAAACCTTACAAACGTATTATGCTGGCAGGTGGAGGAAACATCGGTGCCCGCCTGGCTAAGGCCTTAGAAAATGATTATCAAATCAAATTGATCGAGGCCAACCCGGAGCGTGCAGAGTTTCTCTCTGAAGAGCTGAGTAATAGTATTGTGCTGTTAGGTGATGTTGCTAACGAAGAACTATTGCTGGAAGAAGAGATCGATAAAGTCGACCTATTCTGTGCGTTAACCAATGACGATGAGGCAAATATTCTTTCCGCTATGCTGGCAAAACGACTCGGCGCCAGTAAGGTTTTATCGCTGATTAATCGCGCGGCTTATGTTGATTTGGTGGAAAGCGGCAGCATAGACATTGCTTTATCGCCACAGCAGGCCACCATCGGCAGTCTTTTGGCCCACATTCGGCGTGGTGATATTGTCGCTGTTCACTCTTTGCGTCGTGGTGCTGCCGAAGCACTGGAAGCCATTGCGCATGGTGATAGCAGTTCTTCTGTTGTGGTTGGTCGACGCATTGATGAAATCGACTTACCACCGGGTACCACCATCGGAGCGATTGTTCGGGGTGAAGAAGTGATTATTGCTAAAGACGACACCCTGATTGAATCCGAAGACCACGTTATTTTATTTTTAGTGAATAAACGCTACATAAAAGAGGTCGAACGTTTATTCCAGGTTGGCTTTACCTTCTTTTAGGAGTGCTATGGAGTCTTCATTACAAAATCATTTTCTGATCGCCATGCCTAACTTGGCCGACTCATTTTTTTACCGTTCGGTCATTTACATTTGCGAACATGATAAAAATGGCGCGATGGGTCTGATTATCAACCGACCTACTCGTGTCATGTTAGAAGAACTCCTCTCTCATCTGCATATTGAAAATCCTTCTGAAAGCATTAAAAATACGCCCGTGTTATTTGGTGGGCCTGTACAAAAAGGTCAAGGCATGGTCATTCATGATCAAGCCCAATCTCCCTGGAAATCAAGTTTGCAGCTGACTGACGATATTATCTTAACGACCTCTACTGATATTCTTGAAGCCCTTGGCACCGATGAGGGACCTAGCAATGCATTGGTGACATTGGGCTATTCGGGCTGGTCAGAGGGTCAGTTAGAAGAAGAAATTATGGAAAACAGCTGGCTCACCGTCCCTGCCAGTCATACATTATTATTTGATACGCCTGCAGATCAACGCTGGCACGCGGCAGCCAAATCGATTGGTGTTGATATGAATCTGATGTCTAACATCGCGGGTCACTCATGAGTGCGGCCAGAACCCTGCTGGGCTTTGATTTCGGCATGAAGAACATCGGCATTGCTGTGGGACAGGAATTAACTGCCACCGCGAATCCATTGACTGCGATTAAAGCTCGTGACGGTATTCCAGACTGGTCACAAATTGAAAAACTGCTAAAAGAATGGCAACCCGATTTGCTTATCGTCGGCCTTCCACTGAATATGGACGGCTCTGAACAGGAAATGACTGCAGCAGCGAAACGGTTTGGAAATCGTCTCAATGGTCGCTTTAATATCCCTGTGGAATGGCAAGATGAACGACTGACAACATACGAAGCACTAGACCAAATGGGAATCCACAGTAAAATGGACTCTCGTCAACGCAGTGACGTCGATCAGTTATCTGCACAACTCATACTTCAATCATGGCTGAACCAACAATGACCATCGCACTGACTCAAACTCAAGTTCAGAATCTGCTCAATGATATGGCTGCAGATATTCGCGAGAAACTCGCTGATAAGCAACCCTTACTCGTCGGTATCCATACTGGAGGGGTTTGGGTAGCCAAAGCCTTACAGGATATTTTGGGTGATGATTTTTTTGATGCCCCACTAGGCACACTTAATATTGCTTATTACCGGGATGATTTCACCCGCATAGGTATGCATCCTCAAGTGACCCCGTCTGATTTACCTTTCAGTGTCGATGGGCGTCATCTGATTTTGGTGGATGATGTACTGCACAGTGGACGAACAACTCGTGCAGCGCTGAATGAAATTTTTGACTATGGGCGTCCAGCCAGTGTCACGCTGGTGGTATTAGTTGATCGAAATGGACGTGAACTCCCCATACAAGCCGATATCATTGGCAAAATGGTAGAAGTCGCCAAAGGACAACATATTAAGCTGACCAACAATGCAGGATTACAGTTAGAGTATCGAAATAAAGGCAAGGCCGAATGAATAACAACCAATTGACGGAAAGCGGTCAACTTCGCCATTTTCTCACGATTGAAGGGCTGAAAAAGCCATTACTGACGGAAATTATGGACCGTGCAGAGCAGTTTTCAGGCATTACCAATCGTCAGGTAAAGAAAGTCCCTATTCTGCGTGGTAAAACCATCGTTAACCTGTTCTTTGAAAACAGTACTCGTACTCGCTCAACCTTTGAGCTCGCGGCCAAACGCCTGTCAGCGGATGTCATGAACTTCAATATCAGCACCTCTGCAACGTCGAAAGGTGAGAGTTTGCTGGATACGCTGCATAACCTTGAGTCGATGCACACTGATATGTTTGTGGTCAGACACAACCAAAGTGGCGCGGCTGAATTTATTGCACAGCATGTGTCACCTCATGTCAGCGTCATCAATGCCGGTGATGGTTGTCATGCCCATCCCACACAGGCCATGCTTGATATGTTTACCATTCGTCGCCACAAAAAAAGCTTCCCAGATCTGCGGGTAGCTATCGTTGGGGACATATTGCATTCAAGGGTGGCTCGCTCACAAATTCAAGCGTTAGCGACATTAGGTGTTGGCGAGATTCGGGTAATTGGACCCAAAACCTTACTGCCTGCTGATTGCCAGACCTTGGGTGTCCATGTCTATCATGACATGGAGGCCGGTTTAGAAGGCGTTGATGTCATTATCATGTTGCGTCTACAGCTTGAGCGCATGCAAGGTGCACTCATTCCCAGTGCCAGAGAGTATTTCCACTGTTTTGGGCTGACTGACGATAAGCTCAAACTCGCTAAACCTGATGCCATTGTGATGCACCCTGGGCCTATCAATCGCGGAGTTGAAATTGCTTCCTCCGTAGCTGATGGGCCGCAATCGGTCATACTAGAACAAGTGACTCACGGTATTGCCGTCAGGATGGCCGTTATGTCTATGGCGATGGGTGCACAATCAGAACAAAATGAGCTGCCAGCATGAAAATTCGTATAAAAAATGGGCGTGTCATTGATCCAGCCAGTCAGTTTGATGCGCGACAAGATCTCTACATAAGTCACGGAAAGATTGTTGCTATTGGTGAACAACCAGAAGGTTTTGAAGCTGATAAAACAATTGATGCAACAGGTTTAATCGTTAGCCCCGGCTTGGTTGATCTGAGTGTCCGAGTACGTGAGCCAGGTCAGGAACATACAGCGACAATCCTGACAGAGACCAAGGCCGCCGCCGCTGGTGGCGTGACGACTATCTGTGTACCACCTGATACCGCACCTGTTATTGATAACCCGACCGTAGTCGAACTCATTGAGGATCGGGCGAAAAAGTCTGGCCGCAGCATGGTTCTGACAATGGGTGCAATGACGCAAAACCTGGGGAATGAATTACTTGCCGAAATGGCCAGACTAAAAGCGGCTGGCTGTGTTGGCATCAGTAATGGCCTCTCACCGATAAAAAATAGCGTCATCTTACAAAGAGCCATGGCTTATGCTGCCACCTTAGATATGACCGTCTTTATTACGGCCTCTGATCCTTGGCTGCAAAGTCAGGGATGTGTACATGAAGGCGCAGTCAGTTCCAGGCTTGGATTAGGCGGCATTGCCGAAAGTGCTGAAACGGTTGCCCTAAGTCGTGATCTCATCCTGATTGAACAAACCGGAGTACGCGCTCACTTCCATAATTTATCAACGGATAAAGCGGTCAAATTGATTCGGGAAGCACAAAATCGTGGCTTACCGGTGACCGCGGATGTCAGTGCCCATCACCTACATTTATCTGAGCATGATTTAGGTAACTATGATGCGTTAAGCCATGTCTTACCGCCTTTTCGTAGTATCCGTGATCGCGAGCAGTTACAACAAGGTGTTCGCGATGGCGTTATTTCAGCAATCTCATCACATCATCAGCCACTTGATATCGACGATAAACTCGGTCCTTTTGCTGAAACCAAACCAGGTATTTCTGGTCTTGAAACCTTATTACCATTAACAATGAAACTGGTAGAAGATGACGAGGTCAGTTTGCACACCGCGCTGGCCGCTTTAACCTGTAACCCGGCAGATATTCTGGGCATCGACTCAGGCCAGATCAAAGTGGGTGCAGTGGCTGATATTTGTCTGATAGATCCTGATTCGGAATATGAGTGCCGACCACTGAACTTCGTCAGTGCTGGCAAAAACAGTCCCTTTGAAGGCTGGTTGTTTAACCATCAGGTCAGCCATACATTATTCCATGGCCGCTTAGTTCATGAACGAGATTAAGTTTTAAGGAAACGACATGCAATTGATAAAAACCCTATTATGTTCTGCAGCGCTGCTGAGTTCATTTTTACTCATCACGGCTTGTAGCCCTGAAGTGGGTAGTGAAGACTGGTGCCAAATGATGAAAGACAAAGCTAAAGGCGACTGGACTGCGAATGAAGCAGCCGATTTTACTCGTTTCTGCATATTCCCAAGCAATGACAAATAAACTCTACGCACTCGATTTTGATGGGGTCATCTGCGACAGCGCGATTGAAACAGGTATGGCTGGCTGGAAAGTCGCCTTAAAGCTGTGGACAGATATGCCCAAGGCTATACCTGAGGATTTGATAGAAAAATTTCGTCAGGTTCGCCCAGTGATGGAAACAGGGTATGAGGCTGTGCTTATCATGCGGTTACTGTACGAAGGCATGTCTCCTGACACGCTCATGTCAGCCTTTCATCATCAAATGGAAGCCTTGATGATTCGTGATGATATGTTCGTCGATGAACTAAAAGACACTTTTGGTTCTACTCGAGATGAGTGGATTCGAGATGACTTTGATAGCTGGATTGCCATGAATCCATTATTTGATGGCATTGCAGAAAAGCTTCGCCGCATCCCAACAGATAGTTTGGTGATTATCACCACCAAACAAGAACGTTTTGTTGATCATATACTCAAAGCTAATCAGATTGCTCTGCCCATTGAACAGGTTTATGGTCTGGATAGAAATATGAGCAAACAACAGATTCTAAATGATCTTCATGGGGAAAACCCCAGCCTGAAGATCCTGTTTATTGAAGATAGGTTACCTACGCTGATTAATGTGATTACCGATGATCGTCTTGACGATATTCAGCTTTATCTGGCCGGCTGGGGTTACAACACCACAACAGACAAAGACAGCGCCAGCAATATAGACAGAATCTCTGTTATTCAGCTCTCAGACATGACAAATTTATAGCAGGCTCAGCGGGTGAACTAACTACTCAGAAATGCCTCGTGAGCTCGTTTGCTCATTTAGAAACGAGATTTTTGAAATGAGGTGCAGGGATTTAGATAAGGAATAATGGCGGAGCGGACGGGACTCGAACCCGCGACCCCCGGCGTGACAGGCCGGTATTCTAACCAACTGAACTACCGCTCCACTATCCTTCTTGGCAGACTTAAAAAATCGTCTGTTGGCCGAAGAAGCGAGAGAATATACAGCAATTTTTACAAAGGTGTTAGTGTTTCATGTAAAAATTTTTTCTCTCGCCTCTAAACTGACATTAATCCCTTTTATCCCAGTAGGCTTTTTTGGCTTGTTGCAGTTTTTCATAGCCGGCCAGTAAGGCATTATGCCGTTCAAATCCATGCAGACTCAGACCCGGTGTATGTAATTGATGAAAAACTGTTTTTGCCTCAACAATGGCCATTCCATCTTGCACGTTTTGCTCACCGTACATCAGTGACAAATACTGCTGATAATCCTGATACTCACGCTCATCATCCCATTTAATATCCAGTAAGGCCTTTATACACCGATAAAAGCGTAATTGCGCCTCATTACCTTGTCCCAGCGACAAACACCAATCTACCCACTCCAGTGCCTGTTCATCTTGCAGAGCCAAACACAGCATTAATTTGATTTCACCCAAGCGGATAGTAGACCACAATGTGCCGGGATCAGGTGCCAAGCCGATAAATTGAGCAACCGGCGTATGATCGTTATAGCCACCATCTTCCAGTGCCACTAATAACTCACGCCATTGTTCTTTGGTACGAAATTTCAGTGATAATAAATCTTCGCGGAACAGGGCACCTTCATTATTATTTTCCCAGAGCAACTCATCGACGGGGTAAATATCCGACATACCGGGCACGAGAATACGGCAGGCGTAAACATCGAGATGCTCATAATCGGCAATATAGATATCAAAACCCATCTCATGAATAATATCGGTCAAATAAGTCAGTTCATCGCGTGTAGGTGCATCATGATCCCAATCATAAAACTCATAATCCGGTGCTTCACGAAAAAAGTCATAAGACACATAACCACTGGAATCAATAAAATGCATTTCCAGATTTTGCGGTGAAGCGACTTCTTCCATATCAAATGTTGGAGGATGGAAAACATCTAACTGATCTAGACCTCTACCTTGCAGTAATTCGGTGACCGTTCTCTCCAACGCCACTTCAAAACTTGGGTGAGCACCAAAGGAAGCAAATACAGAACCATCTTTTGGGTTAATCAAGGTGACATTCATCACCGGGAATTGACCGCCCAGAGAGGCGTCAGCCACTTTCAGATGATAACCATGCTGTTCAAGTTCTTGTAATGCGGCCTTAATTTTTGGAAAGCGGTCAATGACATACTGAGGGACCTCAGGTAGGCAAATGCCTTCAGCAATAATATGATTTTTGACGTAACGCTCAAAGACCTCAGATAAGCCCTGAACCCGCGCCTCATTTTGCGTATTACCGGCTGACATACCATTACTGACATAAATATTGCCAATGATATTAACGGGGAAATAGATGGTCTGGTAATCACGCTGACGAATATAAGGAACAGCACAAATTCCTCGCTCGCCAACCCCAGAATTGGTATCAAATAATTTATCTGCGGTTAGCGCCCTTTCCGGATCAAAGTGATCCCACAGACCTTCATCTAATATGCCTTCGGGCATTTCACCATCGTTAGAAACAAACCAACGTTCATTGGGATAATGCACAAAAGGCGCCTGGCTATGTTGCTCACCCAGATAGAAGTCAGCAAAAAAATAATTACAACTCAAACGCTCAAAATATTCACCTAAGGCACTGGCTAAACAGGCTTTAGCAGAACTCCCTTTACCATTGGTAAACATCAACGGACAGCTTTTATCACGAATATGCACCGAGTAAACATGGCTGACCGGATTTAGCCACGATGCCTCTTCGACATCAAAACCAAACGCTTTCAACTTCGCTTGCATGGTCGTAATACTGGTTTCCAGATCACGATCTTTACCTTTAATAAATGTTTGTTCAGTCATGATTTTTTCCAAAAAATAACCCCCTGCTCAATACGAACAGAGGGTTGTTTGACATCATCAGCGGTTGTCTTACATTTTTTCAGCGGCAGCAATCGCTTTTCTTACTAAACGTCCTGCAGCGCCTTTCGCATCAGCCGCTTTGATTTGCTCGAGGTTGACCGGATTACCAACGATGATGGCGCCGCCCATACCTGCACCAAAGTGAGGTGTGCATTTGTACACATAGATACCTTCAACGGTAAAGGTACGCTGATAGTTTTCACCCATTTGTGAATGCCATGCTTCAGCACCTTCCGGAATCAGGCCTTCTAATGATTGTGTATCATGCGTAGGCATATTTTCCCAAGCGACTTTATCGCCAGGCTGAATCTGAATGACCAGTGGATCATATTTGAGACCAACCGCAGTAACAATGTGCGTTTTCGCTTCTGCAGACGCTTGCTCTTGTTCTTCAGGCGCCGCTTCAGCTTGTGTTTCTTCAACAGCCGCTTTCACGTCTTCAGCGGCATCATTCGCTTCACTGGTGTCTGGCTCGGCAATGGCCGCTTCATCTACCACTGTTTCAGGTACCGCCTCTTTCGTATCTTCCATATGCTCGGTGACGGTTTCATTCACACCACCCACTTCGTTTTGTTCAATGGGCTGAGTCATCTCGCTTTCAACAGATGCTGGCGCAACCGCATCACCTACTTTATCTTCTTTATTAGAAGAAGGTACATTGGCATAACGTTCTTTACTGTCATTTACAAAGACTGTAGATACAGCAGCAACAACAAAGATCGCCAATAGCGCAATTACAATGGCAATTAAAATGGATTTTTTCTTCATGATTCCTCCTAAGTAAAAAGTGATAAATGAATGATAACATTCTAAACTGACGATTTTTGTAGAGAAAACAATATTCCTATCAAAACTCTGTCATAATTGTGCCTACAGAACTCGTCGTTACCTGCTTCAGGGTAGACAATAAGTTCCATGTGTTAACAGCCGTTCTGACATGACCTCCACTTTTACATCCCGCTTTGTCGATGTAACACAACCGTGACTGTTAACCTTATCCAAAAACACACGCTGAATAATGCGAAGACGCTGTTTTCACTATATACGCTTTATATTGAGTAAATTATGACATTTTCCGAGTTAGGTCTCATTTTGCCACTGCAACGTGCCGTGACAGAGTCAGGTTATACGACCCCCTCCCCTATTCAAGCCAAAGCCATTCCTGCCATCATGGAAGGTAATGATGTTATGGCAGCAGCTCAAACAGGTACCGGCAAAACCGCAGGATTTACCTTGCCAATTCTGCATAAACTCTCTGAGGGCAAACCTGCCCGAGCAAATCAGGCACGAGCACTTGTACTCACCCCCACTCGCGAGCTCGCCGCTCAAGTGGAAGAAAGCATTAAGACCTATGGTAAATATTTACCATTACGTTCTGCCGTTGTGTTTGGTGGTGTAAAGATAAACCCACAAATGATGCGTATGCGTCGTGGTGTTGATGTGTTAGTGGCTACCCCTGGGCGACTTCTGGATCTCTATCAACAAAATGCCATCCGTTTTGATGAGTTAGAAGTGCTTGTTCTGGATGAAGCTGATCGTATGTTGGATATGGGATTTATCCACGATATTCGTAAGATTATTAATTTACTGCCACAAAAACGTCAGACCTTAATGTTTTCAGCCACGTTTTCCAAAGAAATCCGTGAGCTGGCAAAACGTCTGGTGAAGAATCCTGTCGAAATTTCTGTCGCCCCAGCCAACACCACAGCAAAAAAAGTGAAACAGTGGATTATTCCTGTCGATAAAAAACAAAAACCCGCTTTGCTGAATCAACTTATCCAGGATAATAACTGGTATCAGGTTCTGGTCTTTTCCAGAACAAAACATGGTGCCAACAAACTCACTAAATACCTGGAAGATCATGGGCTGAAAGCCGCCGCCATTCATGGTAATAAAAGCCAAGGTGCGAGAACACGAGCACTTGCCGACTTTAAATCCAATACCATTCAAGTGTTAGTGGCAACAGATATTGCCGCGCGCGGTTTAGATATTGATCAACTGCCCCATGTTATCAATGTTGATTTGCCTAACGTGGCTGCTGATTATGTGCATCGAATTGGTCGAACTGGACGTGCGGGTGCCGCAGGTGAGGCCATCTCCTTGGTCAGTGCCGATGAAATCGATCAGCTCAAAGATATTGAAAAATTAATTGGGAATAAACTGGAACGTGTGTATGTGGATGGTTTTGAACCCACACATGATGTGCCTGATAGTTATAGCTTAACGAAAAAGACCTCGGCCAAGCGTCATCCGGCTAAACCACGCTCAGCCAGACCGCATTCGGAAAATACGTCAGCGAAACGTCCTGCTCGGCGCCCACCCAGAAACAAACCATTGAATAAAACTAATAAAAAGTCTGGCTAACCATCAATTGGCGTAAGGGACGTTTTGTTTCTTTGCGCCTTTTCATCTTTACTTCATGTTGATGTTGTAAATTAAACATCACTTAGAACCATTTCTGCTTCCCGCCAGACAGATCAACGCACTAACAAGCTTCCATTAGTAAAAATTGTTTATTCGATGTAATCTTCATTAACAGCCTTAACAAATATTTACATCTTCGGGAACTAAGCGGTGACCAGCTACCTAAATATGCGATAACAGCCGTAAACGGAACAACATGAAGAATCATTATCATTGGAAAAGAGTCTGCCTATTTTTGTTTGTTTTGTCTGGTTTTCTCAGTACATCAAACCTCTATGCTGAAACACCTGTTTCAGTTATATCGCCAGAAAAATCGAAAGTAAGTGATAACTTAACACTCTCAGGAACCCTCACCGCTGAAAAGCGAGCCATGCTCTCACCCCGTGTAGATGGCTTGGTTTCAACTGTATTAGTGGATGCTGGCAGTCAGGTAAAAAAAGGAGACGTTTTACTCGAACTTGATCCCGCTTTATCTAAACAAGTGCTCGCTCAGGCAAGAGCGGCGACCGCTGAAGCAGAAGCGGCTCGTGATGAAGCAAAGCGCCTGGTTAACGAAGCCAAAGGCTTACGTGAGAAAAATTATATTTCAGCGAGTGAAAATGCCAGCCGTTTATCAAACTTAAATCTTTCTGAAGCTGCACTTATGGCAGCCAAGGCAGCAGAAGCATCTGCTCAGGAACAGTTAGCTCGTCATCATCTTCCAGCGCCTTTTTCTGGAGTTATCAGCGCTAAACTGACTGAGGTGGGTGAATGGGTCAATCGAGGTACCACTGTGCTGGAACTGGTGGCGACCGATAAAGTCCGCTTAGATGTCAAAGTCCCTCAAGAACGTTTTTCAGAAATTAACCAGCAAAATCAGGTAGAAGTCATTCCCGATGTTTTTCCAGATAAACGCTTCAAAGGCACCATCAATGCCATTGTGCCGGTCAGCGATCCTCAGGCAAGAGCTTTTTTAGTCCGAATTCTGATTGATACTGGCGACATTAGCTTATTACCTGGCACCTCTGCCCAAGCCATCATTGGACTCAATGATAATCAGCAAACTCAACAGCGCATCATCATCCCACGCGATGCTTTACTGCTACATCCTGACGGAGGCTATAGTGTTTTTATTGTTGAGAATGGCATAGCTAAGCGTCAGAAAGTCCAGATTGGCAACCAAAGCAGTCAGGGTGTCACCATTCTGTCAGGCATCACATTAGAAGATAAGGTCGTCACACGTGGTAATGAAGTTTTACGAGACGGAGAAAACGTCACGCTTGTTGACCAAGAACAATAACCAGGTGTCATTTCATCATGCTTGAAGCCCCCATTAGAAACGGAAAGCTGCTCACGGTCATTGTTCTGATCATTATGGTGCTGGGTATCGCCGCGGCAAAACGTATCCCCGTACAAATGATTCCTGATCTTGATGTGCAAACCATCAGCGTCGTCACGGGATGGCCCGGTGCCACACCACAGGATATTGAAAAAGAAATCCTGATAGAACAAGAGCGTTATCTGCGAAGTGTTCCCAATCTGGCGCGAATGGAGTCACTGGCCGATACCGGACAGGCCACCATTGAGCTTGAGTTTCCATTTGGTGTGGATATTAATGAAACATTAATTGAGGTCTCTAACGCGCTCAGTCAGGTCTCCAATTATCCCGAAAATGTTGATCAACCTCGTCTCTACAGCAGTTCATTTTCTGAAAATGCCTTTATGTATTTTGCTGTGACCCCACTGCCTGGCAACCCTCTGAGCCTGGATATGGATATGGTCACTGACTTTATCGATGATGATGTCAGACCTAGAATGGAACGTGTAGCAGGTGTGTCTGAGGTTCAACTTCGAGGTGGTGCTGAAAGACAAATACAGATCCATATTGATCCTGCAAAACTGGCGCAGCGTGGACTCTCTCTAACTGATGTCCGAGATGCCATCCGTGAGCGTAACAGAGATACCTCAGCCGGTGATCTTGATGATGGTAAACGTCGCTATTTTATTCGAACGGTCGGTCGGTTTAAGGATGTTGAAAGCCTGAAAGAACTGACACTTGCCCACCGAAATAACACCGACATCAAACTCAAAGATGTAGCGGAAGTCCGCCTAGATCATTATGAAGTACGGGGCTTATCCATCGTCAATGACGAAGCCGCACTGACCATGGCAGTAAAACGTGAAACAGGCTCAAACGTTATTGATATCAAACAGGCCATGCTGAAAGAAGTGGATGAGATTCGGCAAGATCAACTTCATCCTAACGGCTTAACGATTTCGTTAATTGGTGATGATGTTCGCTATGTTCAGGCCTCGGTAGAAAAGGTCACACAGAATCTGGCACTAGGGGCTATTCTCGCGACACTTATTCTGTATTTATTCTTGCGTTCAGGCAGAGCGACCGTAATTGGTCTGCTCGGTATGCCGGTGTGCACGATTGCTGCTTTTATTGGTCTATTAGCCTTTGATCGCACCATCAACGTCATCTCACTGGCGGGGATCGCCTTTGCTATCGGTATGACAGTGGATAACACCATTGTGGTACTAGAGAGCATTGAGCAGGCGCGCCGACGTGGCCTGGACCGTATTCAAGCCGCGATCACTGGCGTAAAAGAAGTCTGGACCGCGGTACTGGCCTCCAGCATGACCACCGTACTCGTATTCGCACCAGTATTATTTGTCGATGAAGAAGCCGGGCAGCTTTATTCAGATATTGCTATTGCGATATCGACAGCGATATTAGCCTCCATGTTATTCGCCGTCGCTGTCGTACCTGCTGCTTGTGCCCGCGTTGGCTTTGGTGATGACCGTGATCATGGTGATGATTTAAGTCATCCAGGCCCGATTTTAAAATTGGTCAGCTGGCTCAATACTTCGCCCTTTAAACGCCTCCTTTCCATTGTCATTATTTTTACCTGCACAATGGGTGCTGGCTGGTATTTACTTCCACCGGCCGAATATTTACCTGAGGGTGAGGAACCGAAAGCGTTCAGTATGATGGTGGCTCCACCTGGCTATAACTTACCTGAAATGCGTTTACTGGCAGATGATATCCGCCAGCATTTAAGTGAAGCCTTGCAGGCTGACCCAAATAAATTTGATGAAGGTGAACACAAACTACCCGCCCTGAAATATTATTTTCAGCGTATTAATCCAGGCTCAATATGGATTCTGAGTGAACCTGTTCGACCACAAGACTTAGAAGCCATGATGGATGCACTGACATCCATGTTTAAGGAATATCCAGGCATGCGTGGCTTCTCAAACCGTGGCTCAATTATTTCGAGCAGCCAAGGCGGCACACGAGCCGTGAATCTTGATATCTCTGGTGCCGATCAGGAAAGCCTCTATAGTACAGCTGAATACGCGATAAGACGTGCTGAAAAGCTGTTTGGTAATCCACAGATTGAATCCGAACCTTCCGCCTTGTCTTTAGATCAACCCTTAGTCGAAATTCGTCCAAACTGGGATCGACTAGCTGAGATCAATATGTCTGCAGATGATTTTGGTTACACAGTCGCGGCACTGAGTGATGGGGCTTATGTGGACGAGTTTTTTATGAATGATGACAAAATTGATATGTTCATCTTCAGCACCGCCGGACAAAACCAAACCCTGTCCTCACTGGCTAATGTGCCTATCATGACACCACAAGGCACTGTGTTACCCTTAAATGCACTAGCCAATATTGTGGATACAGTTGATAGCGATCAGTTACGACGTGTGAATGGTCGTCGTACCGTCACTTTATTGATTATTCCGCCAAGAGAGATCGCGCTGGAAACTGCCGTGAATCAGGTTCGTACTCAAATGCTGCCCAATATGCAGGCAGAGGGTGAAGTGGCAAAAGGTGTGTCTATCAGTATTTCTGGGGCCGCCGATCAGTTAGATGCCACCCGTGAATCCTTATCAGGCAACCTGGTCATTGCCTTAATTCTTATTTATTTGCTGCTGGTCGCTATTTTTAGTCACTGGTGGTATCCACTGCTGATTCTCGCGACAGTCCCTCTAGGCATCGCCGGTGGTATTGTTGGCTTAGCGGCGGTCAATGCTGCTGGGCCAGTGCTAAATATCTTTGGTCTACCCGCCATTATCCAGCCATTCGATATGATTACCATGCTCGGTTTTGTGATTTTACTGGGTACAGTCGTCAATAACCCGATTCTGATTGTTGAACAGGCACGAAGAAATTTGGAAGATAAAGCTGTATCGGTTCGTGATGCCGTCAATCAGGCCGTTGCCACGCGCTTACGTCCAATTTTGATGTCCACTGCCACTACCGTATTTGGTCTAGCACCTTTAGTCTTTATTCCAGGTGCTGGTACTGAGCTCTATCGCGGTGTCGGTATCGTGGTACTGGTTGGGATTTTATGTTCAATGATTGTCACACTGACCTTTTTACCCAGTTTATTAATTACAGTATTGAACTGGGCTGAACGCTTTTCTTCCAGAAAAAAAGAGATATCAACGACATAAGATTAGAACTAAAAAGCGAATAACAATGTGTTTATTACAAGACTTTAGTAACTAAAAAGTGTGGGCCGATTTCTGGAATAATAAACTCTTTGGAAGCCTGCTTATAACCTGAGTTTGTATAGAAACCCATTGCTGTGCTTCTGGCATTAGCCCAGATTAGCTCTGCATCTTGCGATTCTGCATAGTCTTCTGCAGCACTCAATAGTGCTTTTCCAAGCCCTTTACCTCGATAATTTGTCGCTGTCGCCATCGCCCTTATTTGATAGGTGTTAGTCTGCTTAAGCAAAGGATTATCCTTCAAATAAACTGATACAACTCCTACGATAGTGCCTTTTTCATCCACAGCACCAAAATGTCTGGTAGTGACAGCCTTATCACCCTCAAACACACATTGAGAAAGCGGTTTACCAGAACGCAGAACTTCACTTCTTAAGCTTAATGTTTCATCGGCAGTGATTGTTTTAATCTTCATTTTTCAATATAAGCAGCGTTAACGTTCTGCTAGTTGCATATGCAGCAATGGATAAGGTTTACCCTGACCATCAACAGCTGAACGTCCAACCACGGCAAAACCAATGTGCTCATAAAAGCCTAATGCCTGTCTGTTTTGTTCATTCACATCGACCTTATTTGCACCGAGATCATTTATTGCGTGAGTAGCAAGTCTTACCCCAACTCTCTGCCCTCTTGCTTCTGGTGAAACGAACAACATCTCAATATTGCCATCACTCACACCACAAAATCCGACTATTTCACCATCATCACGTTTAGCAATATTTAACTCAACCACATCAAAATAGTTTTCCAATATCAATGGTTTCAATACCTGAAGATCCTGCTCGGCCAGAAAATCATGCGTTGCTCTAACAGAGCTTTCCCATATTTCTATCAGCTTTTGATAATCTGCTTTTGTTGCTTTTTCAATCCGCATTATTATTTCAATCAAAAATTTTCAAGGCAGCATTCTGAAGTGTAATGCCTATAACATCAAATAGAGAAAACCTCCCTTGTCATGGCAACAAGAGAGGCATGTCTTAAAAGTCGATGGTGGTAGAGACGGTGAATGTACGTGGTGCACCATAAGCCATACCACTCCAGGTATCGACACCAGACCAGTAATCACGATCAAAAACATTATGAATACCGGCACGAATAGTGACATCTTTACCGGCCACCAGCAGACCATAACGTGCACCTAAGTCGAGCCGGGTCCAGCTGGGTATCTTCTGAGTATTGGTCTGATTCACGTATTGTTTGCCAGTGTAGATCAGGTTTGCCGTCCAGGTTAACTCAGGCACCATTGGCATATCCCATTCGGCACTGATATTCGCCTGCCGCTCAGCTACACCGACAGGTGTATTACCTTTGGTTGCAGGATTATTAGTTTTATTTAATTCCGCATCCAGCAACATGAAACCACCTAATACACGGATATCCGACGTTAATTGACCGAAGACATTCATTTCAATACCTCGGTTACGTTGCTCACCCGAAACAGACGAGATATTGTTCACTGTTTGATAACTGGGCTTTTCAATCTGAAACAGGCTGACTGTCGATGTAAACTCACCAAAATCAACTTTAGCCCCTACTTCGTATTGCTTGGTTTTGTAGGGCTCAAACACTTCTCCAGCATTAGCTGAACTGTCCGGGGCAATATCGCCTTTGCTCAAGCCCTCACTGCGGTTGGCATAAAGCGATACATTTTCCCAGGGTTTAAATACTATGCCGACCATCGGTGTTAAGGCACTTTCATTGTAATGAGTAGTGACGGCACCTGTGCTGGCATTAAAGCTGTCTGATTCCACCTGCTGCCTTCTGACGCCCAATGTCAGTTGCACTCTGTCATCCAGAATAGACAAAGTATCTGCTAAGGCAATCCCCCGCAGCCGACTCTCACTGACTCTGGGCGCATGCTGCGGATTAGCAACTATAATCTCAGCCTGATCGGTCGGTGAATACATATTATTTAAATAGGAAGAACTGGCATTGATCGTCGCTTTTTCGAGCTGATCGCGATACTCGGTTAATTGCAGCGTCATATTGTGATTAATCATACCCGTGTCAAACCAGCCTCTCAGGCCGGTACTGACGGTATATCTATCCACATTAAAATCCGCATTACTTGGTGTAACGGTCACATCACCAGATGCACTCGTAATGCTAGGGTAGCCAAATAATCTGGATACACGGGTTCTGCCTCCACCGATATCAGCAAAGAAGGTTAATTGGTCATGGATATCATATTCGGCTTTGACCAGTAATGATTTGTCATCCACCTTCGACCATTCCCAGTCCTGAGTAATATTATGTTCACCATCCGGGGCCGATGGGACATCCACACCACTGGCTAACCAGAGATGGCGCAATGGGGCATCGAGATCTTCTTTTTGATGAATTAGATCGGCTGTCACTCTCAGTTTTTCGCCTTGATAATCCAGAGCTAAGGCCCATGACTCGACCTCGCGTGATTGGTTTTCACGTTCGGTATCACCATCACTGACAGTACCGTTAAATCTGACCCCAAATTGCTCGTCATCACCAAAACGTCGACTCAGATCAAGATGGCCTTTTAACTGACTATCAGAAGCGTAAGATGCGGTAAATCGTGTTAAGTCTTCATCCAGAGCACGTTTGGGCACGATATTGATACTGCCGCCAACACTACTGTTTGGTGAGATGCCATAGATCATAGACGCTGGGCCTTTTATAACCTCGACTCTGTCGACATAATCAGCCAACACCCGGTAATTAGAAGCCACACCATACACACCATCAAAGGCGATATCGCCTGAATTACCTTCATTCATAGTAAACCCACGAATACGGAAAGAATCCAGCATGCCACCACTCACATGTGCTGTTCTAATTGAAGGATCTGTCGCCACTACATCGGCTAATGTCTCTGCTTGTATATCGTCAATATAATCACTGGTGAAGTTAGTCATATTAAACGGAGTATCCATCACATCGCGATTACCTAAGATACCGACACGACCTTGTTTGGCTACCTGACCACCGGCGTACTTTTCCGTTTGTAATGACTTTCTTACTACTTTTGCATTGATATCAATGGCATTTAATACCACTTCATCATTTGCTACAGCTTTAATCACAAAGCCTGTCCCGGTATTTTCTGCTTTAAGGTTATGACCGCTTAATAATGTAGCTAACGCATTCTCTGGCGTGTATAAACCTTTAATTGCTTTTGCTGATTTATTTTTTACCAGATCGGTATTCACCACGATGGATATATCTGCCTGACTGGCAAGTTGAGTGAGACTGGTTGATAAAAAACCTGCAGCAATGTCAATTGGCTTTTTGCCACTCTCTACTGCCGAAGCAATGGAAAGCCAGCTTAATAGAAACACCATCAGGCTATAGCGAAACCGTGCTGGTGAAAGAAAACGATTGATAAACATGAGACTCCCTTATTTCATTTGTCTTATTAACGTTGACGAATGAGATAAGGAAATCACCACCAAGAACATCATTTTATTATTTTGATGTCATCGTAATCGTTGTCCACCACGGAGTGAGTGTGCTGACTTTTATTGGGAATGAATCTGCTAATAAGGCTAATGCCTCCAGCGGCTTATCTAGAGGCAGTACCGCTGAGACATGATAATTATCTAACGGTTGATCATCAAAGTAGATATACCCTTTATGAAAACGACTCAGAATCGCAAGCACATCCCCTAACGGCATACCATCCACCATTAACTGGTGTTTGTCCCACATCAAGCTTGCATCGCTGACACTAAAGTCAGTAACCTTCCCCAGATGTTCTGCATAAACACGAATCTGCTGACCTGGGTGAAGAGGTTTAACATCACACCCTTGTCGCTGACAGGTCGCCGCTACACTAGATTCGATCACTTTCAGTAAACTGTAATCGTCCCGCTTATCCACACTAAACTCTGTACCCAGAGCGGTGAGACGACCGTGCTCTGTTCTCACTACAAACGGTCGCTGCGGATTTTTACTGACCTTGAGTCGTATTTCCCCTTTCAACAGATGAATGGTTCGTTGAGTGTTATTAAAATCGACATTAATAGCACTATCACTACTCAGTGTGATAACTGAATTATCTGCCAGGGTGAAGGATTGCCATTGTCCCACATCTGTTTTTTTATCAGCCATCATCAGCGTAATGCTATTTGGCGACCAAGTAAGTATTGGCAGAAAAACGACCATTAGCAGCACAAATGTTTTTGCCAGGGTTTGCCAGGAATGTTGATGATGTCTGTCATTGACCGAGACAGATAATGCCGCCTTCGATGCTGACCGGGGGAATTGCTGAATACTGCCCAACATGGCGTTTAACTTATCCACCGCATCGGCATGGCGCGGATCCCGGTTTTTCCAGTCAAAGTAGGCTTGTTTTTGTGCTGCTGATGGTGGGTTTTCTTCATCAGACATTAACACAAACCACTCTGCAGCTTGAGTAGCGATGTTTTCCGAATCAGTCCTTTCAGCTGATGAACTCGTGACCATTAATACGACTCTGTTTCAAACACTTGCTGACAGGCGACTAAACTTTGAATCAAATATTTCTGCACCATGCTCGTGGATACACCCAGTTTTTTGGCAATAGCAGACTGGGTTAAACCATCAATATGCCGAAGAATAAAAGCTTGCCTGACATGTATAGGTAACTTATCTAACGCCTGAGAAATATTATCCAATGCATTGATCGCCACATAAACATCTTCTTCTGATGGTATTGGTTCAGCATCATCCAAGCTAACTTTTAACTCTTCTAAATACGCTTGTTCCAATAAAGAGCGGCGCCGTTTATCAATTAATAAGCGTTTGGCAATGGTCAGCAACCAAGGACGAGGTTCTTCGATTTGAGTTAAATCTCTTTGCTTACTGATAACATTAACAAAGGTGTCCTGTGTGAGATCTTTGGCATTTTGTGAACAGCCTAATTTTTTACATAACCATCCAGTCAACCAATAGTGATGATTTTCATACAACGAGGTGATGAAACTGCTTTCATCACTCGGCTGATTAAAAGCAATCTGTTTATTACTCGACATGTTCAGCGGTGAAACCGTAAAAGATATTAATGATAACTATTATCATTTAAACACATATCGTATGCAAACTTTTGTTTTTATTAGAAAGCAAATTTATTTCATTTGCATACAACTGTATTATTCCATCTATAAAACAGATTTACAGTTAGTGTCTCAACTTAAGCGATACTGCCGGAGAAAAGAATGAAACAAACGGGAAAAATTAACTACCTTGAAATTCCTTCTCAGGATTTAGACAAAACCAAAGCTTTTTTTAGTCATGTGTTCGGGTGGAAATTTATTGATTATGGTCCAGATTATATAGCCATCGAAGACGCGGGTATTGATGGTGGATTTTATAGAACGCCACTTTCATCGACTCAAGATGCCGGTAGCGTGTTGATTGTGCTTTATAGCGAAACGTTAGAGACTACCCTTGAACACGTAAGAGCGGCTGGCGGTGAAATTGTTAAAGACATTTTTTCATTCCCCGGTGGACGCCGTTTTCATTTTACAGATCCAAATGGTAATGAATATGCAGTCTGGTCCGAATAAACTCACACTCACTTTTTATGATTCATGGCGTCGTTTCAGGTAGCTACCAAATTGAAAGATAAGAAAACCTATCAGCGACAGAACAATAGCAATTTCATACCTACGGTAAGCGACTGAAAGCCCTATTGCACCTGTTAACCATATTCCAGCCGCATTGGCTGTTCCCATCGCTCTACCAGACTCTTTAACAATAGCACCACCACCGATGAATCCCATACCGGTAATCACGCCATACATCACTCGTGCTTCCGCATCACTTCCTTGATAGACATCCATTGCGACTAGCATAAAGGCACAACAAGCAATAGACACTAAAGGATAGGTTCTTAAACCGGCCCCCCCGGTATCGACATATTCTCTATTCATTGCGATAGGTAGAGCTAGGATAAAAGCAATACCGATTTGATATAAATTAAACCAAACCTGATCAAAGTTAATTTCGGGCATGATGCTATCTCATTGAGTTGTAAGTCCTACCATGCCATTAGCGAGTACTTTAATTCAACGTTTTTTGTTCAACAAACAAGAGTTCTTCGGTATCAAATCCAGCTGCTTTTGCTTTATTGATAAAGCGTTGTTTTACCTCATCAGACACTGTAGGTGTTCGTGAGAGTAACCATAAATAATCATGATTCGGACCCGAAACAAAGGCATAACGATAATCATCATCTAGTTCAAAGATGACATAACTTCCATAGAATGGACCAAAAAATGAAACTTTCAGATGACCTTTATGAGGACCATCAACAAAGTAGGCTTTACCTTCTGCTTGTTTCCACTCTTTTTCTTCTGCTGAGTAACCACGGTTAATCACTTTGACACCACCATCTCCTTTTAGAGAATATTGTGCCGTGACGTTACTTAACCCCCGCTCAAAGCCATGATCTAATCTGGCTATTTCATACCAATTTCCGAGATAGCGATTTAGAACAAAATTATCTACTGCTGTCACGCCTTTTGGTGTGCCAGTACAAGCCACAGCGCTGATAACTAAAAAAAACAGCATCCCGAATAGACGCATATCTCTCTCCTTTGATTATTATTATGGATGAGGCAATATCAGTAGGACACAAACAGGCGCTATTGTTTCCCTTTAGACACTATAAAAAACTAAAATGCCAGTAAGGCTTTGACTCCAATGTATACAGCACTAAAAAAGCCAATCAAAAATACTAGCGAACGATATGTATCCATATCGAGAATATAGAATAGCGGATGGAACAGTCGGCTTAATAAGAACAAACCCGCCGGGTAACTAAAATCTGCCAGGTTCAGGCCTGAGGCGTAGGCCAACAAGCTCATAGCAGAAAATAAAATCAATGACTCCCAAGCATTATGTTGAGCGGCGAGTACCCGAGCACCCAAACCGGTCATATGTGCTTGTTGTGCACGTGGGTAATGGTTATCAAATTTGCCAAACTGTTTATATCGACAATAGCCACCTAACATGGCCAATAACATTGGTAGAATCGCTACAATAAATAACACCCATAATAGAACTGGCATAAATCACTCGCTTTATTTAGAAAACACATTGTTTAATGCATTCATCAATGACTGTTGAAAACGTTCAGGATCTTGAATTTGAGGAGAATGCCCCAAGTCATCGAATAACACTAAATGGGATCCTGAAATCGCTTTTGCTGTTTTTTTCGCTAACACTGAGTAATTACCCAGTCGTTTTTTCACCTCATCAGAGACGAAAGCTTTACCAATCGCGGTATTGTCTTTTTCGCCAATAAATAACCAGGTCGGCACCGAAAGCTGATCAAATTCATGCACTACAGGTTGCGTTAGAATCATGTCGTAGTGAATGGCCGACAACCAGGCTGAATCTTCCTTATCTGCCTTGTATGGCATCATCAACATATCGATCCAGTGTTGATAATCATCACGCCACTGACCGGCATAATAGGTGTTTTGCTGATAGTTTCTGGCTTTTTTAGCGGTCAGACCTAACTGGTTTTTATACCAGTCTTTAATCGACACATAAGGCACACCTTTCGCTAACCAATCTTCGAGCCCAATGGGGTTTACTAGAAATAAAGCATCAACATTATCCGGATACAATAGGGCATAACGTGTGGCTAGCATTCCACCCATTGAATGTCCGACCACCACTGCTTTATCAATATTTAACTGGTTTAACAGGCTTCTGCTATTGGTTGCCAGTTGATGAAAGCTGTACTGATAATCAATAGGCTTGGATGATTTGCAAAAGCCTATCTGGTCGATTGCCACAACACGATAACCGGCAGCTGACAGCGTGCGGATAGTCTCCCCCCATGTGGCTGCACAGAAGTTTTTACCATGTAACAGAACGACGGTTTTCCCGTTCGCTTCAGTAGTCGGTTTTACATCCATATATGCCATTTCAAGCTGCTTTTTCTGGCTGGAAAGAGACATAAACTGGACTGGATAAGGATAGTCAAAATTCTCTAATCTGAAACCGGATTTATTCTTTGCTGATGCGGCGCTGCAGATGAGCAACAAAACGACAAAAAAACTCAGGACGCGGAACATAGATGTCATCACTACCTTATTACCTTTTTAAACTTAGTTTGCCTTAACATCATTAATGATATTTGGCGGCTGTAATGAAAATATTAAATGATTCACACCAAATCACTACAGCCTGATAATCAGTCGGACTAATACCCTCAGGCATATCCAGCATAAAACCATTAAAGGTTCTGACATCACCTACTTTTATCATCTTATCTTTATTGGCTAGAAACGCTTGTTTCGTTTCAACAAACAGAGGAGATAAATACAACTTGTAATCTGGACCAGGTGTAATCTGTCCATCAAAGGCGATCTTGTCAGCACTGATGTAGACCGTGCCGCTACCATAATGCAGCACATCACTCCCCTCAAGATCACGTTCAAAGTCGCCGGTGAATAGTGCTGAGGTGGCCACTTGACCAATCTCAACCATCGAAGGTTTATCTGGCTGCGTGAGAATAGGTAATGCATAAATGCCCAAGGCAAACCCCATTACCAGCATGACACTATGAGTGAGTAACAGTAATACTTTCTTCATCGCACTCCCCTCTCATATGACTATCATCGTTGAGCAGATAGCGTTTGTATATGGTTTTTATTGTTTTCTATTTCCTGCTGTAAGTGTTTTATTTCTTGTAAATGCTGTTGCAGCACTACTCGCATATTTTCTAATACTGTGGGATCACGTGTAGCAACCATGCCATTACCCACATCATAAGTCTGCTGCTGCAAGGCCTCATATTTCGCCTTATTTTCTACCGCCAAATCATCAATTTGGCGTTGTAGCGCTATATTCTTTTTCTTGAGCGTTAAAATTTCTTGAATTCGCGCACCTTCTTTGTAAGCGGCCGTGCGTTGCTTTTGTTGATCAATATCGTCTTTAGAAGACTGATGAAGTCGTATGTCAACCTTTTCAGACTGTGACAGGCAAGGTTTATCCTGAAAATGCATCTGGCCTTTTTCAGCACATTTATAAATATCTGCCTGAGCAACCATGCTGATGCCCAGACTTAGCAACAATAAAACACGTAACATCCTTAACCTCCAAAATCCTTTTGGGATGGACAACTCAAAGATGATAAGACTCCAGTCTTTCTACCTCATGTTTTGAGCCCAGAATAACGGGTACACGCTGATGAATAGATTCGGGTTGAAGCGACAGAATACGTTCTCTACCCGTACTACTAGCCCCTCCTGCTTGCTCAATGATAAAACTCATCGGGTTGGCTTCATACAGCAGTCGTAACTTCCCACCTTGCTGTGCGATACGACTATCGAGTGGATACATAAAAATCCCTCCACGTGTCAAAATGCGATAGACTTCGGCGACCATGGAAGCATTCCAGCGCATATTAAAATTCTTCTCGCGCACACCATCTACACCTTGAATACATTCATCAATATAGCGTTTAACAGGCGGTTCCCAAAAACGCTGGTTCGACATATTAATTGCAAACTCAGACGTGTCCTCTGGGATCTGCATATTCGGATGAGTCAAAATAAACTCACCCACTTCTCTATCCAAGGTAAAGCCATTTACACCAAAACCAGTGGTAAGAATGAGCATAGTGGTGGGACCATACACACAAAATCCGGCGCAGACTTGCTCTGTGCCTTTTTGTAGAAAATGTTCGTGACTGGGATTTTCAATGCCTTCAGGGCAGCGTAATACAGAAAAGATGGTACCTACGCTCAGATTGATATCGATATTGCTCGATCCATCTAATGGGTCAAAACAAAGTAAGTACTTACCTTTTGGGTAATCATCAGAAATAGTGATAATGTCATCGATTTCTTCTGACACCATCGCCGCCAGATGACCGGTCCAGTTTAAGTGCTCCACCATGACATCATTGGTCAGAATATCGAGTTTTTTCTGATGCTCGCCCTGCACATTATTGCTGTTAGCGTAGCCTTCCAGACCTAAAATACTACTTCGATTGACCAGGTTTGCGATTTTTTTACAGGCACTAATGACATCATTCAACAGTCCTGTTAAATCACCTGTCGCTGATGGGTGAGCACGTTGCGTTTCAACAATGAGTTGATTAACTGATTGTCCGATATCAGACATAAAGACATCCCCGTCATTAACACATTAAAGCTATCATCATTTCTAACACGGAGAGAAAAGAAACCCGGCTAGAAGCCGGGTTTTTCTGGTTTAAATCTTAATTAAAATCTCACCCATGCCTATGCCGGAAACATCACCAGCATAGCGTTGAACACGTGAAAAAGGTTCAATCTCGGCAAACTTGGTATCAAACTTTTTAAATGACGCAAACATCAGCGGCAAAAACGCTAATGTATGTGAACCACAATCATTAAAGTTAGCAGATATACCTTGTTTCGGTGCTGAGGTCAGTAATAAGGTGCCACGTTTCATCGCGTAACCAAAATGTTTACCCACGTTACCTAATACGGCAATCGTACCTGACACCATTCTTGAGCCACAGTAATCACCGGCATCACCTTCAATAAAGATATAACCGCGACGCATGTGATCACCTGTTCTTGCACCCGTATTACCAGTGACAATCACAGTACCACCCGTCATACCATTCTTATAACCAATACGGGCACCACCCAGGAAATCACCGGCATTACCATTAACCTTAATGGTACCGCCTTTCATTTCACAGGCAGTGTAAATGCCGGTATTACCATTAACGGTGATATCGCCAGCTTCCATAAACTGTCCAAGATAAGCGCCTGCATTTCCAGCCACAGTTATCTTACCCGTGGTCATTGCATGACCGATATGATCCAGTTTATCTGAGGCTTTAGCGAAATGAATATTCGCAACATCATCACCCTGAATATCAAAAATCTCATCCGTACGTACAGCTTGGTTACCAACCACTAGGGTGGTTGCTGCAATTTCCGCCGTTGTTTTATCAGCCAATTTGTCGGCTGTTAATGGTGAACAATCCACCCGCTGTGCAGGTGATGTTTTTAACGTGAATGTTAATGCACTCATGCCATGATCTCCTGCAAGTGGAAGTGGTATGGACCTAATTTACCGCCATAGTTACCCGCGCTGATACGACGAATACCATTTTCAGCACCTAAATCACAGACCGCCTGTATACCCACACGCATTGCTTTATCAATATCTTCTTTGGTCAAACCGTCAATTACAATTTCCATGACCGATTCAACTTCTGGTGATAAATCACTCTTAGTCTGACCTTTTAAGGTCGGACAGAAAGCATCATTGGTAGACGCATTCAGCGCTTTAAACTTGGAGCCCACTTTAGAACCTGACCTTACAACTCCGCCCGGGAAAGGCATGATGACGTTTGGAATTTTTCTCATTTCTTCAATCGCTGCTTCACACGCCGCTAATGCTTGCGCTTGTGATTCAGCTAAGACCAGGAAGTTACCACCGCCGACAGAGTCATGAACACCGGTCTTTTCCTGTGTTAAAAACTCACCATCCATGACAGGAATACGCCAGTAACGTTTACCATCAATCATTTTCGAAATCTGGAAACCGTCACCGAAATAACGCAAGTTCTGACCTAGAGCGATTTCTTTTTCGCTGTTATCCAGTCCAGAAAACAAGGCTGATGTAGGTGACGTTAAAATACATTGGCCAGCACGCGTTTCTACTTGTTTCGCCAGACCTTTACCACCCATTGCAAAGATAAGTACTGAGACACCTGGACGACCATCCGGTGTTTCACTCGGATCCAGTTCGCGCTCAATACCTGCTTCACAACCACAGGCGATAACAGAAGTCGCAAAACCGGTGAATGCTTGTGCTGAAATCATGGCCCATTTGGCATTTAATGCTGTAATAATCAGCCGTGTGCCTTTCATTGGAAAAGCTTCAGCAAACGTCTCATCTATTGTGACGCCGTTGATAATCATAACTTGCCTCCCTTTTTCAACGGCTGTACGGTCAAGCTGCCACGGCCATCATCAACAATTTCGTCATCACTGATTTTAAAGTTACCCATCGTCATCGTGTGATATTTATCGAAGTATTCTTTTAAAGGTTTTTCAATACCTTTGTCATACTCAGGTTTGACCACATGAGTCGTTCCCCAAATGACTTTCACCAGCTCGCCGTTTTTCACAACAATATTGCCATCTTTAAACACATAATCAGGTGAGGTGAACATTTTTTCACGATCAGCATGATCGGTATACACCGTAATATCTGCAGCAGCACCGACACCTAAATGACCACGGTCAGCCAGTCCAACCAGTTTTGCTGCACCAGCACGCGTCATGATAGCAATATCATAAAGACTGTATTCACGATCCAATGAGGCTAGATGTGTGGCATTTTGTGCTTCTGGATGCAGCGTAGACAGCATATCGTTACGGAAAGACTTATCCATCAATAACTTAATTAAATGTGGGTAGCTGGTAAACGGTGCGCCATTGGGGTGATCTGTGGTCAGGAAGATACGCCATGGATCATCCACCATCAGGAAGGTTTCCAGACCGATCATCCATTGCAAGGCATTTACAAAGCTTTGATCTTTGTATTTGAATGGGACAACACCACAACCACCATCACATTCGATATCCATACACACCCATTTATTAGGATGGGCATGTTTGCTGCCATCAAACTGACGCATATTATCGCCAGAGGCGGTCACTGTCTGACCAAACAGAATCTGACCAACGTCAACGGTGATATTTTTGTTTCTATTGATAGATTCAGCGATCTCAGCTGCACCTGATGAGAATTTAAAGTCACCTTCAGTGCCATAACTATGGAACTGAATATGGGTTAAATGCATCGGCAAGCCTTCAATACCTTGAATCGTATCGAGTGTCGTATCTTTGTTACCTGGTACACCTAGATTACAACCATGAACATGTAAAGGATGTGGCACACCCAGTTCAGTCACCGCACGAGATAAACGCTGCAAAATCTCACGTGGAGAGACGTTATAAAAACTGTTTTTCTCATCCAGATCCAACTTACGTTGGTTAAATTTAAATGCATTAATACCACCGGGATTAACCACTTTCAAACCAATAGCCTGACTGTGTGTTAATGTCCAGGCCACATAGTTATTAATGGCTTCCTGATCTTCATTGGCCGCCATCATGCGTAATAGGAAGTCATCGCTTCCCAACATGGCATAACCACCTTTATCGATAATCGGTGTGTCATGCATTTCCATATGTGCCTGACGCGCATTAACTGGCATCACCGCAGGTTCAAATCCGGCTGTGTAGCCCATTTCAGCGTAACGATAGCCTGTTGTTAGCGTACTTGGTGCAGCATGACCGCTACCGCTTCGCATGAGTTCTGTACGTTCAATTAACGATTCGGCATGATCTTCCGGTAGCATAGTACGGGCAATATTGACTTTACCGCCACCAATGTGGGTGTGCATGTCGATCGCGCCAGACATAACGACTTTGCCACGGACATCAATTTCTTCGTCGACTTTTCCATCCGCTGGTGCGTCTACTATGCGACCATCGCGGATATAAATATCTCTCACTACATCATTTTGCCCATGTTCTGGGTCAAAAATGCGTCCACCTGTTAATTTTGTCAGCATATTTTTTCTCCGTTTACAGGGCTTTCTCAACAGCCGTTAATACCTCATGTGTGCTGGGTAAACCACTGTCACGTAATTTTGTAAGTGGAAGTGATACTGAGCTATCACAACGGAATGTTCGTCCTACATGGTCGATACCGGGAACCCCCACCGGGATAAAGACTTCCGGTTCACTCTCAAACGTCATTCCAGAGCGGCCTAAAACAACTGTTGCTGCGTCAGTTTTTGGTGGCGTTAACTTCGTGTTGAAACTGGAAATCCAAAGCAGACAGTCCACTTCTCCCTCATCCAGCATACGTTGCCCACGGTTCAGGAAGGGATCGTAATCAGGCATATTTCTGCTGAAGCTGGTTCGCATCGGATAGCCAGCTTGCCAGGATGACACGGCATTCACTGTGGTATCACCATCTTTACCCCCCAACATTAATCCATTACAGCGCGTGGTTTCATTGACCTCTTTGATCATTTCACACAGGTTTTGAATGCTTGCTTCAGCATGCTCCATACTCATTTCAGAGCCAGACCAAGTAAGTACAGAGTATTTTGCAGTATTAATTTTTTCTGCCAGCTCAGCAAGTTCGGAAGTGGCTATCCCACCCACAGATTCTGACTGAATTGTTTTGCCTTTGACTAAGGCCCTTAATACAGAAATGACTTCTGGCAAATCATCAATATCACACGGTAATACACTGGCTTTTCTACCTGCAGGAGAGGTGGAAGCGTCACCAGAAGGTGATTTACCGAGATAAATAACTTCCCTTGACTCAATATCCTGACCAAACATACTTTCTTGTGGCCAGATCATGCGCTCATAAAACCGAGGAAAGCCTTTTTCGATATCACTACCGACAACAATCAACAAATCAACACGATTTCTGACCTCAGTCAGTGTGGTTGTCATGTAACCAGTGTCTTGTAGTACCAGAATATTTTTGAAAGCGTTATCAGAATAAAAACTATCAACCGTAGCTCGCGTCATATCGGCGAGTGACATTGCCGCCCTGGCACCATTTAAATCAGTCGCCATTCCACCTATTAGAGGTTGTTTGCTTGATTTCAGCAAACCTGCAATGTGATTGACTGCTTGTTCAAATGAAACATCCTGACCTTTTATTCGTGGTGAAAGATCAGTTATCGGTGTCTCAAAACCAGGTTTGGTGACCGCATCGCCATTCTCTTTCACCGTGATGGTATTACCCTTGACTTCGATGACCAAATCATCAGAAGCAATACCACAAAAAGGACTGACTACATCTTCAAAGATGTGAGTTTCTGTATTGTCCGTCATGTCGGTGTCCTCAATTACTCAAATTACAAAACTGAAATCAGTAGCGCTTGATAATAAACAGCCTGGACCATGACAGTCACGAATTTATTCAACTTTCTATTATCAATTGTGTTTGGCCCGTAACAGTAGCGAGTCGATATTATTTTCACGTAATTGCTTTTGCAAAGCATCTGCCTTGCTGCGACCAGCAATAGGACCCACCTGAACTCGATGCCAGGTTTCTTTATTGTCTATAGTAACGCTCTGAACTTTAGACTCAATACCTAATAAGGCTAACTTCGCGCGAAAACCGTCCGCATCCGCAGCCCTCTTGAAGGAACCAACTTGTATCATATAGCTGACATCAGTTTCAGCTGACGTTTCCGCTTCTGTACTATTTGTGGCCTCAGCAGCATCTGAATCATCAGAAGGCGAAGTGACGATCGGTTGTGACCCTTTATTTTTCTTATCCACCATCACTTCCATCTCAGGGAGTAAGGTATAAAAATCAAATGTGGGTTCCACCCCTTCCTTCTTTTCAGGCTTTTTCTGCTGTTTAGACTCTGTTGTTTTTACACTACCAGACTTATCGGCTGGAACATTATCTTTAAGGTGCAGTAAAAACATCACAAAAGCACCAACAGCAAAGCTCAACAACATCGGTCCCCATGGCAGGGAACGGGATGATGGCTCGTTACGTGTATTTCTTTTTGCCGCCAAAGCTCAACCTCTTACATCGACTCAGGCGCTGAAACACCCATCACAGATAAGGCATTATTAATGACTTGTCTGACTGCTGAGACCAGTAATAAACGTGCCTGACTTAACTCCACATCATCCACAATAAATTGATGTGCGTTGTAATAAGCATGGAAATCTCTAGCCAAATCAGTCAGATAGTGAGCCAACAAATGAGGGGTATGATTTAATGCTGCTGTTTCCAGAATTTCTGGATAACGTGACAGCATCGTCATTAATGTCTCTTCCTGAGGTTCTGTCAGTTTGTTCAGGTACTGTTTTGCAATATCTGGATTCCAGTCTTGTCCGCGCTCAGCCAGCTGTCTGAAAACACTACACACACGAGCATGAGCATACTGTACGTAATACACGGGGTTATCATTGCTTTGAGATTTTGCGAGCTCCAGATCAAAATCCATATGCTGATCAGCGCCACGCATCACATAAAAGAAACGTGCTGCGTCTTTACCCACTTCGTTACGTAATTCACGCAACGTTACAAACTCACCGCTTCGGGTAGACATACCTACTTTTTCAGTTCCCCGGTATAACACCGCAAACTGCACTAATAAGACATTTAATTTGTCTGCATCAAGTTGCATTGACTCGACAGCCGCTTTAACGCGTGGGATGTACCCATGGTGATCAGCACCCCAGATATCAATGATGCGATCAAAACCACGTTGGTATTTGTTGAGGTGATAAGCAATATCAGAAGCAAAATAGGTAGCTTGGCCATTGTCACGCACAACAACACGATCTTTTTCATCACCAAATGCCGTGGATTTAAACCACCATGCCCCTTTGTCCTGGTACAAGTGACCAGCAGCTTTGAGGACTTCAACCGCTTTGTCTACATCGCCTGACTCAACGAGGGAACGTTCGGAAAACCATTCGTCATACTCTGTACCAAACTCAGCCAAGTCATCACGAATGTCATTCAGGATGGCATTGAGACCTTTATCAAAAATAATCCGATAATTGGCTTCGCCTAATAAGCTTTTCGCTTTATTGGTCAATGCATCAATATGCATTTCTTTGTCGCCACCATCTGGCTCATCCGCAGGGATATCTTCAAAAACCTGACTGGCCGAAAGTAAAAACTGGTTACCGAACTCAGTTTTTAACTCACCTGCAATATTTCTTACATATTCGCCTTGATAACCATTACTCGGGAAAGTAAACACTTCACCAGATTCATCCAAATAACGCAGCCAGACACTGGTAGCCAGTATATCCATTTGTCTGCCGGCATCATTCACATAATATTCACGGTGAACGTCAAAACCGACCGCGGATAGCAGGCTACTCACAACAGAGCCATAAGCAGCACCACGACCATGCCCGACATGCAAAGGTCCAGTTGGATTCGCGGAAACGTACTCTACCTGTACCTTCTTACCCTGCCCAACTTGGCTTAAACCAAACTTTTCACCTTGCTCAAGTACATCTGTGATGACTTTCTGATTCGCTTCAGCAGAAAGGAAAAAATTGATAAATCCAGGGCCGGCAATCTCAACATTGGTGACAAACTCTGTCGCGGGCAATACTTCAACGATTTCGGTGGCAATTTGACGAGGATTCATTTTGGCTGGTTTGGCCAGCATCATCGCAATATTAGAGGCAAAATCACCATGAGATTTATCTTTAGTTCGCTCTATCTGTATCTCAGGTAGCTCAATGTCTAAAGCGTGTTTTTGAATAAACGTAGATAAAGCCTGACCGAGCAGGTTTTTCAGTTGATTTTTCAACGTTAATGAACCTTGAATGCAATTTGAATAGTGTCGCGCATTTTACCCGATCATCCACTCGGTTTACATCCTTGATTGTCTCAAGTTTGACTGCTGTATGACTGTTTAAAGAATATCGACCGGATCGATATCAATAGACCACCTTACCCTCCGCGCCAGTTTATGCCTTGAAATCACACTGATATGTTGATCCAACAGTTGGTGTAAGGGTTTTCGTTGTGTACTACTTAGTAATAATTGTGCTCTGAATCGTCCTCCCTTTTTTTCCATAATGGCAGGGACAGGACCTAAAATGAGGACATCCTCAGCGAGTTGTTGATGACACTGTGCGCTGAATGCTTCTAAAAAAGCGGTGGCTTCTTCTCTATCAGCAGACTCAGCGCGAATGACCGCCCAGTTTGATGCTGGAGGTAATGCCATTTCTATTCGTTCTTGTAATAGACTTTCTGCCGTTTTTTTGTATCCATTGGTGATCAATGTTTTCCAGAAATCATGTGCGGGCTGTTCAGTCTGAATAATAACTTCACCAGACTTTTCTCCTCTTCCAGCCCTTCCTGTGACTTGAGTAATCATTTGTGCCAGATTTTCTGTGGCTCTGAAGTCTGCACTATATAAGCCCTGATCCGTATCAAGCACCCCCACTAAAGTCACATCATGGAAGTCATGACCTTTTGCCAGCATTTGCGTGCCCACTAAAATTCGCGCTTCTCCCTGTTTGATATCAGCGACTAAGTCAGAAAAAGCATTTACTCTTTGTGTGGTATCACGATCTACCCTACTCACCGGTGTTTCGGGAAAGAGTTGTTGTAAATGCTGCTCTATTTTTTCTGTACCGGCTCCATAGCTTTTAAGAGAGGTGGATTCACATTCAGGGCATTCATCAACTAAACGCTGAATATAGCCACAATGATGACAAAACAGTATATGACGATGCTGATGAACCACCATTCTTGCATCACAATGTTTACATTTTGCTTGCCAGCCACAGTCGTGACACATCAACACGGGAGCATAACCACGCCGATTAATAAACAAAATGACTTGATTGCCCGCATCAAGATGTTTTTTTATTGCCTTAAGTAGGATGTCACTAAAACCGTGATCAGGATTAGCCTGACTACAATCAACTAAACGTACTTTGGGTAATTGAGCACTTCCTGCACGTTGTGTTAATTCCAGAAGTTCAAAGCGTTGTTTTTTTACTTGATACAAACTTTCCAGAGAAGGCGTCGCACTTCCCATTACGATAGGAATATCGTACTTCTGAGCTCTAATCAACGCGACATTTCTGGCGTGATAGCGCAAACCATCTTGTTGCTTGTAAGAACTGTCATGTTCTTCGTCAATAATGATAAGGCCAGGTTGGCTTAAAGGAGTAAAAACGGCAGAGCGTGTACCAATAATGACATGAGCTAATCCTGCTTTTGCTAATAGCCAGGCTTGTTTTCTCTCTTTATCAGACACGGATGAGTTTAAGATGACAATGGTTGTATTCAACCTTTTCTTGAATCGATCAACAAATTGACTCGTTAGACCAATTTCTGGGATAAGTATTAATACTTGTTGATTGTCCTTTAACACCCTTTCAGTGAGTTCAATATAGACTTCCGTCTTACCACTTCCTGTTATTCCTTCTAGCAAAAACGGTTGAAATCGTTCCTTTTTTTTCCAAACGTTTTCTACAATGTTTTGTTGTTGATCATTAAGTTCTAAATCAAAATGAAGTTCATTCCTTGCTATCGGTAACTTTGCTTTCTGTTGTTGCGATATAAGACCTGCTGTTTCAAGCGATTTTAGAGAAGTATTAATATTTCCAAGGTAATGCTTTAGCTGGGATTGACTGATGCCGTCAGGATAATCATTAAGTAAATCTAAGCACTGCTGTTGTTTCGACCCTATTTTTTTCTCTACGGTTTTGTTAGTTCTGCTCCACCAATTTTCTGTCTCGATTTCTGCAGGTTTGCCTGTTCTTAAGAGTTTAGGTAAAGCCGTTTGGAAACATTCTCCTAAAGGATGATGATAATAACGGCTTACCCATAACAATGTTTGCATTAACTCTTTTGGAATGAGGGGCTCATTGTCTAATTTTTCTTCAATGGGTTTTAACTTGGCAATTTCTGTTTGTTCAGTGACTTCGCTAATTTTCATAACGATGCCAGTACAGAGTCGGTTCGCAAAGTTTATTTTTACTCGTGCTCCTATCTTCCACTCTGTGATGGGTAAGTCAGAGGTGTAATCAAACAATTGTCTGAGAGGACACGGTACGCTAATGTGAAGTATGCAAGTCATTAATTAAACATAAAGAAAGAAAGATATTTTTTTAGTGATGTTAATGATTTATGCCTGTGGATTGTTGGATAGTTCTTATTACAACATATAAATCAATATTTTATCTGTGTTAGGACATGTTAATAACTACAAAGCTGCGCAGTCTAAATCTTGTGGATAAAAAGACGAGTTATCCACAGGAAAAGTTATCCACAACTTGTGATCGATCTTATAGGGATCTTATACAGCAGTTATCATGGATAAAATTTAGTCTTAATTGGGCAATAAAAAGGTCTTCGGAGAGTCAATGAAAATAGCAATGATTGTGGCAATGGATGAGCAAGGTGTGATTGGTAAAGATAATGATTTACCTTGGAAAATATCAGCGGATTTACAGTTTTTTAAACGGACAACAATGGGCAAACCCATCATTATGGGTAGAAATACACATGAATCTATCGGTAGACCTTTGCCAGGCAGGCGAAATATTGTCGTGACGACCCAACAGGGCTACATCGCACAAGGCTGTGAAGTCGTCCACTCTTTGGAGCAAGCTCTTGAAGAGTGTAAGGATGTGGATGAAGTGATGATAATGGGAGGTGCATCGTTATATAAACAATGCTTCCCACTATGCGACAAACTCTATATTACTCAAGTCCATACCACGATTGATGGTGGAGATACCTGGTTTCCAGAATGGGATCGTTCCGACTGGACTTTACTGAGTTCAGAAGACCATCAAGCCGATGAAAAAAATCAATATGACTATAGTTTCAGACTTTTTAAACGGATTCAGAACGTATGATTTGTAAAGCGTGCTGTAAGTGTTCAGCCGCTTCATAACCGAGATCGGTCAGATAGCCACCATCATGTTGACTGATAAGTCCTTTTTTATATAGGTTCTCAGTGGCATCAATCATTTCCTGTCTGGCATTATGATGGACTTTAATACCCGCCTGAGTGCTATCCAGAGGGAACTGAAGTAAGACTTCGATTTCTTCTATTAGGTATTTGTTGATTGTCATTGTCTGAGCCCTTTGTTGTATTTATGGATTTAACATAGCATAAAGGGTGATACTGATTTAGCTATTTGTGAAATACATCCGAATATTTTCTGTTGTATATAAATATGATGAACTTATTTAATATTTAGCCGCTAAACAATAATAACGTTAATAAGGGAGAAAATAACGATGGCTGCTCCAATCATTACAGATAATCCGCTATATCAATTGCTTCGAGACGGTAAGGTACAGGAGTTTAATCAGAGAGTAGCTGCTGGTGAGCAAGTCGATTTAAGAGGGTGTGATTTTAGACACTTGACACTGGTCGGACTACTTGCGAAAGGCTTAGATTTTTCAAATAGTTATTTTCGCCAGGCTGACTTAAGGGGTATTGATTTTACTGAGTGTGTCAGCATGGAAGGCGCCAGTATTCATGGTGCAAAGATTTCTGGTGTGTATTTTCCTAAACAGATAGAAGCAGAAGAAGTGTTGCTGTCTTTACAACATGGCACGCGGATGCGATACAAGAACTAAACTTGCTGCTGTTTTTTTGGTAAAAAACGGGCACTGAATAACCCCATTTCAAATAATAACCAAATAGGCACAGCGAGTAAGGTTTGAGAAATGACATCTGGCGGCGTGAGTAACATACCCACCACAAAAGCCCCTACGATGATGTAAGGCCTCTTTTGCTTTAATGACTCCACTGTGGTTGCTTGTGTCCATATGAGCAACACAGTGGCAATAGGGACTTCAAATGCCAAGCCAAAAGCAAAGAACAGTTTTAAAACAAAATCCAGATAACTGCTGATATCTGTCATCACCGCCACCCCTTCAGGCGCAGCTTGAGTCAAAAAGGCAAATATCAATGGGAAGACGGCGTAATAGGCAAAAACAATACCTAAGAAGAATAGAATCGTGCTGGCAAATAATAATGGGAACACCAGCTTTTTCTCATGTGTATATAAACCCGGCGCGACAAAAGCCCATAATTGGTATAACAATACTGGTACAGCCAGCAGTATGGCCGTGCTCAACGTGAGTTTAAACGGCGTTAAGAATGGTGAGGCGACTTCTGTCGCTATCATGGTACTGGTTTCTGGTAGCTGCTCGAGTAATGGCTCAGACAAAAAGTGATAAAGATTATTGGAAAAAGGCAGTAAACATAAAGCAATAACTAAAACGACGAGCACACCTTTAAGTAAACGATCTCTTAGCTCAACCAGATGGGATATCAAAGGTTGTTGATCGTGATTATCCATCTTTTTTATCGGTCTCTTCTTTTGGGGCGGTTTTTTTATTCTCTTGCAGATTTTCGTCAATATGAATCGTTTGATTCATATCAGACATGGTTTGATTAGTTTTATTAAGCGCATCTTTTAACTCCTGCGCTCGAAGCTCTCTGGAAATATCTGTTTTTATGGCATGTAATGAGGCTTGAGCCCGGCCTATCCAAAGACCAGTCACTCTGACCAGTTTTGGCAGTCTTTCAGGACCGACGACAATCAATGCCACCAGAGCAATGACTAAGATTTCCCAGAATCCGATATCAAACATGGCGAATGTGCCGATTTAGACTAGTGAGAAGTTTTATCTTTATTATCACTTTTCTGTGAAATGTCATCATGAGCATCATGATGTTGGATAGCGTCATTTTTTTCTTTATCAATATCATCTTTGCCATCTTGCACAGAGTCTTTGAAGCTCTTGATTGCACTACCTAAATCACCACCAAGCGATCGCAGTTTTTTTGTGCCAAATAATAAAATAACAATCGCTAAAACGATAAGTAATTGCCAAATGCTAATACCACCTAACATGGGGTTATCTCCTAATTGAATCCAGGCATTTTACTACCGCCAAGGATATGAATGTGCAGGTGATCGACTTCCTGGCCACCACCAGGTCCGGTGTTAATAATCGTACGGAACCCATTTTTAAGGCCTTGTGATTCAGCTATTTTGGGTAAGCTGAGCATCATATGGGCAAGGAGCGAAGCGTGCTCTTGATTTGCGTTATCCAGTCTGGCGATATGTTGTTTCGGAATCACTAACACATGTACAGATGCCTTTGGATTGATGTCAGTAAAGGCATAAATCAGTTCATCTTCATAAACGCGGTTTGAAGGTATTTCACCTGCGACGATTTTACAGAATATACAATCGTTCATGATTTGCTCCGGTTAGCCTTTTCTTCCAGGCCAGACAAGCCAAAGCGTCTGGCAAGTTCATCAAGAACAGCTTGAGAATCGATATCATTATGCGCCAGTAAGACAAGGCTATGAAACCATAAATCAGCAGTTTCATAGATAATCTCTTCTTTCACACCACCTTTGCCTGCGATGACTGTCTCAACGGCTTCTTCACCCAGCTTTTTCAGAATTTTATCTGTGCCTGCAGCATAGAGGCTGGCAACGTATGAGCTATCAGCATCAGCTGTTTTGCGTTCGGTAAGTACCTGACTAAGTTGTTTAATTATATCGCTCATGAATAAATGTCTTTGGGGTCTTTTAAAACTGGATCAATTGCTTGCCATTTATCTGACTGTAATTCATTAAAGAAGCAGTGATGACGTCCAGTGTGGCAGGCAATGCCCCCTTTTTGAATCACTTCCAACAAAATAGCATCGTTATCACAGTCCATTCGTATTGATTTAACGATCTGTTGGTGCCCTGATTGTTCACCTTTATGCCATAACTTTTGTCGTGAACGTGACCAATAAATGGCATGTCCTTGTTCAGCTGTCAGCGCTAATGCGTCTCTATTCATCCAGGCTAAAGTGAGTACTTGCTTGCTTTCAAACTCTTGCGTAATGACAGGAACTAAACCATCACTATTCCATTTCACTTGATCCAGCCAAGTTGTCATTTACAACCTCACCTCAATACCCTGTGCAGCCATTTGTTGTTTGGCTTCTTCAACAGTGTGTTCACCAAAGTGGAAGATACTTGCAGCCAGAACGGCATCCGCATGACCTAATTTAATGCCATCCGTTAAGTCTTGAAGTTTGCCAACACCACCTGAAGCAATCACTGGTACGTTAACAGCATCACTGACTGCTCTGGTGAGTGCCAGATCAAAACCTGACTTTGTGCCGTCTTTATCCATGCTGGTCAATAAAATCTCACCCGCACCATACTCGACCATTTTTTTAGCCCACTCTACGGCATCAATACCTGTAGGTTTTCGTCCACCATGGGTAAAAATTTCCCATTTATCAGTTTCGTTTTCAGCAGAGACTTTTTTTGCATCAATAGCAACGACAATACATTGTGAGCCAAACTTTTCTGCCGCCTCACGAACAAACTCTGGATTGTTAACAGCTGCTGAGTTGATGCCAACTTTATCGGCTCCGGCATTCAGCATGCGACGAATATCTTCTACCGTTCTGATTCCACCGCCGACGGTTAATGGAATAAAGACCTGACTGGCTACGGCTTCAACCACATGAACCATAGTGTCACGTTCAGCATGAGTAGCGGTAATATCAAGGAAGGTGATTTCATCAGCACCTTGTTGATCATAGCGTTTAGCGACTTCAATCGGATCGCCAGCATCCCTTATATCAACGAACTGGACACCTTTAACAACACGTCCACCATCAACATCAAGACAAGGAATAATGCGTTTTGCAAGAGACATGGTTATATTTAAAACTCCAGAGGCGGATTTAATTTATCAGCCATCTCCTGACCTTTTTTCAAATCAATACTGCCTTCATATATAGAACGGCCGAGAATGGCACCCATCACACCTTCATCTTCACAGGCACATAACGATTCAATATCTTCATATGAACTGACACCACCTGAAGCAATCACTGGGATTTGAATAGCTCGAGCTAAGTCACGCGTTGATTCGAGGTTGAAACCTTGCATCATGCCATCCCGGCTGATGTCAGTATAAATAATGGCTTCAACGCCATCTTGTTCGAATTGTTGAGCGATGTCGATAACGTCATGATTAGACAATTTTGACCAGCCATCAATGGCTACTTTACCGTCTTTTGCATCCAGGCCGACAATGATATGCCCTGGAAACTCAGCACAGACATCACCCACAAAATGCGGTGCATTAATCGCTTTTGTTCCAAGAATGACATAGCGAACACCAGCATGAAGATAGGTTTCAATGGTTTCCTCGTCACGAATACCACCTCCAACTTGGACATCCAAGTCAGGAAATGTTTTGCAAACTTCGTGGATGACGTCAGCGTTGACCGGATTACCTGCAAATGCACCGTCAAGATCGACCATATGAAGTCTTTTCGCCCCTGCTTCTACCCATTTCCGAGCAACTGCAACAGGATCCTCTGAAAATACCGTGTTATCTTCCATTCGCCCCTGACGCAAGCGCACGCAGTGACCTTGTTTGAGATCAATGGCAGGGATTAACAACATATTCTTACTCCGTTTGTTGATGTCTGTTAGGACTGACCGTCCCAGTTTACAAAATTTTCTAATAACTGCAGTCCAGCACGTTGGCTTTTTTCTGGATGGAATTGCGCAGCGAAAATATTATCTTTGTACAATGCTGCAGCAAAATCATCTGGATAAGCTGAAGTACCTGCAATGACTGCTTTATCTATGGGTTCAGCATAAAAACTGTGAACGAAATAAAAACGACTATTTTGCTCTATGTTTTTCCATAAAGGATGTGAACAGGTTTGATGAACTTGGTTCCAGCCCATATGCGGCACTTTTAATTTTTCGCCATTCACTGAAGCATCAGGTCGAAATAATTTAACGCTACCTGAAAAAAGGTTCAGCGTGTCCACACCACTATTTTCTTCACTATGCGACAGCAATGCTTGCATACCCAAGCAGATACCTAGAAAAGGCTTTTCTTGTGCTGCTTGCAAAATAACGTCTTCTAATTCCAGCTGTTTGAGTTCCGCCATACAATCACGAATTGCGCCGACACCCGGAAATAAAACATGACTGGCAGAAAGAATGGTTTTAGGGTCAGATGTGACAACAACAGAGGCATTATTAGAAACTGCTTCCAGTGCTTTTGATACTGAGCGTAAATTACCCATGCCGTAGTCAATCACTGCTATGTGATGCATGTTAAACCTGTTTATTTACTTAGTTTTATTGGCTAATAATTCTTAATAAAGGATTATAAAGCACCTTTGGTTGAAGGCAATTGCTCCAGTGCGCGCTGATCCAGTGAAACAGCCATTCGTAATGCACGACCAAATGCCTTAAATATGGTTTCAGCAATATGATGAGCATTGCGGCCTTTTAAATTATCGATGTGCAGAGTCATACCAGCATGATTCACTAAGCCCTGGAAAAACTCATAGAACAGGTCGACATCGAATTCGCCAATCTTGTCGCGGGTAAATGTGACATCAAATTCGAGACCAGGACGACCAGAGAGATCGAGTACCACTCGAGACAGAGCCTCATCTAAGGGGACATAGGCATGTCCGTAGCGAACAACCCCTTTTTTATCACCCAAGGCTTTCTTCAGCGCTTGACCTATCGTAATGCCGACATCTTCAACAGTGTGATGTGCGTCAATATGTAAGTCACCATTGGCTTTGACCGATAAATCAAACAAACCATGACGAGCAATTTGATCCATCATGTGATCTAAAAATGGGACACCGGTTTCGGCATTGAATTGACCGCTTCCATCCAGATTGATTGATACTTCGATCTGTGTTTCTAGCGTGTTTCGCGCAACTGACGCGCTACGAGTGGTCATTTGAGTTCCTGAAATTAATAATAAAAAGAGATAATAACTGTTTCGAACAAGGGTTTGAAGCGTTATTATAGTCGATGTTCACAACACAGGATTAACAATGACTCAGTTAGGCAACGTTACCCCCCTATTTCAGGACCTCGCCAAAGTTGAACATGAGCATAATCTTGCGTGTCAGGAATGCTCACTTTATCGATTATGTTTGCCTCTTGGTTTACATAATAATGACCTGATTCAATTAGATAAAATCATTAAACGTAGTCAGAGTTACTCACGTGGTCAGCCTTTATTCAGCACTCAAACACCGTTCAATTCTATTTATGTTGTCCGCTCAGGCTCATTTAAAACTACGGTGTCTGCTGTCGATGGTCGGGAGCAAGTCACCGGATTTTATTTTCCAGGTGAGTTTGTTGGCCTTGATGCCATTTACGAACAAGCCTACCGTTCGAATGCTAAGGCTTTAGAAAGCAGCAGTGTTTGTGAATTACCTTTTGATATGTTGCAAGAGCTAGGCGCAAATATGCCTCAACTGCAAGTGCAGATGATGTCGCGTTTAAGTAAGGAGTTATCAGGTGATAAAAGCCTGATGTTTTTGCTTGGCAAAAAAACCGCTGAAGAAAAATTAGCGACATTTTTATTATCTATTTCCCGTCGTTTCCAAGATCGGGGTTTTTCTGCACGTGAATTTCAACTGAGTATGTCCCGTGGTGATATCGCTAATCATCTGGGCTTAGCTGTAGAAACCGTCAGCCGCCTTTTCTCTCGTTTTCAAGAAGAAGGCTTGATCGACATTCATAATAAGTCGATTTCTATTCGTGATGCTGAAAAATTAAAAGCATTATGCGGTTAATCTTGGGAAAAATTGGTAAGCGCTCGCTTTATTGATCCAGGTCAATGCATTAAGTCCACACCTCCGTAAAATTCAAACCATGTCTTACAGAACATAGTTTGTCCCAGGAGGAAAAAATGAAAACAACAACATTAGCTGCAGCACTACTTACTACATTAGGTCTTTCTACTGTTGCTGCACCAGCAATGGCCTATGAAGCTGGCGACTGGTTAGTCCGTGGTCGTGTCATAAACGTCAACCCTAATGATGATAGTGGTCAGTTATACGCTGATGGTGCTGCTGGTGGTGAGGGTGTCAGTGTGAACTCAGATACAGTGCCTGAACTTGATATCACTTATATGTTCCACAAAAATTGGGGTGTGGAATTAATTTTAGGGTATTCAGAGCACACAGTGAAAGGTGAAAAAAACTGGTCTGCATTGGGTGATGTTATTGATACAAAAGTATTGCCACCTACATTAACGCTGCAATATCACTTCATGCCTGACTCAAACATTCGTCCATATATCGGAGCAGGTGTTAACTATACTTATTTCTTTGATGAAGAAGTTGCCGGTGATGTTTTAGATACACCCGGGTCAAAAGTAAAACTTGATAGTTCATGGGGCTTAGCAGCTCAAGCTGGTGTGGATGTGGCTTTAAATGATGATTGGTTTGTCAACTTTGATGTCAAATATATTGATATTGATACTGAAGCACACTTCACAAATATTGCAGGTGGAACAATTCAAAAAGCTAAAATTCATGCCGATATTGACCCATTCGTTTGGGGTATTGGTATCGGACGCCGCTTCTAAGAAATTTATGTCCTCGTAGTGCTTGGCCCTCCTCGGAGGGCCTTTTTTTTATCTCATTATTGGCCTGACTAAACTTTTTAGATTGATACGTAGTACGAGTAAAAAAGTGAAGTAAATGACTGCAGCACCAACGATCAGACCGAATAAATGTCCGCCTCGTTGCCATGCATCCCATATTACCCATTCATTGTGTTGTGGATTAAGTAGGAGTAAAAAAACGAACAAACTGCTATTAGCAATGACTAACTTTAATGAGAATTTACCCCAGCCTGAATTGGGGGTATAAACGGATCTTTTCCTCAGTCCGTGATATAGCAAACCCGCGTTCAGCATGGCAGACAGTGCTGTTGCTAATGCCAAACCAACATGATCAAGATAGATCATCAGTACGACGTTCAATGCCATATTACTAATCATCGCAATAATGCCAATCTTCACGGGAGTTTTTGTATCCTGCCTCGCGTAATAACCTGGCGCTAATACTTTAATAAATATGAATGGCAACAGTCCCAAACCATAAGCCATTAAACTCAATGAAGCTTTATGTGAATCCATCACCGTAAATTCGCCATATTGAAACAAGGTCATTAGTAGTGGTTCTGCCAAGTAAATAAGCCCTATCGCTGCTGGTGTACCAATTAGAAATACCCAGCGTAAGGCCCAGTCGATAGTGTCTGAGAATTCTTCTGTCGACTTGGCCGCATGTTTTCTAGAAAGACTCGGCAAAATGACGGTAGACAAAGCGATGCCAAAAACGCCTAATGGAAACTCAACAAGACGATCTGAGTAATACAGCCAGGAAATACTGCCCGTCACTAAAAACGAGGCAAGTAAGGTATCTAATAGAAGATTTATTTGTGCTACTGATACCCCAAACATCGCGGGTATCATTAATCTGGTAATTTTTCTGACACCCTCACTTTTCCATCCCCATTTTGGCCAAGGTAATAATCCAAGTTTTATCAGAAAAGGTAATTGAAAAATAAACTGTACAAGGCCGCCTATGAAGACCCCCCAGGCCAAGCCCGTCACTGGCTCACTTAAATTAGGTGATAACCATATTGCGGTACTAATCAATGAAATATTTAAAAAAACCGGTGTAAATGCGGGGATGGCGAATTTGCCAAAGCTGTTCAGAATGGATCCTGCAAGTGCAGTTAAAGAGATAAAGAAGATATAAGGGAATGTGATCGTCAGTAAATCTGCAGCTAAATCTGCCTTTACTGGATCTTCAATAAAACCGGGTGCAAACACCATGATGATGACCGGTGCGGCAATTATCCCTATTGCTGTAATCATCGTTAATATTACAGCCAACGTTCCGCTTGTCTGGGCAATTAAGTCTTTTAAAGGTTTATCTCCATGTTCTTTGAACTCAGCAAGAACTGGTATAAAAGCCTGCGAAAAAGCCCCTTCTGCAAATAAGCGTCTTAAAAAGTTTGGTATTTTGAAGGCGACAAAAAATACGTCTGCTCCCAGGCCCGCGCCAAACATTCTGGCTATGACAATATCCCTAATAAACCCCAATATCCGGGATAAAAAAGTCATCACACTGACAACTGCGGTAGACTTGAAGAGTTTCTCGCTCATTTTTTACTCACAACAGGGTTTCATCCGGCTATTCAAGGTTAGATGTTATATGTTTAAGCCAATTAAAAGTGTCAATTCTAAGGCTTTTCTGCTGTTATATCTTGCTATTACCCTGATTATTTTAGTTTTGTGGGTGAGTCGAATGGAGATTTCGCAACCAGATAGGCGAGATATTCCTGATGAGCTACGTCCGTTTCTTATTTCACCTCCTAAAACACTACCTCAGTTTGTTCTTAATAGTCAGTCAAATCAGATTCTGACGAATGTCAGCTTCGATGGTCGCTGGAGCTTTATTTACTTTACGCACTCACATTGTCAGCCAGAATGTGATGTTGTCATTGATGTGATGCAAAACCTTAAACGTTTATTTGCTGGGCCTACAGTCCAGTTCTTACTCATTAATTTCGATAATCAGGGCGAAAGTTCTGCATTACCTAAAAGCTCACTACAACTTTATAGTGGTTCTGCTGATGTTATTCATTCTGTTATTAGAAGTTTTGATTTTTTATACCTGGAACCGGAAAGTTATCAGAACAGTAATAAAGTCGAGCAGCAACACTATATTTATCTAGTCGATCCACAAGGTCGTGTCTATGCTGTATTTAAACCTCCATTTACATCACTTGCTATACAGCATGTTTTCTTCAGATTGCGCGAGTTTTATGCACGTAGTGAATAATTTGTATCAGCGAGCGCATCAGAAAAAGTCTTCGCTAATTGTTCTAACGTCGCGGTCCTTCTGAAGCTTGGTCGCCAGACCAGGCCGATCTCTCTTAAAGCCTGATCGTTATCTGCCGATAGGGGCACTAAACAAATCTCAGAATGAATAACCATATCTGAATTAACGGCCATGTCTGGAATAAGTGTAATACCCAACCCACTGGCAACCATTTCAATCAGTGTATATAGACTTGTCGCTTGTACACTCTTTCGTTGAGCGGATGCAGGCAATTGGCATGCACTTAGTGCGTGCTCCCTCAAGCAATGCCCTTCTGCCAATAAAAGCAATTCGTTTGTAGGTAAATCGCTCGCTTTTAATTCTTCTTTCTCAGCTAAGGGGTGGTTCTTAGGCAGCGCTATCCAGAAGGATTCTTTGGCAAACTCTCTATGTGTGAGACCACGTGTGTTGTATGGAAATGCTAATACCGCAACGTCAATATTACCGCTTTCTAACTGATCTAAAAGTCGCTCCGATTGGTCTTCTATTAATACGATTTCAAGCTCTGGTAACTGCTTTCTAACCGTTGGTAATACTTTTGGTAATAAAAAAGGACTTATCGTCGGAATAATCCCTATTTTTATTCGACCGGATAACGGGTTTTTTTCTGATAACGCCAGATCAACAAGGTCTTCACTCAATGACAATATTTGTTGTGCTCTGCTGGCAATTTCTTCTCCAATCGGCGTTGGTAAGACTTTCCTATTCGTCCTTTCTAATAAAGACACTTCAAGTAGTTGCTCTAAATCTTGTATTCCGGCACTTAATGTTGATTGGGTAACAAAACATTTCTCAGCGGCATGGCCAAAATGCTTTTCTTCTACTACTGCGGTAAGGTATTGAAGTTGTCTCAGTGTGGGGAGTCGCATAATCGGCTTTTCCGTTTATTTGTCTAATATTAAGTTATAGCATAAATATATAGCTAATTTAAAAAGTCTTAAAAGTACGACCTGTCACAATGTAAATAGTTTTATTCTATTATTGAAACTTCGCTAACGTAGCTCTCCCAATTTTGTTAACATCACATATAAATAAACTTAAAAATCTCGGAGTTTCAGTATGAAAAAGTGGCAGTGCATTGTTTGTGGATTTATTTACGACGAAGCTGAAGGCCTACCAGAAGAAGGTATTGCACCTGGCACGGCTTGGGAAGATATACCAGATGATTGGGAATGCCCAGAATGTGGCGTTGGTAAAGATGACTTTGAGATGCTAGAAATTTAAATCTCATTAATATTATTTATATTGATACTTCCATTTAGCCATATTAATTCTCTTTATTTGTTTTGTAACAATGTAAAGCAAGTGCAAGATAGCTAGTATGGCTCTAACTCCTGTAGCTCTGATTCTGTGTTATCACATCTGACGCTTTCAAATTTTCGTAATATTAACCAGGTCTCTTTAAGTCCTTCTGTTGGTATTAACTTATTCATCGGCGAAAATGGCTCCGGTAAGACTAGCATTCTTGAAGCAATTCATTTGCTCGCAATGGGTCGCTCGTTTCGCTCGCGCAATTTAAAAAACATCATTCAGTTTGAGCATGCACAATTCACGGTTTTTGCGCGTTCATCGGAAATGACACCGGTAGGTTTACTTTTTGATACGGACACTGGTCTTCAAATCCGCTTGAATAATGCCCCACTAAAAAAACTTTCTGACCTTGCTGTTAACACACCACTCCAATATATCTCTGCCAACTGTCATCAGTTCTTTGAATTAGGTCCAAAATTCAGAAGACGCATGATCGATTGGGGTGTGTTTCACGTGGAACATAAATTTAATTATCATTGGCAAACATATAAAAAAGCGTTACTACAAAAGAACGCAGCATTGAAAAATAAGAAATCCAAAGCTGAAATAGAGTTATGGGATCAGTATCTGGTAAAACATGGTGAGCAAATTACTGACCTACGTACCACTTATCTCAATAGACTTATTGATATATTCAAACCAATCTTTAGTAAAATCTGCCCTACCTTTGATCAATGTGAATTTACAATTCGATACAGCAAAGGATGGAATAAAGATAAATCACTTCCCGAAACACTTGCTGAAAATTATGAGCGCGATCGTATTTTAGGTTACAGTCGAACTGGACCACACTCTGCAGACTGGATGGTAAGAATTAACAATGATTCACCTGAAGAAATGTTATCTCGTGGTCAACAAAAACTCTTTTATTTGTCATTGTGTCTCTCACAGATAACACTATTGACGGAGATTAAAGGGGTTAAAAATACGATTTTATTGCTTGATGACCTAAGCTCAGAATTAGATTGGCAACACCAAAAAACAGTAATGGAAACACTCAGAAGTTTGCCCGTACAAACTTTTATTACAAGTACCAATACTGAATTAGCTAGTTTAATAAGTAATGAAAAAGAGAAAGTGTTTCACGTGGAACATGGAGAAATCAGAGAGGATAATGAGACTGTCAACACTTCTATATAAGTAGTAGAATAGAAGGTTATTCAGCACATCCTCCATTTGGCCAGGAATAGTTTGACTATGACAACGGAAAAAAACAACAACACATACGATTCTTCAAATATAAAAGTCCTAAAAGGACTTGATGCGGTAAGAAAAAGACCTGGTATGTATATCGGTGATACCGATGATGGTACCGGCTTGCATCATATGGTTTTTGAAGTTTTGGATAATGCAATTGACGAAGCGTTAGCTGGTCACTGTAGTGAAATTCAGGTGAGAATTCACCCAGATGATTCCGTCTCTGTTATTGATAACGGGCGCGGCATTCCCGTGGATATCCATGAAGAAGAAGGCGTCTCTGCAGCAGAAGTTATCATGACGGTATTGCATGCAGGCGGTAAATTTGATGACAACTCATACAAAGTTTCAGGCGGTTTACATGGTGTTGGTGTCTCTGTCGTAAATGCCTTATCAAAAAAATTAGCGATGGAAATTCATCGCCACAACCGGGTTTATAAACAAACTTACACACATGGTGTGCCAGACTCAGCACTAACAGATGTGTCTGATACAGATATCACAGGCACGAAAATTCAGTTTTGGCCAAGTGAAGAAACATTCACTAACGTCACATTTGATTACAATATCCTGGCAAAACGGATCAGAGAGCTAGCCTTTTTGAACTCAGGGGTCAGAATTGTTTTAACAGATGAGCGTGATGAAAAAACAGAAACATTCTTTTATGAGGGCGGCATTACTGCTTTTGTTCAGCATTTGAATAAAAATAAAGATCTCATTCACGAAAATATCATCAAAATTTCTGGTATGAGAGATGATGTAACAGTCGAGTTATCGATGCAGTGGAATGACTCGTATCAAGAAAATATTTATTGTTTTACAAACAATATTCCGCAGCGCGATGGTGGAACGCATTTAGCGGGTTTTCGTGCCGCATTAACCAGAACACTCAACCAGTACATTGAAAGCGAAGGACTAGCGAAGAAGTCCAAAGTAACAACAAGTGGTGATGATGCGCGTGAAGGATTGACTGCCGTTCTATCCGTAAAAGTGCCTGATCCGAAATTCAGTTCACAAACTAAAGATAAACTGGTTTCATCAGAAGTAAGAACAATTGTTGAGTCTTATGTGAATGAGTTCTTTCATGACTTCTTAATTGAGAATCCTACTGATGCAAAATTAATCGCTAACAAAATGATTGATGCTGCTCGTGCACGTGATGCCGCAAGAAAAGCTAGAGAACTTACGCGTAGAAAAGGCGTGCTTGATATAGCCGGTCTGCCAGGTAAGTTAGCCGATTGTCAGGAGAGAGATCCTGCCCTCTCAGAACTTTTTTTAGTGGAAGGAGACTCAGCGGGCGGCAGCGCCAAGCAAGGTCGTGATAGAAGAACGCAGGCAATTCTACCGTTGAAAGGAAAAATTCTTAATGTAGAAAGAGCGCGTTTTGACAAAATGATCAGCTCTGCTGAGGTAGGCACACTAATAACCGCATTAGGATGTGGAATCGGCCGTGATGAATACGATCCTGAAAAACTCAGATATCATCACATAATTATTATGACCGATGCGGACGTTGATGGCTCACACATCCGAACATTGCTATTAACATTTTTCTATCGACAAATGCCAGAGTTGATTGAACGTGGTCATGTCTATATTGCACAGCCACCGCTTTATAAAATTAAGAAAGGTAAACAAGAGCGTTACGTGAAAGATGATGCAGAAATGGAGCGTTATCTAACAGAGGTTGCTTTGACAAATGCCAAGTTATTCCCAACAGAAGAGGCCAATGCTATCGAGGGCAGTGCGTTAGCATCTTTGGTCACTGAATACCAAACAGTCAATTCAATAATTGGCAGATTGTCTAATCATTATTATCCTGCGTTTCTTGATAAGCTCGTTTATCAGCCTCAGATTCCAGAAATGAATGATAGTGATGCGATAAATAGCTGGTTATCAGTCATTGAGGTGGAACTCAATAAAGGTTTACCAACAGGTACGCAGTTTAAACTGAGTATTAAAACACAGGAAAATGACCCAGTTGGTTTGATCAATATCAGTTACAGTCGACATGGTATCAGCACAGACTACCATATCCCTGGTGAATTCTTCGATAGCACTGAATATCAAAAAATCCTTGCGTTTTCTAATAAAATCAATGGCTTATTTGGTGAGGGTGCCAGAGTAGAACGTGGTGAAAGGCAGCAAGAGATTAGTTATTTCTCACAAGCCGTGAGTTGGTTGTTAGCTGAAGCACGCCGTGGCCAACATGTTCAACGCTATAAAGGCTTGGGTGAAATGAATCCTGACCAGCTGTGGGAAACCACAATGGATAAAGATAAACGTCGACTTTTACAAGTGAAAATCAATGATGCTATCGTCGCTGATGAGACCTTCAATACACTGATGGGTGATAATGTTGAACCAAGAAGAGAGTTTATCGAGACGCATGCATTACAGGTGTCGAATTTAGATATCTAATAATAGGAATCTTTCCTGAGTAAAATAAGTCATACAGCCGCAAGGTTGTGTGGCTTTTTTATGCATAAAAAGAAAGTGAAGGAAATTATATGCCCGAACAGATAAAACAGTACGACTTGGTACAGCGATGGTTACATTGGTTAATTGCGTTCGCCATTTTAGCCATGATCGCAATCGGACTATATATGGTTCAGCTTCCGAAAGAATGGGATTTGCCTGAAGGTCAAGAAAGTGTTCGGGCATTTTGGTTTTTATTACATAAATCGTTGGGGATAAGTATCGCTGTGCTGATTGTAATGCGTGTAGCGTGGCGTATATTTCATCCAGCGCCCTCTCTTCCCTCTTCTATCCCATTATGGCAACAGAAGCTCTCTGGTGGCGTCCACGGGCTATTATATGTGTTAATGATTGCTATGCCACTAACGGGGTATCTGCAATCAATGTACAGTAAATACGATACGAAACTGTGGGGAATAGTTTTACCGCGCCTGGCGGAGGCAGACCCAGATATGAGGGAGTACTTCAGTGAAATACATGAAGTGTTGGCATTTACGTTAATTGCATTATTACTTTTGCATATAGGTGCAGCAGTAAAACACCGAATAAATAATAATGATATTACTCAGCGCATGTCATTGTTTTCCAAAAAGTAGATGTAGAGAACATAAAAAAGGCCCTATCAAGGGCCTTTTTTATCTGATGTAGCAAGTGTTTAGTGTAGTTTGATTTTAGGGTGAACACTACGTCTGAAGATATGCGACAGAGAGAGCATAGCAACCCGGAAAGGACCAAACAGTGCAACTTGGTGCATCTTATATAAAGAAAGATACATCAGGCGCGCCATGAACCCCTCAATCATCATGCTGCCCTTACTTAGGTTGCCCATCAAGTTACCAACCGTGCTGTATTTACCTAACGATACTAGTGAGCCATAGTCATGGTATTCAAATTCAGGGGCAACCTTACCTGCCATGCGATTACGAATAGACTTATACACAACAGATGCCATTTGATGAGCTGCTTGAGCACGGGGTGGTACGTTCTCATCATGTCCCTGCCACTTACATGCACAACAATCACCGATGGCATAGATATCATCATCTAAGGTCGTTTGTAATGTTTGTCGTACAACCAATTGGTTCATCCAATTGGTTTCAAGTCCGGCAATATCTTTTAAGAACTCTGGTGCTTTGATACCTGCCGCCCATACTTTAATGGCAGCGGGAATGGTTTTTCCACTTTCTGTGAATATAGCCTTGTCATTAACCTCAACAACGCGTTCTCCAGTGAGAACGTCAACGCCTAATTTCGTCAATTCATCCGTTGTAGCCGCAGAGAGATTTTCTGGTAAGCCAGGTAAAACACGATTGGCTGCTTCAATAATGCTAATCTTGACGTCTTGTGGTTGTACTTCATCAAGCCCATAAGCAGTGAGTAAGTGAGAAACTTCATGAAGTTGAGCGCTAAGCTCAATACCTGTAGCACCTGCACCAACAATAGCAATGTTCAACTGACCTTCGTGCAAAGGCTTACCTTGTGTGTGTGCGCGAAGATAGGCTTCAAGTAATTTGTTTTGGAAAGATTCGGCTTGCTTGGTTGTATCAAGGAATAAGCAGTGATCACGAACACCTTTGATACCAAAGTCATGACTAACGCTACCAACAGATATGACAAGGTAGTCGTATTCAAATTCGCGACGTGGGATAATTTCCACCCCGTCTTGATTCAGTGTGGGGGCCAGAGATATAGTCTTACGGTCTCTGTCTAAGCCATCCATTTTACCCAAACGGAAACGAAATCCACTGGCATTAGCTTGACTCAGGTACTCAATTTCATCTTCATGCGAATCGAGTGTACCAGCAGCAACCTCATGAAGAAGCGGTTTCCATATGTGTGTATGTGTATTATCGACAAGCGTAATTTCAGCTTTGCCTTTTTTACCCAACTTTTTGCCGAGTTTAGTGACTAATTCAAGACCACCTGCCCCGCCTCCGACAACCACAATTTTTGGAATACTGTTAGACATTCGCAAAGACTCCAATCTGACGCAAAATTACAATGAGTTATCGATTTTAACGTAAAAAACCCTATAAAACCTATCTTATTTTTACTAAGTGTAGTTAGTCTGGCAAAATTTACGTCTTAACTTATTCACAGAGAAACAAAATGCAAGCAAGGCCTGAAAAACCACGTCTGGCTTGGGCTATTACAGGCTCAGGACATTATCTGAAAGAATGTTTGGAAATTGTCCATGAGTTAGATGACGTGGACTTGTTTTACAGCCGAGCTGGTGAAGAAGTTGTAAGGATGTACGGCTATGATCCAAAATCATTCGTACCAGAGGGGCGAGTCTACCGTGATAGAGCGGCTAGCTCACCGCCAGTCGGTTTATTTTATCGAGGTGACTATCATAGCCTTGTTGTCGCTCCAGCTACGTCTAACACCGTTGCTAAGATGGTCATGGGCTTATCTGATACTTTGGTAACGAATATATATGCCCAAGCAGGAAAATGTCGTATACCAAGCATTGTGCTCGCCTGTGATTCTGAACCAGAAATAGATACCCCTGCACCAGACAGAATTGTGCATGTTTCTCCCAGAGCGATAGATCTACAACATACGACTACATTAAAACAGTTCGAGGCAACAACCGTGGTAGATAATGCTGATGAATTATTCAATGTACTGAAGCAACGTCTGGCTGAGGTCGGTTAGTACCTCTGATGGCGAGGAAGATATTATTTCTTACAGGCAAACTGGCTGAGCCCAGTGTGCATAAAGTGTTGGAAGAAATGGCGCCACTCCCCTTTGAGTATCGAGTTCATCAGATAGGCGTGTCTGTCGCAGCATTGATGACAGATAAAATGATAGGTAGACGACTCAAGCCTGAAGATTTTGAAGGGTTTGATGAAATCATAGTCCCAGGCCGCTGTCGAGGAGACCTCGAGCTACTAAGCCAAGATCTGGGTATTAAAATTACGCGTGGCCCAGATGAAATCAAAGATCTACCAATGCAGTTTGGTAAAGCCCGTAAAAAACCAGATTTATCTCACCACGCTGTCAAAATATTTGCCGAAATCGTCGATGCTCCTGAACGCTCTATTGAAAGTCTGTTAGAACGTGCCCGGTATTATGCTAGCCAAGGGGCGGATGTTATTGATATTGGCTGTTTACCTGAAGAAAAATTTCCATTAATGGAAGAAGCTATTGCAGCATTACATGATAATGGTTTTAAAGTGAGTGTGGACTCACTTTCGATTCATGACCTGCAGCGTGCGTCCAAAGCAGGTGCTGACTATTTATTAAGTTTGACTGAAAAAACGATTGATCTGGCAAAAGAAACAGACGCCGTCCCAATTTTAGTTCCTGCTGAGCCAGGTTCCCTTGCCTCACTGGAGCGAGCTATGGAAGCCATGGATAAAATTGGTAAACCGTGGGTGGCAGATCCGATTTTAGATCCCATTCATTTTGGTTTAACGGCCTCAATTGTTCGTTACCATGAATTACGGCGGAAATACCCTGATGCGCCGATCATGATGGGAGTAGGTAATCTGACAGAGTTAACTGACGCGGATACTACCGGAATCAATGCCATGTTGTTTGGCATGATTTCTGAGTTAAATATTAACTGTGTATTAGCCACAGAAGTTAGCTCGCATGCACGACGGGCCATACGTGAAGCCGATGTGGCGAGACGAATGATGTTTGCCGCCAAACAGGATAATAGTCTACCAAGAGATTTTACAGGTGACTTGTTGGTGTCACACGAACGACACCCGTTTACGGATACTGCTGATGAAATTCATGCTTTGGCCGACACGATTCGAGACCCGAACTACCGGATAAAAGTCGCAAAAGAAGGCATTTTTATGTTCAATCGTGATGGTATTGTGCAGGATATTGATCCATTTGAATTCTATCCCCATCTAGACGTAGAGAATGATCCCGGCCATGCATTTTATCTTGGTGTTGAACTGGCCCGCGCCGAAGTCGCCTGGCAGTTAGGTAAGCGTTATACCCAAGATGAAGATTTACAATGGGGTTGTGCCGTTGATGTGGCAGAAGAAGATTTAACAGAGCAAAAGGTGGAAGGTACCACCATGAAAAAAACCAAGAAAGATCGTGCCTGCGGTACAGCAGATAAAACCGATACACCAAGAGAGAGTATGAAAAAAGTCGTCCGTGACGAGCATGCCCCAAAAGTCAAAAAAACTCGCACGGCGTGTGGTACGGCTGAACCTAAGAAAAATAAAAAAGGAGCATCCTAGTGGTACGGCTGACCGCAAAAATTCATGAAGTTATTGTGACGACAAAAAATGCTGATGGTACAGCACATCATGCGCCTATGGGTGTTAGTGAAGTAAATGGTTACTTTCAAATAAAACCTTTTAAACCATCGACAACTTACAATAACTTAATGCGTCATCGCTCATGTAGTATTAACTACACGGATGATGTACGCGTGTTTGCAGGAGCATTAACCGGGCACCGACAATGGCCATCTTCAGCATGTGAAAAGATAGATAGTCTCTATTTAACAAATGCACTTAGCCACACAGAAATAGCTATCCAGAATGTTGATGACGATGATCCCCGCGCCTGTTTTTATGGCGATGTTGTACATGAACAGCAACATGGCTTATTTCGTGGATATAACCGTGCACAAAGTGCCGTCATTGAAGCCGCCATATTGGTTAGCCGTTTGTCGATGTTGCCAGAACAAAAAATTCGCGATGAAATTAACTATTTGACCATCGGTATGGAAAAAACAGCGGGTGAACGCGAGTGGGAAGCGTGGGGCTGGTTAATGAAAAAGGTGAGAGAAGCAGGTATCAATGTCGAATAATACAAAATGGCTAGCCAGTGTACAGTCATTGGAAGAAGCTCAGAGCCTCAACGGCTGTCTGCCAGATATTCTTGATATGAAACAGCCGGCAAAAGGGGCCTTAGGCGCTTTGCCTGTAGATATAGTGGAAGATATTGTTAAGTCGGTATCGGGACGTTGTCTAACCAGCGCGACAATTGGTGATTTGCCAATGCAGTTTGATGTCATTGAGCCGGCAATCATGAATATGGTTGGAACAGGCGTGGATTATGTCAAAATTGGCTTATTCGGAGGTGAAGAACAAGCGGACTGTTTACAAGCATTAACGCCAGTTATCAAACAACTCACCACGCCGGTAATTGCTGTGATATTTGCTGATCGTAATTATGAAACTGATGTAATAGAACAGGTTCTAAAAGCAGGTTTTAGCGGTGTGATGGTTGATACCGCAGAAAAAAATGGTCGCTCTTTATTGGATTTATGGTCAATTGATGCGTTGACAGCGTTTGTAAACATAGTGAAAAACGCAGAAAGTTTATGTGGCTTGGCAGGTGCTTTACGCATTGAGGATATTGCTACCCTACGCGCATTAAAACCCGACTATCTGGGATTCCGTAGTGCTCTGTGTCCTGAGCGCAGAAGAAACGCATCACTGTCAGCGACATTAGCTCAAACAATCGCATCAGAGTTAGAGTAAACCGAGTCAAGACGTCTATTGGCAGGATGCCAGAGGCAATTACTATTAATTAATTTGCAAGGAGGCAAATATGCCACGTATACAGCGTGCTATCACTGTTGTTTTCATTTTCACCCTGCTTAGTCTTAATGGGCTAGTTCATGCTGCTCAGACTATGCCACCCGTGCAACTGGCCAGTGTCTATAAGCCAGAGAGGACTGAGCCAGTATCTGCCTATCTCGTCAGTGAAAAGTTCGATGGTGTACGGGCTATCTGGACAGGTCAACAACTTCTGACCCGTAGTGGCAATATTATCAACGCCCCAGACTGGTTTACTGCTTCCCTACCCGATGTATGGTTGGATGGTGAGTTGTGGACTAAACATCAAGACTTTGCACGGCTCAGTGGCATTATAAGAACACAAATACCGGATGATGAAGCTTGGCGAAAAGTGAGTTATCGGGTGTTTGATATGCCCGATCGTGAACTGCCTTTTGAACAACGTTATCAAAACTACACAAGTTTAATCACAAAACTAAATCTGCCACATATTAAACCTGTTAAACAATATCGGCTGATAAACAAAACGGCTTTACAAGACCTGTTACAAGATAAGATAGAACACGGTGCTGAAGGTCTGATTTTACATCTGGCGTCAGCTAAACATCACGGTGGGAGAACGCAGGCTTTATTAAAACTCAAGCCATATGATGATGCTGAAGCCACCGTTATTGCGCATTTGCCAGGCAAAGGTAAATACACTAATCAGTTAGGCGCATTACGTGTTAAAAATAAGCAAGGCCGGGTCTTTTCGATCGGTAGCGGCTTATCAGATCAAGACCGTATTAACCCACCTCCCATCGGCAGTGTCATTACCTATCGTTATCAGGGGGTTACTAAAACTGGATTGCCTCGGTTTGCCCGCTTTTTGCGTATTCGCGAGACCGATCTGGATTAAACCTGTTTCACTTTTTTAGTTTTTTCAGTGCAGTACAAGCTCAACCAGAGACATGGTTGAGCTTGATATCACTGTATGAGAACACTTAGGCCATATGCACGATTTTTTTCACCAGAAAAGCCACAAAAGGTCTAACAATAAGAATACAAATAAAGGCGGCGGGCATGGCAACTTTGTATGCGTTTAGGGCATCACTGATGTAGTGTGAGGATAGGCCCTGATTAACGCCAGTAATAATTAAGCACATTAAGAAGGCCATAATACCTGCCATATAAAGTGCAAAAACATACGACGTGAGTTTAACGGGTAATTTTTTTGTATTCATTAATTAACTCCTCTTAAGCAATGTGAGCAGTTTAGTCTTGCTATTGTTAAGTTTGTAGTGCATATAAACTAATTGTACTGTTAAGCTAAGCTTATTAATTTTTCATTATTATTGTTGGTAAAGTACAAATGGACACAATGCGTGGCGTTGAGAGTTTTGTCAGATCGGTCGAGTTAGGTAGTCTTGCCGCGGCATCAAGAAGACTTGGCATAAGTGCCGCAGCGGTCAGCCAAAATATTGCACGCTTAGAGTCATCTCTTGGTACACGTTTATTGACCAGAACAACAAGAAGTCTGGCATTGACCGATACTGGTGAGGTGTATTACCAGCGTGTTAAGGGTTTATTGCAGGAAATGGAGTTGGCAGCTGAGGCCGTTTCATACGTAGAAGGCAAGGTGTCTGGAAGACTAAAAATAGCCTGCTCAGCTGCATTTGCACGACATGTTCTCGCTCCCCTCCTCCCCATATTTTATGAACAATATCCGGATTTGAGTATAGAGCTGATTGCCAGTGACAGACATGTCGATCATCGACAGGAAGGTATTGATGTCAGCATCAGAATACGTGAGCAGTTAGATGACAGTCTGGTGGCGAACAGACTAACCACGGTTCCGTTAGTTTATTGTGCGTCGCCAGAGTATCTGAATAAAAACGGTATACCGGATTCCATCGCTGAATTACGTCAGCATAGATGTTTGTTATTTAAGATACCTGTTGATGAGAAAATTGTAGGCTGGTCATTTTTACGGCATGGGCAACGCTTTCAGCCTGAAGTGAGAACAGCCATGGTTTGTGATGATATCGATATGTTGGCTAATATCACACTCGCTGGAGGAGGTATTGCTAGAATCGCCGCTTTTGTTGTGACTCAACATGTGGCGGAAGGCAGGCTTATTTCTTTATTTGAGGAGGGAAGTCATACAGAGCTTCATGGTGAGCCTGAGCCATTAGACTATTATTTTTGTGTCGCTGATCGTTTTGCTAAAACATTAAAAGTGAGGGTTCTGCAGGAGTTTTTGCATCAGAATTTACCGACCAACTGGCTATAATAGGTGGGTGCGAATAAGTTATTCCTCTTATCAGACAGAGCTGAACAGTGTAATCAGCTAAAAAAACGAACTATGATGATAGGCTTGATATCAAGCAATGTAGCGACAAAATTCTTTTATGAGTCAAGTAAACGGAATAACATTTCGCGAATGGTATGCGGCTCGAAAGGTTTGTTGAGAATGGCTGAGACTCCGGCCTGCTCGACCTGCCCTAATCGTGCTTCATTATTTTCGGTGGTGAGTATCATGATGGGGATAGCGTCATTACCCATATCATTTCTGATGTATTGTACTAATTCATGCCCATCCATTTCCGGCATATTCAAATCAGTCACAATGAGGTCATAATGGTTTTCATTGATCTTATCTAATGCTTTGCGGCCATTTTCGGCATCATCAATATGTAAGATCCCCATCGTACTAAAAATACGCATAATGTGATTACGCGATGTCAGGCTGTCATCTACCACCAACAAACTGAGTTCACTCACATCATAGCTTTCAAGAGTAATCTCTTCCGGATCAATGATATCGAGTGTGGCTCTGATAGCACGTTGTAAATCTTTATGATCGAAGGGTTTAGGTAGAATGGCAATCACACCAGCTTGCCTAACGGGTTCAAGTGCCGCATGCCCTTTTTCACTTGAGATCAGCATATAGGACATATTCAGTTGAGGGTGTTTGTGTATAACGGTCTCTATAAGCTCATTGGCAGTCATATCCGGTAAATACATGGCGGTAATGACCAGATCTGGCGGATATTTATCAATAAAGTCTAATGCTTCTTTACCGCTGCTGACACCATCAATTTTATGCACACCCTCTTCATGCAGATGACGCATAATCAGTTTGAGCTGCATGGCTGATGGTTCAACCAGAAGAATAGACAAATCGTTAGCTGTAAGTAAGGCCATAGGTTTTACTTTCTTACCAAATCTTGTTCAACGGTATGTCGAGTTTGATGGTTTGTCAGAACTTCAATAAGGGTTAAGGCAAAATCCATCGCTGTACCAGGTCCTTTTGAAGTAATTATTCTGCCATCGACGATAACAGACTCATCGGAAAGTGAGATTTCAGGCCAATCTTCTTGCTTTATTGCTCCCGGATAGCAAGTGGCTTTATGCTGATTGAGGATTTTAGCATGAGCTAGTACCAGCGGAGCAGCACAAATGGCAGCGATGTGTTTATTAGCATTTAACTGCTTTTGTAATAACACTGAAATACGGGAATCTTGATTAAGATTGTTTGTGCCGGGCTGTCCGCCCGGCAAAACAATCATGTCAAAATCAGCGTTAACCATATCCTCAAGTAAATGGTCAGCAAACAGAACAATCTGTCTACTGCCTGTAACCTGATGTCGCTGGCTAAGGCTAGCCGTTACTACATTGATCTCTGCTCTTCTCAGTAGATCGATAACGGTAACCGCTTCAATCTCTTCAAAACCCTCGGCGAGAGGTATCAATACAGTAGACATAAGCTATCCTTTATTTTTTAAGGATGGTCATTCCCTTCAACAAATTAAGTGCTTGAGATAAAGCATAATCAGAGACTTCTAGCGGCTGTTCTTTCTCTTTATCAGCCTGGTTCTGTTTTGCATCGGTCTCTTCTTCTTCATCACCATTCATAAGGTGATGTGCTAAATCACGCTCACGAAGAGGCGTAAACTCTGCATCTTCGATGGCTGAAATATGTACGGGTTTAAGCTCAATATCAGGCACAATACCTTCTGCTTGAATAGAGCGACCTGATGGCGTGTAATAGCGAGCAGTCGTCATCTTCACAGCTGTGTCATTGGTAAGAGGCATCACTGTTTGGACAGAGCCTTTACCGAAGGTTTTTGTTCCCATAATGACGGCACGGTCATGATCCTGTAAGGCACCAGCCACAATCTCAGAAGCGGAAGCAGAGCCACCGTTGACTAAGACAACGAGTGGCGCGCTTTTCAACATATCGTCTGGCGTCGCATGGAATTTCTGATCTGAGTCTGCAATACGACCTTCGGTATAAACAATAAGGCCTTTTTCTATGAAAGCATCAGAAACTTCAACGGCGGCATCTAGTACGCCACCTGGATTGTTACGTAAATCCAGAACCAGTCCGTTTAAGGCGCCATTATTTTCTTTTTTCAGGTCAGAAATAGCTTCTCTTAAGCTTTCACCCGTTCGAGACTGGAAGGTAGAAATCCGAACATAGGCATAACCGGGTTCCAACATTCTTTTCTTAACACTCTCCACTTTGATAATGGCACGAGTGATATTAATTTTTAGCGGTGTATCTTCGCCTTCACGAATGACGGTTAGCATCAGATCCGTACCAGGTTTGCCGCGCATGATGTCAACGGCATCGTTCAGTGTCATTCCTTTAACTGGCGTATCATCAAGACGAATAATTAAATCACCTGGCTTGATACCGGCTTTAGCTGCAGGGGTATCATCAATAGGTGTCACTACTTTGACAAAGCCATCTTCCATACTGACTTCGATACCTAAACCACCGAACTCGCCAGAGGTGCCTTCACGTAACTCTTTGAACTGATCTTTATCCAAGTATGTCGAGTGTGGATCCAGACCAGAAAGCATGCCGCGAATGGCATTTTCTAATAATTGTTTATCTTCTACTGGCTCTACATAACTGCTTTTTATTCTGCCAAAAATCTCAGAAAAAGTTCGCAAGTCTTCAAGAGGTAGATCGGGTTTAGTGGCTTCCCTGTCAGCAAAAACCATTTGGCCAAATACGAGGGTGGCACCTAAAATTACGCCGCTGGTAATTAAGCCGAAATCACGTTTAAACAAACTCATATTCCTTCCTTAATCGATAAGACTTGTCAGCCTTGTTTTCCCAACCATTTTAATGGATTTGTTGGGCTGCCTCGGTGACGAATTTCAAAATATAGGCCGGAAAGGCCGCGAATTCCTTGTTCGCCTGACTGTGCTATAACATCGCCGGCCTTAACATATTCACCGACATCTCTCAGTAGTGATTCATTGTTGCCATAGAGGGTCATGTATTTATCACCGTGATCAATGATGATTAACAGACCAAACCCTCTCAACCAGTCAGCAAAGACAATGGTGCCGGCTGCTGTGGCTTTGACATCATTTCCAGTTGGTGACGCAATGACGATACCTTGCCACTTGAGTTTACCAAGATTTCTCGAGCTACCATAGCGGGCAAGTATTTTTCCACTCACTGGCCAATCTAGTTTACCTGTCAGACGTGAAAAAGGTGTGTTTGGTTTCACAGCCGTGAGTTTCTTGCCTGGCTTGGGTGCCGGTGGTGTTGGTGTAGGCTTTTTACTCAGTGAATTGAGTAGCTGTTGTAGGTTTTTTTCTTCTTCTTTTAAAGAGGCTAAACGACTATCTTGGCTGGTGATGCTTTTATCTAGCGCGACCAATGTCGCTTTTCTTTGTTCGGTTTGTTGCTGAAGCTCAGTTTGCTTAGAACGCTGTTGCGTTAGCATGTTTTCCAGTGACTGTTGAGCAAGCAATACTTCACGTTGCTCATTGTTAAGCTTGGTTAGCAGTTGGTGAATATTATGTAGCTCTTGCTGTCTGGCCTGATGGAAATAGCGAAAATACGTACTGCCTCGACTCAGAGTAGAAATATCTTTCTGATTAAGTAAGAGTTCAAGATAACTGGGTTCGGCATGAATAAAAGCGGTGCGTATCTGACTATAAAGGGCATCTAGTTGTTGTTTTTGTTCTTTTTCTTTAATGCCCATTTCCTGACGTAAGGCCTCAACCTCTTTATGTTTATTGTCTATTTGGGTTTCGATATTTCGCAGCTGTTTGTTCAGTTCAGAAACTTGTCGGCTCTGTTTTTTTAATTTCTCGAACAGAGCTTCCCTGTCAGCCTTCTTTGCAGAAAGATCGCTATTTAGGGATTTTATTTCATCACGAACGTCATCTAAGCGTGCCGCTGAGTCTGTCTCAGCATGAACACTGAAACAGATCAGCAGGCTTAAGCTCGCCAGTAAGATCTTTAATGTCACGTTTTTGTTTACTTGGGCAGAACTAATCGTTTTTTATTCATTTCATCAGGGATTGTCAGCCCCATCAAAGACAACATCGTTGGTGCGATATCAGACAAAGTGCCCCCATCAACACAGTCGGCTTCACGACCCGCGAATAATAACGGAACAACGTTGTTTGTATGGGCGGTGTGGGGCTGCCCCGTCTCATGATTGACCATGCGCTCGGCGTTTCCATGGTCAGCGGTTACCAGCATTTCACCGCCGACTTTTTCTATTGCTGACCAGATTTTACCCAAACTGACATCCAGTGTTTCAATGGCCTTTACCGCTGCAGCAAAATTACCGGTATGGCCTACCATGTCAGCGTTGGCGAAGTTACAGATGATGACATCGTATTTTTCGCTGTTAATGGCTTCGACCAGTTTTTCAGTGACTTCGGGTGCATTCATTTCAGGTTGTTGATCATAGGTATCCACTTTAGGTGATGGGATGAGTATACGGTCCTCACCCTCATAAGGCGCATCCTGACCACCGTTGAAGAAAAAAGTCACATGTGCGTATTTTTCTGTTTCGGCAATACGTAGTTGAGTTTTACCCTGAGCCGATAAATATTCCCCCAAGATGTTATGTAACTTTTCTGTGGGGAAGGCGATAGGTGCGGTAAAGTCTTTTTTGTATTCTGTTAGCGTGACAAAATCTGCTAATTCGATCTGTCGTGGTCGTGTAAAACCTGAAAATTCAGGGTTGATGAAACATTCTGTCAATTCGCGGGCACGATCTGAACGGAAGTTCATAAAGATGATGCTGTCACCATCATTCACTTTCACTGGATCGCCAATGGTAGTGGCTTTAACAAACTCATCGGTCTCTTCTCGTTCATAAGCCGCCTGCAGGGCTTCGATGCCTGTTGCTGCCTGATACTGACCCTTACCTTCAGTGATGAGTTGATAAGCTTCTTCGACACGATTCCAGCGATTATCTCTGTCCATGGCGTAGAATCGACCGATAACTGTAGCAAGTCTTCCGGCGCCTGATGTTTTAAAACTGTCCTCAAGTTTTTCAATAGCCGTGTGAGAGCTTTTCGGCGGTGTATCGCGTCCATCGAGGAAGGCATGGACGTAAATGTTTTTAGCACCCTGCTTCGCGGCTAGTTCGACCATCGCATGAAGATGTTGTTCGTGACTGTGAACACCACCGTCAGACAGTAAGCCAAAGATATGTACCGCGTTATCAGTTTTTTTTGCTTTTTCTACGGCATCAATCAAAACACGATTGTTAAAAAACTCACCATTCTTGATTGCCAGACTAATACGGGTAAATTCCTGATAAACCACGCGCCCCGCGCCCAAGTTTAAATGACCGACTTCAGAATTACCCATTTGATCGCCAGGCAGCCCCACACCCTCCCCTGAGGCATTGATTAATGTGTGTGGATAGTTTTTCCACATATCATCCCAGTTTGGGGTATCTGCTGCGAGAATAGCATTGTTTTCTGCGGATTCGCTGTAGCCCCATCCATCGAAGATGATGAGCGCCAGAGGTCTGTGTGTTTGAGTCATTGATTAGTCCTTAAAACGAATGGTGGTCTGGCTCTCTGCTGACTCACCGTTGTCTTGTATGTCATTAAGAATTGATGCCGTGTATTATATGGTGTTTTGTGATGAAATACAGTCACGGGTACTGACGGGCAAAATTGTGGCACAAGCTTTAAACATGGATTCTATCGCGATTGATAATGATATCGAGCGTGCTGCATTTGCACTGAAAGCGATGTCTCATCCTCTTCGTTTGAAGATTCTCTGCGCGATTGGAGAAAATGAATTATCCGTTCAGGATATCGTAGAGCATGTTGGCACGACACAAAGTAACGTCTCCCAGCATTTGGCAAAATTGCGTGAAAAAGAGATTCTCATGTCTCGTCGTGACGCTAATCGCATTTATTATCGTGTAAACGATGAACGAACGCTTCGTTTGATTGAGATGATGCGTGAAGTATTCTGTTCTGCAAAAAATTAATCTAATTTTAAGACAGCTTTAAGGGTTGATATGGAAAATTTGGGCGAGTTTATTGTTAATCATTGGATTTTAAGCACGGCATGGATTGTATTAGCTTGGTTAGTTTTTTCCGATGCAATTAATCGTAAACTGACAGGATTACATCCGCTTGATGTGAACCAGTCAGTCCGACTAGTCAATCAGTACAAAGGTAAGTTTGTTGATGTGCGAGAACCGGAAGAGTTTGAAAAAGGGCATATTGCTGACTCAGTAAACCTCCCGCTCTCCAAGTTGGATGAAGAAATTAGTAAGCTAAAAAATAAGTCGCAACCATTAGTCATTGTATGTGCCAGTGGTCAACGTGCAAAAAATGCTGCTAAAAAGTTCAAATCGAATGACTTCGAGGAAGTCTATGTAATGACTGGCGGCATTAATGGATGGAAAGAGGCAAAATTACCCCTCTTTAGTTAATTAAACAAAATGGCAGGATTTTTATTGTGGCAAAAGTAATCGTTTATTCTTCCGCTCACTGTCCCTACTGTGTGATGGCAAAGCAACTGCTGGAGCGTAAAGGCGTTAAGTACGACGAAATTCGTGTGGATCTTGATCCCTCTAAAAGAGAAGAGATGATGAAAAAGAGCCAACAAAGAACCGTGCCACAAATATTTATCAATAATAAAGCCATAGGTGGCTACACTGATTTAGTTGCGATTGATCGCAGCAAAGAGTTAGACAGCCTCCTGGCGCAATCTTAAAACAAGAAGGAATAGAGATGGCTGAAGAAAATACAGCAGCAGGTGAAGAGCAGCAAAAACCACGTTTTGTGATTCAAAAAATTTACACAAAAGATGTGTCTTTTGAGTCACCTAATTCACCAGAAATTTTCCGTGAGGAATGGCGTCCGCAATTGGATTTGCAGCTAGGTAATGAATACAACCGTATCGACGATGATACACATGAAATTATTTTGTCAGTTACTGTCACAGCAAAAGTAGGTGATAAGACGGCATTTCTTGTGGAAGTCAAACAAGCTGGTATTTTTACTTTAACGGGCTACACCACAGAAGAAATGGGACCATTAGTCGGCAGCTATTGTCCGAATACCCTTTTCCCTTTCGTCAGAGAAGTCGTTTCTGATCTGGTGACCAAAGGTGGCTTCCCACAACTTGTCTTAGCGCCAGTAAATTTTGATGCGATGTACTTGCACCAGAAAGAACAGGTAGAAAGACAAGCCCGCGAAGCAAAATCAAACACCACTCACTAAGACTTGGGTAGCGGCTGTGGCAGAACAGGCCAATTTAACACCAACATTAGTTATGGGTGCCGGTGCCTGGGGAACGGCATTGGCGATGGCGATGGCCAGAAATGGTCATCAGACCTGGTTATGGGGACGTGATAAACAACATCGTTCGGAGATGACGTCGTCGCGTGAGAATACGCGTTATTTACCAGGTCAAGCTTTTCCTGAGGCCTTATCCATTGTTGATGATCTCGATACAGCCATACGTGATTGTCGACATGTACTAGTTTCTGTTCCCAGTAAAGCGTTTGTTGAAAGCTTGCATATGATCAAGCCAAGGCTTGGAGAGACAACGCCAGTTAGTTGGGCGACCAAAGGGTTGGCTCCAGATACGGGTGAGTTGCTCTATGATGTTGCTCGTTCGGTATTAGGTGAAAGTCATCCTTTGGCTGTCATATCCGGTCCATCCTTTGCTGCAGAAGTTGCCGCTAATCTTCCTACTGCCTTTACTGTCGCGTCGGAAGAGGGGCATTTTGCTGAGCAATTGGCGGGACTATTTCACTCTTCGACACTACGTGTGTACACAACTTATGATGTGCTGGGAGTACAGATTGGCGGCACAGTGAAAAATGTATTAGCGATCAGCGCAGGTATTTCTGATGGTTTAGGCTTTGGGGCTAATGCCCGAGCAGCATTGATTACACGAGGTATGGCGGAGATAAGACGTTTAGCCGCAGCACTAGGGGCTGAAACTGAAACACTGTTTGGCTTGTCTGGAATTGGTGATTTAATTTTAACCTGTACGGATGACCAAAGTCGTAACCGCCAATTAGGTTTGGCGATAGGAAGAGGACTCAGTGTTGAAGATGCTGTTCAAGCTGTAGGTAAAACGGTAGAAGGCATGCATGCTGCCAAAGAGGTCATGATAAGAGCTCGACAAGCTAAAATTGAAATGCCGATAGTGGAACAAGTATGCAAAATTTTGTTTGAAGGGTACGATCCACGAGAATCCGTTCAGACGTTGTTATGCAGAGAACAAAAAGCAGAACTCACACCTCCCGCTAATAAACGGGTTAACTAAAACGAGGAAGAATCTATGCGAGGCATTGTGAAGTACAGCACGGCAGTGACCGTTGCTTTAGCCCTGAGCCTGGGGCTGAGTGGTTGTGGTAACCCACTGAAAAAATCTGATGAAGTAGAAATTTCTACAGAGGGAAAAACCTTATTTGAAACAGGTTTGCAGTACGTTAAAATTGTCGATCGTGATGTGCCGGGTGTGGCTAACGACCATCCTTACTCAATATCTCCAGATACAATGCGTACGGTTTTAGAGTCTCTTTATGTAAATGAAAAAGTACTGTTCAACCAACGCCAAAACCCCTTGTTTTCACCTGCAGAGTTACAAATTCTGAGTAATGGCTTAGCGAATGGATTGAGCCGTGCGCAGCCAAATGAAGATGTGACTTTCGTGACGCTTGGTGTGCATCAGGGCATGATTGCGAAAGAGCGTCAAAGTGATAGTGGTCGTGTTTTCATGAGTGGTGGACGTTTAAACATCATCTTCGGTTTGTTGCATGAAGATTATCGTGACAAAGATCAATACACAGGTCAGGAAATTGACCGCCGTGTTAATCCTTTGCTGCCTGGTACAAGAAAGTTTGACTCAGAACCTGCTGTAAGAGTTGCTCTTGATAATGGTATGTCATATCACATTGATCCTGAGACGGGTAAAGAAAGAACAGACTGGATTGAGATTGATATTCCTACAGTCTTACAAACCGTTGCAGAACGTCAAGCTGATTCAAAAGATGCACTTATCAGCCCAGAGTTGAAAGAAGATATTGCGCGTAATAAGCAAGAAACCAGTAATCTTCGCGATGATATGGCTAATATCAAAGAAGTGTTATTTGATATGAGTGAAAAAATGGATAAGTTACAAAAAGAACTGGAAGCGCTGAAGAAATAATTCCAGCGGTTTATTTCCTACTTTAAAAGGGGCCTTGTGCCCCTTTTTTTGCCTGTTTTTTAGAGTTGATAGCGCCTGTCACTTACTGAAAGTCGTGGCAGTGAATTAATGTTCTTTGTCAGACTCAAGACTTTAAATTGCTGTCCCATTTGACCTGGCATCAATAACTGCTTTAAAGCCGCACTTTGTTGTAGCCAGTCAGCTGATGTCATTTCACTATGGCACTTCGCCGCAATTGAGGTGATATCGCCTGCTATTAGAAAATCACTTTGTTCATGGAATCCGGCGACATCCAGATCTTGTTCCAAAGCAATGTCAGCCAGAGTTGAGAACTCAGTGTGTGTCGTGATGTCTTGCAGCCCAGGTAAAAAGAATGGGTCATCATTGATTTGATGACGAAAATAGCAACATAAGGTCCCCTGCTCTCTTTCTTCGCGGTAGAACTCTGTAAAGCTATAACCATAGTCAATAATAAAGATGGCGCCGGCTTTTAGTGATTGAGCCGTAGTTTGTAGCCATTGCTGTGCTGTTAAGTTGATTTCAGTCTCGTAATATTCAGTTGAAATAAAGGATTGAATACGCTCAGCTTGTTTTTGAAGATCAGCTTTCGTGATGGCCCTGTCTTGCCATGCGAACGCGTTATTATTCCAGCCAACATGACGTTCAAATAATTCATTATCTTTTATTTTTATAAGGTTAACTGGCATGGCATCACATACTTCATTGGCCACAATAACCCCTTCAAACTTTTCTGGCAGGCTATCCAACCAAATAAAGCGATCCATAAGTTCAGGGATATGTTGCTGCAGATAGGCCCGTTGCCGTTGTCGTAAATCTGCGCTGATTTCTAGAATGAAATAATACTCAGGTAACTGGTGCTGGCTTTTGAGATAAGTCATGATATCGGCGGCCAGCTGTCCCGATCCTGCCCCAAATTCGAGTATCTGCTTTTTTGTTAACTGTACCAACACGTCATGTATATGTGTGGCAATACTATAACCAAAGAAATGACTGATCTCTGGAGCTGTAGTGAAGTCACCATACTTGCCCAGTTTATGACTGCCTGCACTGTAGTATCCATAGCCTGGGGTATACAGACAAGCTTGCATATAATCAGAAAAAGGAATTGAACCAGCTTGAGAATAGATCTGTGTCTTTATGATTTCTTTTAACGCATCACTGTGCTGTTGCGCTTCGGGAGAAACAGTCGATAATGTATCTGGATTATTCATCATTAAGGAGCAGCAATTGCAACAGGTTGTATTGGTGACAGGCACGAGTCGTCGAGTGGGTTTGCATATGGCCAAACGATTCCATGAACAAGGTTGTAATGTATTAGCACATTATCGTACTGAGACGTCGGGTGTCCAAGAAATGCGTGACTTGGGTATCGAAACAGTGCAGGCCGATTTTTCGTCGACGGAAACAATAATGACCTTTATTGAGGATTGCCAACAACGTTGTGAGTCTATAAGAGCCGTTATCCATAATGCGTCTTCTTTTTCACCCACACCAGATGATTTAGCAAAAGCTGCTGAGCAGTATGAACAGTTTTTTTATGTGCACATGATGGCACCTTTTCTTATCAACGAAGGCTTGAAGAATAAGTTTCAGGGAGATGACAACAAACCTGCTGATATCGTGCATATTACCGATATCAACGTGGAAAATCCGACCACTCGTTTTGATACTTATGGCACGACTAAAGCTGGACTTCATAATATGATGCTGGTGTTGGCTAAAAAATACGCGCCAACGATAAAAGTCAATGCCGTTGCTCCCGGGCCTGTGCTATTCACCGAGTCACACTCTGATGAGGTGAGGCAACAGATGATGTCTGAAACCCCATTAGGCTGTGAAGGTGGCGCCGAACCAGTCTTTTTGGCGGTAAGAAGTTTATTAGATAACCCTTTTCTGACCGGTGTATCAATCGCGGTGGATGGTGGTCGCCGACTCTCCAAACGATAAATGACCCACTTGGATAGCGGTGCCTCTTTGAATGCTCTTCGTAATGGGCTTGTCAGCTAAGAATAAAAACAACTCGTCGATTAATGGATAAAGAAAATACTCATCTGTCACTTGTCTGGCAGGAGTATTCAGGTCATCCGGTACAGTCAGTGAGCAAAGAATATCTAAGTCGGCAGGTCGATCTTTATGTTTGCGATCAGGATCTGCTCGATCTCGTCCAAGTGTCGTTTCTATGTCGTTACAGATATCTTTCAGACTTTCTTTCGATATATCAGTCTCAATGAAAATTACAGCATTAAGGAAGTCATGCTGACTGTTCATTCCTACTGGAGGAATGTGTAATACCCGACTGATATCAAAACTCGCAAAATGTGCCAAGAGCTGGGCAATAATCTGAGAAAAATTCTCAAAAGGCGCAATATTGCAGCCTAATCCAAGCAGGTAGCCGTTTCTTTTCTTGTGCATTATTTGCTTCGTTCAATCACAATCCGCGCGGTGTTTTGCCCATGAAGAGCGACAGGTTTGCTTAGTGTCAGCTTGAGTTTTGGAATTGAAAATTCAGTGAGTAGCATCTGCGTAAGATCTTCAGCGAGTGTCTCAATGAGCTGATAGTCACTGGCTTTAACAAAGTTAACAATTTTTTGGGCGATCGCACCATAATCGAGAGTGTTACTGATGTCGTCTGTTTCCGCAGCTTTACGAATATCCCAGTCCATTTCGAGATCAAAAGTCAGGGTCTGTTGGGTGTGTCTTTCCCAGTCGTAAATACCAATAATGGTATCGATTTTAAGGTCGTTAAGAAAAATTTTATCCATATCTCGATCTGTTAAAGGGTGGCAATCACTGATTCGCGACCTATAATGTCGCAACGTTTTTAAAAGGTAGCATCATATCATGCTTGAGACTTATACCTTACCCGTCATCTTATTGGTGGTCGCTTATCTTTTTGGTTCATTATCCAGTGCCATCATTCTCTGTAAACTGGCAGGCTTACCTGACCCGAGAACGCAGGGATCTGGCAACCCTGGAGCCACTAATGTGCTGCGTTTTGGAGGAAAGAAGCTTGCCGCTACCGTATTGCTGTTTGATGTTCTAAAAGGTGTCATTCCTGTTGCAGTGGCACATGCAGTCGGTCTTGAAATGGTATGGGTAGCGGGTACGGCATTCGCAGCCTTTTTAGGACATTTATTCCCCGTTTTCTTTGAGTTTAAGGGGGGTAAGGGAGTCGCGACAGCGTTGGGCGGTTTTATTGCTTTGTCCCCTGCTCTGGCTGCTGCAGGCTTAGCGACGTGGTTAATTATCTTTGCTGCGACACGAATATCATCGCTATCTGCCCTCGTGGCTGCTGGCTTAACACCCGTCTACAGCTTGTGGCTGATTGACAGTGTTAATGCACGTTGGATTATCTTGCTGACAGCACTGCTATTGATTGCCCGACATCATGGCAATATACGCCGTTTGCTCGCTAAAGAAGAATCTAAATCTGGTTAGTTTATGGTGGGCTGAGTTCATTCAGCGGCCAGCGAGGTCTGACAGTAAAACTTGGCACATCTTGATGTTTCATTGCCTCATGGCGCATGGCGCCTGCAAAAGCAATCATAGCGCCATTATCACTGCAAAATGCTTGTCGCGGATAAAACACTTCAACGCCCTTCATCGAGTCTAGTTTATGACGAAGCGCTTTATTGGCACTCACGCCTCCGGCCACCACTAAACGTTTATGCCCTGTTTGTTTGAGGGCTCTTTTACATTTGATAGCGAGGGTTTCGACAACAGCTGTCTGAAAAGCTAAAGCAATATCCGCTTTATCCTGTTCCGTTTGTTTTGTGTCCAGCCAGGTATTCATAGCAAATGTTTTTAAGCCACTGAAGCTAAAATCGAGGCCAGGTCGATTGGTCATCGGACGAGGAAAAACAAAGCGATCGGCAATACCTTGTTCGGCCTTGGCAGCCAGATAGGGGCCACCAGGATAATCCATCCCAAGTAGTTTGGCTGTTTTATCAAAAGCCTCGCCAACGGCATCGTCAATGGATTCACCCAGTAGCTCGTATTGGCCAACCCCTTTTACATCCACTAGCAAAGTATGACCACCTGACACGAGTAATGAGACAAAAGGAAAGGCTGGAGATGGTGTTTCGAGTAAAGGAGATAATAAATGCCCTTCCATGTGATTTATCGCTAAGGCAGGAATATTGAGAGCCCAGGCAAGGCTGCGACCTATCGCGGCGCCAACCAGTAATGCACCAGCTAAACCTGGTCCAGCCGTGTATGCAATGCCATCAATATCACTTCTGGATAATCCTGCCTCGGATAATACTTCTTCGATTAAAGGTAAGGTTTTACGAATATGATCTCTCGAAGCCAGCTCTGGGACGACACCACCATATTCGGCATGCATAGCTATTTGGCTAAATAAGCGATGAGCTAATAAACCTTTTTCAGTGTCGTAAATGGCGATACCTGTCTCGTCACAGGAAGATTCAATACCTAAAACACGCATTTTTTACCTAAACTATATTGTGAGTAAACGTGACTATTATGCCCTTTTTTATAAATAAAGTGATTTAACTGTTTGCTTTCCGGTAAATATTTCGTACAATTAGGGGTTTCCATACAAGAATTGTTTAGGGAGTTTTTTGAATGCCTGCAGTAAGAGTTAAAGAGAACGAACCATTTGACGTCGCTCTACGTCGTTTTAAACGTGCATGTGAAAAAGCTGGCACTGTTGCCGAAGCCCGTGCTCGTGAAGCTTATGAAAAACCAACAACTGTACGTAAACGTGCCGCAGCAGCAGCCGTAAAACGTCACCAGAAGAAACTGTCTCGCGAAAACGCAAGCCGTATCCGTCTTTACTAAAATCGTTATTCAGAGACAAGTCCAATACCATGCCTGCAGAAGCCAGCCCGTTAAAAGTTACTATTCAAGACAGCATAAAAGACGCTATGCGTGCGAAAGACAAAGAACGTCTTGCCGTGCTTCGTCAAATTTCAGCAGCGATTAAGCAAGTTGAAGTAGATAACCGGGTTGACCTTTCTGATGACGATATTGTTGTCATCCTGACTAAGATGAGCAAACAACGTCGTGAAGCATTAGAACAGTATGAAAATGCCTCTCGTGCAGATTTGGCGGATATCGAAAAAGCTGAACTTGCCGTTATTGAAGAGTTCATGCCTGAGCAGCTATCTGAAGAAGAGGTTGCTCAAGAAATCCAAACAGCCATTGAAGAAGCTGATGCAAGCAGTATTAAAGACATGGGCGCAGTCATGAATGTGTTGCGACCAAAAATTCAAGGCCGTGCTGATATGGCCGCAGTTAGTGGAAAAGTAAAATCAGCGTTAAGCAATTAAAACAGCAACGCTGCCGTATCTCATAAGATATGGTTAATATTTTCAATAAAATTCAGCCATAATACCAGATATGGCTGGTCAAATACCCCCACAATTCATTGATGAACTGCTAGCCCGGGTTGATATCGTAGATATCATAGATGCCCGGGTTGCTTTGAAAAAAGCAGGCAAGAATTTGCATGCCTGCTGTCCTTTTCATAATGAAAAAACTCCTTCGTTTACAGTTAGTCCGGAAAAGCAGTTTTATCATTGCTTTGGCTGTGGTGCACATGGCACAGCAATAGGATTCCTCATGGAATACGATCAACTTAGTTTTCCTGAAGCTATTCAGGAACTAGCTGATCATGTGGGGATGACTGTGCCGACCACACAAAATGTCTCGCAATCTCCGCAACAGAAAAACCTCTATGACTTGATGGATAAAGTCAGCCAATTTTACGTCCATCAGTTACAAACTCACCCCGACAGACAGCTTTTTGTGGATTATTTAAAGACTCGAGGGTTATCTAAAAAAACAGTTGAAATGTTTGGCATCGGTATGGCGCCAGATGGTTGGGATAATGTTTTAAAAACCTTTGGTTCTTCTCAAGCACAAGTTAAGCAGCTTCTGGATGCCGGTTTGTTGATCAAAAATGATGCTGGACGGACCTACGATCGCTTTCGACATCGTCTTATGTTTCCAATTCGTGATCGCAGAGGCCGAGTTATTGGTTTTGGCGGTCGAGTATTAGACGATTCAACACCAAAATACCTTAACTCGCCTGAAACACCGATTTTTCATAAAGGAACAGAGCTGTACGGCCTCTATCAGGCAAAAAAACAGAACCGTAAACTTGAACGAGTACTCATTGTTGAAGGTTATATGGATGTTATTGCTTTGGCCGAACATGGTATTACAAATGCAGTTGCCACACTGGGTACTTCAACCACACCGGATCATTTAAAACAATTATTAAGGGCCAGTCCGGAGGTTGTTTTTTGCTTCGATGGCGATCGTGCAGGTAGAGAAGCTGCCTGGCGAGCGGCGGAAAATGCATTACCTATGTTGGGTGGTAATCAGCAGCTGAAGTTTATGTTTTTGCCCGATGGTGAAGACCCCGATAGTATGGTGAGAAGGAATGGTGCAGAGGCATTCGAGTCAGAAGTGCTACATGCCCAAAATTATTCAGATTTTTTCTTCACATGGTTAACCGAGAAGGTTGACCTCAGTTCAATGGATGGACGCGCTCGTCTGGTAGAAATCACAAAGCCATACCTGAAACATGTTCCAGCGGGGGTCTATAGGGATATGTTAGAACAACGTTTAGCGGAGTTAAGCCAAACTAATATCGCTACATTAAACAGGCATATAGAGAAGCCCGCATCGAGACTGCAGAGAGCACCAAAGAAGCAAACACTAGCGACCATGACGCCATTAAGGCTAGCTATTAGCATTCTTCTGCAATATCCCATATTGGCGAGAGAGATTGATGACACAGCATCGATTAGTTCTCTTCAGTTACCAGGTGTGAATATTCTTAAAGAATTGCTTGAAACTCTTCATCAGTATCCCCATCTTACTACTGCGGCACTTCTAGAACGTTGGCGCGACAGGGAAAATGGTGCGCATCTTGAGAAGTTAGCGCTGCAAAGTTTGAGTTTGTCAGCTGATGAGCTCAAACACGAGTTGCTCGGTATATTTTCGCAACTACAAAAACAAGCTAAGGAACAACGACGAATTTATCTCGAGTCAAAACCGCTCAGTGAGTTAACCGAAGCAGAAAAAGCTGAGTTACGGTTATCGCAGAAATAAATGTTTATGTTAATTTGATGCAATAAATTTGTCATTTCAGTATAATGAAGTGTTCACGTCTATAAGCGTCACAGGGTTAAAGGGGCTGCATGAAAGATCAACAATCACGCGTTAAGGAACTGATCGCCTTAGGTAAAGAACGTGGTTATCTCACCTATGGTGAGATTAATGATCATCTTCCAGAAGATTTGGTAGATGCTGATCAGGTCGAAGATATTGTCAGCATGTTTAGTGACCTCGGTATCATGGTTCACGAAGATGGCATGGATACCGATGAAATGGAGCGTCTTGCTGAAGCGGTTTCGTCAAACGACGAAGTCTCCGATGAAGAAGCTGCTGCTGTCCTAGCAAGCTCTGATGGTGAATTTGGTCGAACTACTGATCCAGTACGTATGTATATGCGTGAAATGGGCTCGGTCGAACTGCTGACACGTGAAGGCGAAATTGTCATTGCCAAACGCATTGAAGCGGGCTTGCGTGAAAGCCTGATGATGCTCTCAACATATCCTGCATGTATTTCATCATTTTTAGAGTTGTATGACGCTGTAGAAGCAGGGGAAATGCGTCTGAATGAGCTAATAAAAGGCTTTGTTTCAGCAGATGAGCTCGTAGAAGAGCAGGATGATCTCAGCGATACAGATGACGATTCAGATGATGATTCTGATAGCGATTCAGATGATGACGATGATGACGATAGTGTAGACAACGTCAGTGATGATGATTCAGGTGAAATCGATCCTGAAGAAGCGCGGGTTCGGTTTGAAGCATTAAAAGACAGCTTTAATGCCTATCTGAAAGCTGAAGATAAAGAAGCTGAGACGTTACGCGAACAGGCAAGTGCTCAATTTATGGAGTTTAAACTCACTCCAAAAACATTGGCTTATCTCAATGTCTTAATGAGCGATACGGTCAACGAAATCCGTAATCAAGAAAGAATTATTATGGATATCGTAGTAGAGCAAGCTCGCATGAATCGCCGTGATTTTATTGATTCATTTCAAGGTAATGAGAGCAATGTTAACTGGGCTGACAAGCATATCAGAGCCAAAAAACACTACTCTTCTACCATTAAGAAGCATCACGACGAAATCATTGCTGCACAATCAGTTTTAGCTGAGATTGCAGAAAGTCGTGGCATGTCAATTTCTGAAATAAAAGAAATTTCACGCCAAATGTCGATTGCAGAGGCTAAAGCCCGCCGCGCGAAAAAAGAAATGGTTGAGGCGAACTTACGTCTGGTTATTTCTATTGCGAAAAAATATACAAACCGTGGCTTGCAGTTCTTGGACTTGATTCAGGAAGGTAATATTGGTTTGATGAAAGCCGTTGATAAATTTGAATATCAACGTGGTTATAAGTTCTCAACCTATGCAACCTGGTGGATCCGTCAGGCGATCACTCGCTCAATTGCCGACCAGGCACGCACTATTCGTATTCCTGTGCATATGATTGAGACAATCAATAAACTGAACCGTGTTGCCCGCCAAATGCTACAAGAGATGGGGCGTGAGCCGACACCGGATGAGTTAGCTGAACGTGTCGATATGCCTGAAGATAAAGTACGTAAAGTACTGAAGATATCTAAAGAGCCAATTTCGATGGAAACACCGATCGGTGATGATGAAGATTCACATTTAGGTGATTTTGTTGAAGATGTGAACGTGATTTCACCTTCAGATTCTGCGATAATAGAAGGTTTGCGTGAAGCGACTCAAGGCGTATTAAACGGCCTGACAGAGAGAGAAGCAAAAGTTTTACGTATGCGTTTTGGTATCGATATGAATACCGATCATACGCTTGAAGAAGTAGGCAAACAATTTGACGTCACACGTGAACGTATACGTCAGATTGAAGCGAAAGCATTACGTAAACTGCGCCATCCTTCACGTTCTGATCAATTACGAAGCTTCCTAGATTCAGAAGGTTCGTAAGCTAGTCAAAAGGGCCTATAGCTCAGTTGGTTAGAGCAGTGGACTCATAATCCATTGGTCCTAGGTTCAAGTCCTAGTGGGCCCACCAATACAATCAAAGCCTTGGTATTAAGTTCTGCCAAGGCTTTTTTTATGCCTGACATTGATAAATAATTCACAAAAGATTGATTATAGTCATAGCATCAGCATATCCCTGTTGTGATAAAAAAATACGACAGGCATGGTGTTATTAATTGATTAACATGTGAGTAGTTATGAGTGATGATCTGGATTTGTCTGGTTTAAGAAGAAGCTACGAAAAAGACTCTCTTGACGAGAGTATGAGTGCAGCATCACCACTTGAACAGTTTAAGCTGTGGTTATCAGACGCGCTGGAAAAAGGTGTGTGTGAAGCTAATGCAATGACCTTAGCCACAGCAGATGAACAGGGTAGACCATCAACTAGACCTGTCTTGATAAAAGGGTTCGATGAAGATGGCATTGTCTGGTTTACTAATTACCAAAGTAGAAAAGGGCAAAATCTAGATGTTAATCCTTACGCCTCAGTACAATTCTTTTGGCCAGAGTTAGAGCGTGTTATCCGAATTGAAGGGAAAGTTGAGAAACTCACTACATCATTGTCAGATGAGTATTATACTTCGAGGCCATTAACCCACCGTATCGGTGCTTGGGCATCACCACAAAGCCAAGTTATTAAAAGTCGGAAAGTGATTGTTGAAGACGCCGCGAAATACGCATTGAAGTTTGGACTAACACCGCCAAGACCTGAGTCATGGGGAGGGTATAGACTCATGCCTCAGTATTGGGAGTTCTGGCAGGGACGATCTAGTAGGCTACATGATCGCATTGCTTATAGCTTAAAAACAGATGGTCAATGGATAAAACAACGATTGGCGCCATAAAACTGATAGAAAATGTGATCTTGCTCATAATTTAGTGTCTTTATATTCAATTTTTTTATCTGTACGACGCTACACTTATTGTGAGGTGATGGGTTTCAGTTCTCACAATTATTGCTCCTTCTAATTGATTAAGCTAGGTATATACCTAGCTTTTTTTTGGGTAAAAAAAAGCCCCAATTAAGGGGCTGAGAGTAAACCGGTAGGTTTTAATAGTTTTTATTTTCAGAGGCGGAATCTTCAATCGCATCGCCTGCTGATTCAACATCCTTGCCAACACCTTCCATCGTGTTACAAGCGGATAAGAAAAGTGCCAAAGATAATGGAATTAATAAGGTAGTAAGTTTCATAATTTGCTCCTCCAATTATTGTTGAGAGGGTTTATTAAGTCTGGTCCAGTTCGGATACGTATCAAGATAACTCCGATCAAAACCAGATAGATCAATTAATCCGTCTAAATCGTTTATTTCTATTTGACCATTTTTATTGTCAATTAGACCTAAATCACGTAAGTGTTTAAACGTACGACTTACATGAACTGAAGAAATACCAAGGGTATCACCGATAATCGCCTGATTCATAGGTAGGTGAAACTCACATGCCCGCTGATGTAATCTCACTTTCATTTCAACAATGAAATGTGCAAGACGTTCAGCAGCGCTTCGTCTGCCTATATTGACGATTCTCTCAATCAGCATGGCCTGTTCTCTGGCCATGATCAAAAAGAATAAATCGGTTAATCTTGGTGATTTTTCAAAAATCTCAGTCAATCTTTGTTTAGGGAATGGACAGGCTTCTATTGGTGTCAGCGCCCTAAACTCTGTGAGTGAATGACTCAGTCCAATTTCCCTTAATCCTATAATCTGACCTGGCAAAAAGATATCCAGAATTTGCCTTTGGCCATCTGCCATGGTCTTTATCGCACAGGCCCAGCCAGATTTTAGGGTGTAAAAACGATCACTGTATTCACCAGCGAACGCTAGACGTTCACCAGAGCCAAACATACGAGCATCTCTTTCTAGAGCGGCAAGAAGGTTTACTTCTGACTCTGACAACTCGACCATTTTTTCAAACTGACGAACAATACAACTTTCTGTATCGCTGATAACAGATTCCATGAAGACTCGCTCAAATAATGTAGTTCAAAAGAGACCTTCTTGAATACGCCATCATCGATTAAGAATGTCTATATTTTTCGTGAGAATATACGTCTACATAGGTGGACGTCTACCAGTAATGAAGAAAATGAGGGCGAGAACTAAACCAATAACAAATAAAATCCAAGCAATGTTGGTCGCTGTACCAGCAACACCACTTAAACCAAGCGCACCAGCAATGATACCGATGATTAAAAACGTCAATGCCCAACTTAACATATCTATCTTCCTTTATAGTGAATGGGAATGAATACGATATGTGTATTTGATTACCTCGTCTTTAACATAGGTTAAGGCAGTAGTCATTAATCAGCGATAGGTTAGATTAAGAAGAGCCGAACAATAAGTATTTCCGATAAATACTTTTTGCTATGAAAGCTCTTTTAATGTCAGTATTGATGAACAAACGCATTAATAAGTTTGTCAGTCTAGTTGAATAATGTTTTTATTCAGCCCAATTCTAAATGGAGATGTATGTATGAAATCAATGAGTGAATCAAAGTCTTTTTCAATGATCTGTAAAGCATTTCTAATTATGTTTGCTTTTGCAGGCGTTGGTATGCTTTCAGCTTGTGATAACGATGGTCCAGCAGAAGAAATGGGTGAAAAAATCGACAACACGGTTGAAGATGCTGGAGATGCAATTGACGATGCTGCAGATGACGCTGGTGATGCTATTGAAGATTCAGCAGATGAAGCTGAAGATGCAATGGATAAATAGTTGCCACGGATAATAGTCTCGAAGATACGTTTATAACAGATCAATAGGAGATAAGAATGGCTACACAAACGACAAATCAAGAATTACAAGAACAGTTAGATGCACTACGTAAAGATTTTGCCGAAGTTACCAGTACTTTAAAAAATCTAACTACAGAATATGCACAACAAGGACAAGATAAAGTCAAAGCGACTGCACAGCAGGCACAACAACAGGCAAAAGAGAGTATTGCTAGAGCACAAGGCGAAGTTGAAGCACACCCATATACAAGTATGGCCGTTGCTTTTGGTATTGGCTTGGTGATTGGTAAAGCGCTCGATAGAAAATAACTCTATTCACCCTAACTAAATAAGAAGGTTACGATGAGTTTGTTTTCAAGAATACAAGTAACAACCTTAGCGTTTGCATTGGCAATCATTCTCGGATTATTTGCTATTGGTTTTGCCGGGATTGCTGGCTATATAGCTCTTCAGGCATATTTTGATACGCCTCTAGCAGCTTTGTTAACAGCCATCGCGTACCTTCTGGTGGCGTTAATTATTTTAGCCGTTGTAAAAGTACTGAACCGTACTTCTGATAAAGCACCCTCTCGTAATAGAGAGGGGCGCGAGTACAATACTCAACAAGCTGAGGAGTTAACCGCACTTTTGGAAAAATTTTCTGACCCTGTGCTGGTTGATGTGATCAAAAAACACCCAGGCAAGTCTTTAGCAACAACTTTAGCTGCTGGTGTTTTATTTGGTTATAGTCAGGAAGCTAGGTCTGTTGTTAAGTCTGCATTTAAGCAATACTTTGACGAAAGTTAATGTCACTTAACATATATAATAAAAAAGCCTCAATTCATTGAGGCTTTTTTATTAATAACCTTTATTCTCGCTGGCACTCTTTTCTAGAGCATCTCCTGCCGCACCCACATCTTTACCGATGCCCTCCATCGTATTACAGCCAGCTAGAAATAAGATGAAACAAACAGATAGTAACAAAGCCAATGGTTTCATAAACACTCCTATTTAAGACAGGCATAAAATTACCATAACTGATAAAAGATAGAGAAACCTTTATCTTTTTTTACACCATGGCTTTTTGTCTAGGAACTAAATTTTTCAATACTGGTCATGTATAATTGAATAATAATTGTCTGGCTAACTAAGTGTGATTGTCAGGCGCAAAAAAAAAGATTACTCGAATCAGAATTAGGATGAATCAAATGAAGCTCATGATTAACGGTAAAAGCCGTCAGGTAGACGCACCTGAAGATACACCAATTCTATGGACACTCAGAGACATACTCGGTATGACAGGCACAAAGTTTGGATGCGGTAAAGCGCTTTGTGGTGCCTGTACAGTTATGCTTGATGGTAAACCAATCCGTTCATGTGTCACACCAATCAGTGCGGCAAAAGATAAAAAAATTACCACTATCGAAGCGGTATCAGAGGACAAAGTTGGGCAAGCTGTTCAGACGGCTTGGCAATCGATAAATGTGCCTCAGTGTGGTTATTGCCAATCAGGACAAATTGTTGCTGCAATGGCCTTGCTTCGTGACAACCCAAACCCGACAGATGAAGATATTGACACTGCCATGAGTGGCAATATTTGTCGTTGTGGTACCTATACGCGGATACGCGAAGCAATTAAGCAAGCAGCGCAACAGGGGGGTAAATAATGAATCATTTTGATCTTCCTGAAATAGCCAATGTGAGTCGACGTAAACTTCTCAAGGGCTTCGCATTAAGCGGACTCGTGCTAGCTGTTGGTATGCCGTCACAATTATTTGCTGCGGATGAAAACCCAAAATATGGGCGTGACGGGATGCCAAATGGCTGGGTTGATGATCCTCTCGTGTTTGTCTCAATTGCTGAAGATGGCACCGTGACGATTGTCGCTCATCGTTCTGAAATGGGCCAAGGCGTTAAAACAAGTTTACCTATGGTGGTTGCCGATGAAATGTCTGCTGACTGGGCAAAAGTGAAAGTTGTTCAGGCAGAGGGTAATGAGAAACGCTATGGTAACCAGAACACCGATGGCTCGAGAAGTATGCGCCATTTTTTCATGCCTATGCGTAACGTCGGGGCAGCGGCAAGAATGATGTTAGAAGCTGCCGCCGCGGCGATATGGTCGGTGCCTGTCAGTGAAGTAAAAGCTGCGAATCATCAGGTCGTTCATGCGGCTAGTGGACAATCACTAGGTTATGGTGAGCTTGCTCAGAAAGCGGCCGAAATGGATGTGCCCGAAAGCCAAAACCTGATTTATAAAACTGCAGATGAATTCAATTACATCGGCAAAAGTGACAATAGGCTCGTTGATGGGGCCGATATCGCTACTGGCCAAACAACGTATGGTATGGATGTACGCCTTGATGATATGGTCTATGCTGTTATCGCGCATCCTCCAGCTTATGGCGATACACTCAAATCTTACGATGATACGGAGACCTTAAAAGTACCTGGCGTACTCAAAGTTCTGACCTTGCCCAGTAGCCCGCCTCCAGCTGTATTTAATCCACTAGGTGGGGTGGTTGTTGTCGCGACCAACACTTGGGCGGCAATTCAAGGTAGAGAGAAATTATCTATCGAATGGAACGCGGGCCCTAACCGTCAGTATGATTCAGAAGCCTTTCGTAAGACTTTAGAGCGTTCCTCACAGCAAAAAGGGGGCAAGGTCATCAGAAGCAAAGGTCAAGCGTATGAAGCAATGGCCAATGCCAGCTCAACAATTTCTGCTGACTACTACATTCCTCACCTAGCACAAGCGCCAATGGAACCTCCTGCTGCGACGGCACGGTTTGTTGATGGTATATGTGAGATTTGGACTGCAACCCAGAACCCACAGGCTGGTGTTGATACCGTTGCGAAATGGCTGGAAGTAAAACCTGAGCAGGTTAAGGTCAATGTGACCCTATTGGGCGGTGGTTTTGGGCGGAAGTCGAAACCAGACTACCTGGTTGAAGCCGCGCTGATTTCCAAAGCATTGGATGGGCGCGCTGTGAAAACAGTATGGACACGTGAAGATGATATTCAGCATTCCTATTTTCATACTGTGTCTGCTGAACATATGGAAGCCGCGTTTGATGAGCAGGGCGATACCATCGCTTGGTTGCACCGTACAGTCGCTCCAACCATTGCTTCAACCTTTTCGGAAGGTGCCAAACATGAAATGCCGATGGAGTTGAGCATGGGGGTGGTGAATATTCCTTTTGATATAGAGAATATTCAAATCGAAAACCCAGAAGCACCAGCTCATACACGTATTGGTTGGTATCGTTCGGTAGCGAATATTCCACATGCTTTTGCTATTCAATCATTTATTGCTGAGATGGCTCACCAACAGCAAAAAGACCATAAAGACTTCTTATTGTCTCTGATTGGGCCCGATCGAGAAATAGACCCGACCTCATTAAAAGATGAGTGGAACTATGGCGAGTCTCCCGAGCTTTACCCATTGAATACAAAACGTATGAAAGGCGTGATTAACATGGTGACGGACAAAGCTGAGTGGGGGAAATCACTACCGACAGGTTCTGGTCAGGGAATGGCTGCTCATTATAGCTTCGTGACATACGTCGCGGTTGTCGTTGAAGTGACGGTGAATGACGATGGAGAAGTCAGCGTGCCCAGAGTGGATGTTGCTGTAGATTGCGGTCCTCAAGTGAATCCAGAACGCATTCGTTCACAGATTGAAGGGGCATGTATTATGGGCATGAGCCTTGCCCTGTCTAGCGAGATTACCTTTAAAGACGGCGTTACCGTTCAAGATAATTTTGATGGGTATCAGGTTGCTCGCATGGATGCTGCACCTAAGGAAATTAATGTGCACCTGATGCCGGCTAATGACTTTAGTGAACCGCTAGGTGGTGTTGGTGAGCCAGGTATGCCACCGATTGCACCCGCTCTGTGTAACGCCATTTTTAATGCAACAGGCAAACGTATCCGTGAACTGCCAATACGTTATCAACTAGAGTCGTAATGTTATGACGGGGCATGATACAAACGTGCTAAAACAGCTGCAAAGCTGGTATCAGCAAGGGCATAAGGTCTGGTTAGTGACGGTACTTAGCACTTACGGTTCCAGCCCTCGCCAGCCTGGCTCTATGTGTGTATTGCGTGATGACGGGCTGTTCACTGGCTCCGTTTCCGGCGGCTGTGTAGAAGATGATTTAGTGACACTTTTACATGATGGTGCACTTTCGTCAGCTTCAGCTCAAATAAAAACCTACGGCGCTAATCAGGAAGAGCAAGCACGTTTCAAGCTACCTTGTGGAGGGCAATTAAAATTACTGGTAGAGCCAGTCATTGATGACCAATGGCTTGATGATGTTATCACCGCCATTTCATCCCAAAAGCTGATCAAAAGAGACGTTTCTCTGAGGTCTTTACGGGTAAGCTGCTCCTTAGCACTAAGTCATGAGCCTCTGGTCTGCGAACGGCCAGAGTCCATCTCATTCGTCTACGGACCGCGTTTACGCTTACTCATTATTGGCGCTGTAGAAACGTCACATTATCTGGCCAATATAGCCACTGCGCTCGATTATCAAGTCTATGTTTGTGATCCAAGAGTTGAGATGCAGCAGACATGGACACATCAAGAAAGTACATTACTGACAATGATGCCCGATGATGCTGTGACCTCACTGCAGCCCGATCTAAATACGGCAGTGGTGGCTTTAACGCATGATCCGAAGTTAGACGATATGGCATTACTTGAGGCGCTCAAATCAGCGGCCTTTTATGTGGGGGCTTTGGGGGCCAAATCGAATAACAATAAGCGTCGGGAAAGACTCAAATTATTTGATCTGACTCAACAAGAGATTGATCGGCTGCATGGTCCGGTTGGTATGTCCATAGGTAGTAAAACGCCTGCAGAAATTGCGGTGGCGATAGCGGCCGAGTTAGTCGCTATTTATCGTCAACGTATTCGAGCACAACAGACTTCAGCTTCATTGGATAAGGTGCTCACCTAAACATGGCGCTTGAAAAGGTAGCGCCGATTATTCTCGCTGCTGGTAAGTCAACACGCTTTGGATCGAACAAGTTACTGGCAGAAGTCGAATTTAAAGGCATCAGACAAGCGTTGCTACTGCATACTTTATCACCCTGGCTGGATGTGTTTGAGCGTGTTTATCTGGTGACGCCCAAAGAGAACCAGCTTATTAAAGAAGCCTGTCATTCTATTGATCACAGCATTGAGTTTATCAAAGCAGAAAAGAGTGAGTTGGGTATGGGGCATTCGCTTGCTGCCGGTGTGGAAGCTTGTCATTCATCACAAGGTTATTTGATAGGCTTGGCAGATATGCCAATGATTGAGCCAGAAATACTTGAAAATCTGGTCAATAAGCTTGAGCAAGGCTTTCCTATCGCTGCTCCCTATTTTGAGGGTAGACGTGGTCATCCAGTTGCTTTTTCTCAAATTTACCGTGATGCGTTACTGGCATTATCAGGTGATGTAGGTGCTAAAAGTATTCTGCTCGAGAACGAGAAGTTGATTGAAAAAGTGAATGTGAAATCGTCTTCAGTTTTGACCGATATTGATCTAAAGTCGGACCTTTCAGTGCTGTCATGAAGCCTGAGCTAATACAGGCTTTATTACTTATTCAGGGATAAGTTTTTTCGCCAAAGCATTCAGGTGATAAAAATGAAATCGACCGATCTTCACCGGCACAAGCACACAGTTGTTTTTTTCCATAAACTCACGCAGTTGTAACTGTTTGTTCGGCTTGTAGAGGGCGGGCTTGCCCGTCAGCGAGTAGAGAATGCCAGAATCGGTAATGGCTGAGCCTTGCCGTGTTTTGAAATCATAGTGAAAGTCAGTCACTTTTTGCGTGATGATAAAAAAATCGTAATGGCTGGAGTGCCCAAAAATATGTCGTTCTTGGGTTTCTTGGACTTCTACCAAGCCCCAATTTGATATGACGCCGCACTCTGATAACGATCTGGCTTCCAAAACACGATCCTTGTGTAAATTTGTGAAACAGTGCTCATTAATTTAGCAGTTTAATTCTCTTATAACAATGCTTTACGGGTGCCAATTTTCGATAAGCCGTATGGATACGGTCATCACATTTTTTTCATCGATCTGTCGACAAAATCAGACAAACATACATGGAGAAAGAATATGAATAATTCGCTCAAAGCTGGCTTACTTATGATGGTAGCTTCTAATGTCCAAGCAAAAGATTGCCCACAATATATGGATTATGACTTGCCCAAACTTCACTCGAATGACACGGTGAATTTATGTGAAATAGCCAAAGATAAAACCTTATTAGTCGTTAATACCGCAAGTCACTGTGGCTATACGCGTCAATTTGGTGGTTTGGAGTCATTACATCAGCAATACCAAGATAAAGGTTTAGTGGTAATTGGTTTTGCGAGCAATGACTTTGATCAAGAAGCCAAAACAGAAGCGGAAGCAGCGAGAATTTGTAAAGAAAACTTTGGTGTGTCATTCACCATGGTTGCGCCAAGTTATGTAACAGGTTCGCGTGCTAACCCAGTTTTCAGGGAAATTAATCAACAAAGCCAAGCGCCAGGTTGGAACTTCAATAAATACATCGTTGATGCTGATGGTCAGGTGGTAAAACACTTTGCCAGTTCAGTTGAGCCAGATGATCCTGATTTGCTAAATATTATTGATTCCACTCTGAGTAAGAATGAAGACAACCCCTAAGCTCAAGATATACGCCTAGCTTGTTGACTATGTACCCAGCAAGGTCAATACTCTACTGTTATTGATACTTTGTTGTTATCATTAACAAAGTCTATTAGCACACAAAAGGAACGTTGGGGTAAAGGATGTGTATTGTTTATCGACTGGTATTTGCCAGTTTAATAGGTTTGGCCTTATCTGCATGTAGCAGTATTCACAATACCATTGGTCCAGACGCTCCTCAGTCTGAGTTACGGGAATCTTTGCAGGCGCCGCTGACTATTTCTGATAGTGGTTCGCCTTTTTGTGAGGAAGCAATGGTGGTTGCAGTCACGCCAAAAGTGGTGCGTGTTCCAGAACGTTATCACGCAACGCTTTATTTTGAGTTAGACAAAACGACGTTTACACCAGCCTCTCTACGTGATTCCGTTGATGTATACAAAGCGATTCTGGAAAGAAAAAATCGTCATGTAGAAATTGTCGGTCATACAGACACGCTTGGCGCCAGCGCATACAATGAAAAGCTCTCAGAGCGTCGCGCTAACAAGGTAGCGCAGGATTTGATCAATGCCGGTGTTGAAGTAAATCAGATTTCTGTGTCAGGGAAAGGGGAAACGGATCTGAAAGTACCTACGGCAAATGGCACTGAAGAAGTACGTAACCGCCGGGTTGAGATTGATGTACGTTAATATCTGGAGCATTTAGACATATGGTTACATCGCAACGCTTTACTCTCATTGCTGCATTTATGACGGCTATCGCCAGCAGTCCCGTTTTTTCTGAAACTCTGCAGGGAGCAGTAGATAAAACACTAAAACAAAATCCTGAAGTTCTGGCTGAAGCAAACCGCCGTTATAGCGTTGATAAAACGGTTGATCAGGCTAGAGCCGGTTACTATCCAAGAGTCGATCTGACTCTGGGGATCGGCTTTGAGCGAACTAAGAACCCAGCAACAAGACCCGGTCATGAATTTCTTTCACGTGGCGAGGCTGAGATTGAAGCAACTCAAATGCTGTATGACGGTTTTGCTACAAAAAGTGCAGTTGAACAAACTCAGGCACAAGCTAATTCTGCTGGTTACAGTGTGACAGATTTATCGGAAAGTATTGGTCTGAACACTGTACAAAGCTACCTTGATGTAATGAAGCGTCAGCAATTACTTGAAAACACTCAAGCTAACTTGATTCAACATGAAAAGATCTTCGATAAAATCAAGTTACGAACAGATGCGGGTGTAGGCAATCGCTCAGACCTTGATCAAACCACTGGTCGTGTGGCGTTAGCGGAAGCGAATTTACGCTCTACCGAAGGTAATTTAAAAGATGCGGAAACACGTTATGAGCGATTAGTAGGGCAAGCCCCTGAAGCGCTAACCGATCCAGGTATGTCATGCTGTGACAGTGCACCGGCTAAGGTTGAAGATGCCATACAAATTGCCTACAGACAGCATCCAGCACTATGGGCAGCTATATCTGATCACGAAGCATCATTGGCCCAGCAAGAGGGAGCTAAAGCGCCATTTCATCCACAAGTGCGAGCTGATTTGAGCGCCAGAGCAGATAATAATCTCGACGGAACACGTGGGCATGAGAAAGAAGTTCAAGCGATGATTCGCATGGACTACAACCTCTTGAATGGCGGCGCTGACAAAGCACGTATTGAAGAAACCAAGTACCTCAGTGAACAAGCCAAACAAAACGCCGAAATTATCAAACGTGACGTTGATAGAGATGTGCGGCTGGCATGGAGTAATGTTGAAACCTTGTCGAGACGTTTACCTATTCTTGAGCAACGTATGCTGGCTGCTGAGAAAACGCGTGATGCCTATTTTGAACAGTTCAATGTCGGCAGACGGACCTTACTGGACTTGCTCGATACAGAAAATGAATTGCTAACAGCCAGAAATGATTATGCCAATGCCTATTATGATCATATTTACGCCTGTTACTGGTTATCCGAAACAATGGGGCGGTTAATGGAAAGTTTGTCTATTGAGGCACCGGAAGCAGCCATTATCGTCGCGCAACCTCAAACTGCTGAATAACCCCTACTAGTGGAATCCGTATTGAAGTCTGGCTGACTCGTCTGCCACTAAACTGTCACATATTACGGCTACGATATCCATTTTTATTGAATATCGTTATGCATCCCATCAGGCTGACCGCACCCTCACCTGCTTTAAAGGTCTTTGTTTATCTTCTACCTGCCTTATTATTATTCTCGAGAGCAATAGCGGATATTACTGTCGTTCTGGTGGCATTCACCTTTTTGTTTATCAGCTATAAAAATCAGTCTTGGCCATGGCTAAAGCAGTCATGGTTTGTTGCTTTTTTAGTATTTAACGCCTATCTAATTTTACTTAATTTACCCCAAAGTAGTGAACCATCAGAAAGTTTGAAGTATGTGCTTACTTTTATAAGATGGCCATTATTTGCAATGGCATTGGCGTTTTGGATTTTTGATAATAGTGACATTAGACGTCATTTTATTATCAGCCTCTCATTGATTATTGCATTCGTTGTAGCTGATACCTTATGGCAGTATTTATTTGGTGTAGATTGGTTTGGCATTGAACGTTTCACTGAAACACGCTTAACAGGGCCATTCAGAAGCCCTATTCCCGGAACGATGTTATTAAGACTGTGGTTCATCGTGCTATTCATCGCTTGTCTTGTGCCATGGTTCAAATATACGACAGTCCGACAAATAACATCATTAATGACCATTATGAGTGTCGGGTTTGTTTTCACCTATCTTACAGGCGAGAGAATGGCATTAATTCTTTATTGTGCCGGGGCTGCTGTTGTGTTTATAACTATGCTGTTCATCTATCGAGACTATCAGCGACGCTTGTTAAGTATGGTGGTAATTTTTGTATTATCACTGGGAATGATCATACTGATCTCTCCTGATATGCTCGAACGGAGCATCATGAGTATCGGTACTAAATTATCGTCATTTGCCGAATCCGATTATGGGCTGGTCTTTAAAGCCGCTTGGCAAGTATGGCAGGATAATTGGTGGTTTGGCAGTGGCTTGCATACCTATCAAAGCGTCTGTGAACAACAGCAATTATTAGCTAGTGCAGGCATGGTGTGCAGCCATCCGCATAATCTCTACCTGCAATTGGGGGCTGAAACAGGCCTGGTTGGATTAGTTTTATTTCTGGTAATGCTGTGTTTATTGTACAAGCAGGTATTGCTGCCATGTATTAAAGCTAAGAATGGCTTACAAACAGCATTATGCTTTGCATTACTAACGGTCAGTTTTTGGCCATTGTCCGGAGGGATTAGTGTGCTGAGCAACTGGGTGGCAGCTTTAGTTTGGTTAGGTGTAGGCTGGGCGTTGGCGATATCTAGGGCAAGTGCTGTAACACCTCATGAACATCTAAGTCATACAAATCATTAACCTGAAGCGCGCGAAAGTCCCCACGTTGAAGTTCGGATCGTTCAACAGAAGTTGTTGGTCCGAATAGAGCAAGACCCGGTTTGCCCAAACATGAGGCGATATGACTGGGGCCGGTATCATTACCAACCACAAACTGTGCATGATTGAGAATGGTTGCCAACTCAAACCAGTTAAGCATTCCATAGTCTTTTGCCGGTGTGTAACCTGCCAGTCTTGCTGCCATATCTTGCTCATCTGGCCCCAAAATATTCACCACATCATATCCAAGCTCAATGAGTTTAAAAGAGAGCTCGGCATAATACGGCCAGCGTTTTTCTTTATGTTGTGCAGAGCTACCAGGTATAAGGGCAATATAAGGTTGTTTAACATGGCGCCAAAGAAATTTGATAGCGTGACTTTCCGTCATCCACTTCACATCTGGAAAAAAAGCATGATGAGTGGGTATATCGGCCTGAGTGAGTAAGGTTTTCAATCCTTTCAAACCTGACTCAGGCGCCTTTGCTCCACGCCGACTAATCCAGTCAACATCAGGTAAAAAAAAGCGCTGATATAAGGCTGTTCTATCCGAGTTTTGTAAATCAATAACCAGATCAAACTGGTGTTGAATAAGTTGTCTGCGTAGCCTGAATTGGTGTTTCAGCCTTCTCAGTGGCTGGCGATCATCTATCATGATGCTATCGATATAAGGTGAACGCACCATTAAGGATTCATAGCGGGACATGGTCAACAAGATAATCTCAGCATCAAGGAAGTGCTGGCGGATATCTTTGAAAATACCGTCTGCCTGAATTAGATCACCAAATGCCCCATGCTTGATAAGCAAAATCTTATTTGCTTGTGTCATGAATTATGGTTCCAGCAAACCCTGGTAAACAGAAAGGGTATTGTCCGTCATGGCTTCCAGTGTCATTGATTGCTGAGCCAGCAGCATCGCTTTCTGCATCATACCTTGCCAGCCCACTATGTCTTTGCTAAGTGTGGCCAGCTGTTGACGAAAAGCCTGGGTATCAGCGATAGGTGTGATTAATGCCTTATCAAGGACTTCGTTAGCGACAGGTACATTCGTAGATAAAATGGGTTTGCCTAATAATAATGCTTCACTGACTACATAAGAAAAGCCTTCTCTTCTCGAGCTGATTAATACGCCGTCACAAGCGTGCATCAGTGAACTGACATCTGGACGATAACCGACCAAACGACAGTGTGTCTGTGTTGACATCTGTTGAATTCGGCTATGTAACCATTGGCGTTCTTCTCCTTCACCGATAATCAGTAAATTCAAAGCCAGGCCGTCTGCGGCATCCAATAACAAATCAAAGCCTTTTGCCTTTACTAGTCGACCAACGGCACAAAATGTTGGTAACTCAGGGTTGAGTCCAAACTCTTGATGGATATCAATAGGTGCAACTTTTGGGCTAGAAATACCGTTATATATTGTTGTGGCATTCGCTATGTTCAGATGTGAGCGAAGACTATGACTAACCGCAATCGCCTGATCGAGCTTGGCAAAATCTTTCACTCGGCTTTTGATGTTATGTAATGTACCTACGGTTTTTGCGCGATGAAAATAGCGACACTTATTTAGTACAGCCGTCGCTTTATTAGCCTGAGCATGCACTATATCCGCGTTGGACTTATGCAGATAATAAAGCACGCTGAACCACAAAAGTGGATTACGCCGGCTTTGCTCAGTATTAACTGGAAAACCTTGGATATGTGCAGGTAAGGTCTCTAGAAATTGAGGGTCGGCAATAACACTGACAGAATGACCGGCTTTGTGGAGGCTGATAGACAGTTCTCTGACATGTTTTTCAAGCCCACCACCGCCTGTGCTTAATAACAATTGGCAGATGTTCATGTGGGCGAATGTTGTTTTAATGCGCGTTTATAAACAGATAGCGTGGTTTCTAACATAGACTCCAGTACAAAAGGATGTGATTCTGGAACAACAGGCGGTGCAAGTAACCATTTTGTGCTTAAGCTGACGACAGCGGCTTTATCACCCGTGCTTACTTTGCCTTCCGGCAGTACGGCCGTTAGTTGTTCTTCCACACCGCCATGAGCATAAGCAATAACCGGCACCCCTAAACTCAGGGCTTCTATACTGACTCGCCCAAACGCTTCCGGCTGCAATGATAATGACATGACGATGTTGGAAATTGACATAATTTCTCTCAGATCACTCCGGTGGCCGATAAAACTTACATCATTTAAAACGCCAAGTTCAGTTGCACGTTGTTGTAATTCACCTAAAAAAGCCGATTTTCCTTTTTTAGTTTCACCAACAATCAAACCGTGCACATCAGAATAATATTTTTTTAGCTCAGCAATAATCTCTATAAAATCAGCCTGACCTTTCCAACGTGTAATGCGTCCCGGCAGAGTGATTAATAACTTGCCCCGTGTTTGAGGGAAGGATTGATACCAATGAGATAACCATGCATTATTTGGCTGATATCCATACGGGAACTCTCGTCGGTCAATACCCCGGTAATTCAGGGTGAGGTTTTTTTGAACACCGTATTGCGTCGTGACGTATTCACGGATTTTTTCCGACACAACCAATATCTGTTCGCCTTTGGTCATGATTCGGCTATAGCCGTTGACAGAGTATGTGCCGTGAACGGTAGTAATGAATTTTGGACGTGATGCCTTTGGTAAGGATTTCCACGTCAAATAGCATACCCAGGCCGGCATACGTGAACGCACATGTAAAATATCAACACGGTTATTCACCAGAAAGCGTCGTAGTCTCGGGATAAGACGGAATGTCGCCAGCGACTTACGGCCTATGTTCCAGTTGATATGCTCGCTGCCTTGCTGACGTAAGGTATCGACTAAGCGGCCACCAGCGGAAATAACAAACGAGCGATGCCCCAGGCTTGCCAGATAGCGGCCGACTTCCAATGTGCCTCGTTCAACACCTCCTGATTCAAGTGCAGGTAACACCTGAACAACGGTTAACTGATCTGTCATGAGCAATTAGCTGAGTTGAGGTATTGGCTGTGGTTGTGCTTGTGGCACGCCATCCAACCAGTGTTTTGCTATCCAGTCTGCACAGCGTTCTGATTCCATGAACCCCGGAACAGCTTGTAGACGGTTTTTGTAATGGCCCAGGCTGTCAAAGCGAACAGCATAGCCTTCACCCACTAATTTACTCAGTCCCCGTGAGACACGGTTATCACGTTTGATGGGCATGTTAAGAATACCGACCGCAGTGTTTGCTGTGAGTGCTTCATACACCATCGACACGGAGTCTTCGCTAATCCATGCACTATAACTTGCTGCTAATTGGCGTGAAACCCAGTTACGATCGGTTTCTTCGAAAGGCACGATAGTGAGGTTGGCCAATTTGAAGCCTAGCATGTGAGTGGCGAAGTTGTCAGGTGTACGTGGAGAGGTCGTGAGCGTATAGTGAATACGCGGGTTTTGCTTACAAAGCTGAGTTATTTGTGATGTTATATGGTTTTCATTCCAGTCACAGTGTTTGGAAGGGCCGCCAATCATGATTAGTCCCTTATCGGTGTGATGAACACCTGTCGCGTGAATAGGGTTAAGAACGCCTCGTGTTTCCAATACATTGCCACGACCTTGATAATAGTCATGCTCCGGTATTAAGCTAAGATCAAAAAAAGACACCGGTAAACTGGGCTGCATCAAGACGATGGTTTGCCCGCCATACACCTTTTTTGCTGCCAGCATGTGAAGATGCGTGCGATGACCTGCCCCGATAATGAGATCAGGTAAAGGTAGCCCATGACCTGCAGGCCAGGTTGTACTCAATAAATCGAACACAGGTTGAAGTCGACCACTCACCGGAATATCAAAACTTTGACAGGCCATTTTGCGCTTTAAGGCATTCACCAAACCTTGAGATTGGCTTTGATGGCCAGGTTTTCCATCAGTGAGTCGCCAGATGATGATGGGGTCTTCGTCTTTGTTGATATTCATGCAGACAGCACCTAAATATAAAGTAATGTAGCCTCAAGCTGAAAAGGCGATGTGCTGTGGACTATAGGGCAGCCGTATTAAAGTTTTATGAAATGAGAGCGGTTTCACAAAAAATAAATTAGGAATATTTTCTCTGGAGGCCTATGGCGAGCTGAGCCATAGTCAAGCGACGACAGTCAAAAGGAGTGCACATGATTGAGCGTGATGAAGATACCTTTAGTGCGTTAAAGGAAATGGCTGAAGATGCGCAGTTGGTCTCACGTAACCACAATGATGAATTAATCGGTCTCGAGTACTATTCAAATTTGGCTGTGTTGAGTGATGATGAGTTGGGTTTATTAGTTCGTTTATGGCACGAAAAGTATGTGACCTGCCAAAAAGAGAAACTCGCTTCTCAATGGATGGTCATACAGATATTCATTCTTATCTTATTAGCCATTTATGTGGCTTGGGTATCAGGGGGGATTGCTGGTACGCTGATCAGTATAGTCGGTGTGATCGCCATGATCGCCATGATTGAAGATAAGCGGGTCAGTGTCGCTAAACGAAATTTAGCTGATGCCCGCGAAGTCTACAGAACACTACAAACATTAAAACAAGACAGACAACGGTAATGTCAGCATGTTATCTAGCCAGTTCTTCAAGGCGGATGCTGACATGTTTCGCAAATTAAATTAAAGGAGATTTTATGACTACAGTGACATTAAAAGGAACCCCTTTTGAGACAGTGGGTGAGTTGCCTGCAGTTGGACAAAAAGCACCAGAATTTAGCCTGACAAAAGATGACTTGTCTGAGCTGACTCTGGCAGATTTATCTGGTCGTGTTGTGCTCAATATTTTTCCATCTGTAGATACGCCTACCTGTGCGATGTCTGTCAGACAATTCAACACAAAAGCGGCTGCCTTGGATAACACCACGGTTGTCTGTGTATCAAAAGATTTACCTTTTGCCATGGCACGTTTTTGTGGTGCAGAAGGTATTGATAATGTCGTGACTGGTTCGGCGTTTCGCTCTTCATTTGCTGAAGATTACGGTTTATTAATGAAAAATGGGCCTTTAGCTGGTTTGTGTTCGCGTGTGGTTGTCGTCATTGATGAAACTGGCAAAGTCATTTATACCGAACAAGTCAGTGAAATTGCTGATGAACCTGATTATGAAAAAGCCTTGTCAGCACTTAGCTAAACGAGCTTATCGTTGCAAAAGCCCTGTTCAATAGCTGTTGAACAGGGCTTTTTTTTGTTTAAAAAACGCTCAGAGATGATTTAGCGGAGGAGGTGTCGATGATCGCGCTTGAGACAGATTTATTTTCATCCGTGTCGGTTTTGGCTGAATTCCATCCTCTGGCAAAGGCGATTCAATTCTGGTCAGACAAGGCAGGTCAGGCACATAGTAAAGTGCTGCTTTTTTCCACTGTACCCACAGCGATGCAAACTTTGGAAGTGGATATCGCGATGGCAGGTGATCAATTAAGTAAAGCCTCATTGCCAGATTATTATCAATTCTGCAGTGATATTGAGTTGATCTTTTATGGTGCACAGCCATCGGGTCCTGTTGCGGCTTTAACGGATATTGACTGGCTCCGTTTAAGACGGCTCTCCATTTATGCACAGTACTGGAAAGATAGAAATCCCCAAGAGGTGAATAAGCTCTTAAGTTTTGTGATGGGGATTCCTTTGTATAGTCAGATTGTAGCTCAACGCATCGCCTCAGATGCAAGTGATAAAAGAGCTAGCATTCAACAGGGGCTATCGCTGTCAGGCGGGGTCTATCTGATAGGTGTTGAACGTTACAAACAGCTTTTCAGACACGAAATTGATCAGGCGTTCAATGAAGCAAAACAGTTGGTGTCAGCCTATCGTGGCACACATGAAGATAATGCTGCTGAACGGATTAACAGTATGGTGAATGCCGCACTGACAAAATAAAACCAAAAAAAGTAACCTGCCATCCAAGTCGGGTATAACTTTTGCTCTCTTCTTCTGTATATCGTTCTTTTGAACTAAAACCTGATAGGGGGACTGATGAAGGACATTTGGAAGGACTATGAACCGGGTTCGTTTTTTGATGAGCTCATGTTTGCAAAACATCAGCCCAGAGCATTCAGTTTTAAACTGCTTGAATACTTGCGTTGCATGGAAAAAAAAGCGTTTACGCAGCGGGTGCAAGAGTCAGAAGTAGAAATGCTGGAGCGTGGCATCACCTTCACCATTTATAGTGATGCGGGCAATATTGATAGGGCTTGGCCATTCGATATTATCCCAAGGGCTATTCCAAAGAGTGAGTGGGAACGCACCGAAAAAGGGCTAAAACAACGCATTCATGCCTTAAATCAGTTCATTCAAGACATTTATAACGATGGAAATATTATCAACGCTGGCATCATACCCGCCGACGTGGTTTATCAATCCAAAGGTTATCGTAAAGAATGTCATGGTATGACCCCTGCTCATGGCGTTTGGGCCAATATCTGTGGTTCAGATTTAGTACGCGATCATGATGGCACGCTATACGTGTTAGAGGATAATTTACGTGTACCATCTGGGGTGGCATATATGCTCGAAAACAGAAAAACCACCAAGCGAGTCTTGCCTGAGCTATTCAAACTCTTAAATATTAGCCCTGTTGATGCCTACCCTGAACACTTAGCAGAAATGCTCGCCTCATTACGCCCTGATTTAACTCATCCAACGATGGCGTTATTGACGCCCGGTATCTATAACTCAGCCTATTTTGAACATGCGTTCCTTGCTCAACAAGCCGGTTTGATCTTGCTGGAAGGCGCCGATCTACTGGTAGGGGATGATGATTATGTCTACATGAAAACGATTCATGGCCTTGAGCGTGTTGATGTCATATACCGCCGTATTGATGATGATTTTATTGATCCAGAAGTTTTTCGTCCTGATTCAATGCTAGGTGTGCCAGGGATTATGCGTGCCTGGCGTGCGAGTAAAGTCGCGATAGCCAACGCGCCAGGATGCGGTGTCGCTGACGATAAAGTCATTTATGCCTATGTGCCTGACATGATCCGTTATTACCTGAATGAAGAACCCATTTTGGGCAATGTGCCTACCTGGCTGTGTCGTAATGAGGAAGATTTGACCCATGTGTTAGCGCATCTGCCTGAACTGGTGGTCAAACCCGCCAATGAGTCAGGAGGCTATGGCATGTTGGTGGGACCGCATTCCTCGGCAGAGAAAGTGGAAGAATTTCGTGAGTTACTGATCAATGATCCAAAAAACTACATTGCTCAACCGACCTTGAGTTTATCTGTTTCCCCCACCTGTTGTGATGACACGATTGCACCACGACATGTCGATTTAAGGCCATTTATTCTGTCTGGAGATGATATTTATGTCACCCCCGGTGGGCTGACTCGTGTAGCGATGGTCGAGGGTTCGTTAGTTGTTAACTCGTCACAGGGGGGCGGTAGTAAAGATACCTGGATTGTTGATGATAGTCGCCATTTCATGGAGGAAGACTAATGTTATCTCGTGTTGCTGAGAGAGTGTATTGGTTGGCTCGTTATTTAGAGCGCGTGGAAAACACGGCGCGATTAATTAATGTGCATACCGCACTATTAATGGACTTGCCCGAGCATATGGAAGTGAACTGGTTTACCTTGGTGACCATTTTTGATGCTGAGCAGATTTATTACAGAAAACATCCGCGTGAAAATGAATATGACATTATGCATTTTCTATTAGCTGATCCTGGCTATGGTGGTTCATTGATTAATAATCTGGCGGCTGTGAGAGAAAATGCCCGAACCTCATTGGATGTATTACCAGAAGAAGTCTGGGAGCAGGTGAATGAGCTACACTTATTAGTGAAGAGTGAATTATCATCCATTGGTAATCGACGTCGCAGACAGAAGTTATTACTCACTATCATGGAGTCATGTCAATGTATATGGGGTATGATTGCCAATCACATGAGTCGTAATTTTGCTTATGACTTTTTACAGGCGGGTAAACATCTAGAACGGGCAGATATGACCAGCCGAATATTGGAGTTGTCGGCATTGCTGATGTCAGATAACCGAAGTGAAACTCTAAAACAGCACGAAGGTATTTTGTGGGCGACATTACTGAGAGTTCTAAATGCCCAGCAAATGTATATTCAAGCACATAACTCCTCATTGAAAGGGGAAAATGTGTTGGCATTTTTAATTCAAAATACAGCTTTCCCGCGTTCTTTGAGCTTTTCTGTCAAGTCGGTAGGAAATTACTTAGAGTATTTACCTGGAGATAAACACATGTTGGCACAGCAGGCTGAGATTCTGAATGATCTACAGGCATATAGTCCGGAGAGAAATCCGCCAGAAACTATTCGATTGATGATGGATGAGTTACAAATCGCCTTAAATCGACTGAATACCAGTATTACCACTAATTGGTTTTATCCGGACTACTCCGTTTCATGAAACGGTTCTTTTGCCAATGTGGGCAGGAAATTTTCTTCGACAATACCCACTGTGGTGTTTGTGGCAGTCAGTTGGGGTTTATTCCAGAGCTACAACAGTTAACCAGCCTGCAAGAAGATGATAAGGCCTGGTTGATGACCGATCTTTTTCCACTGCAGCGCTATCGAAGTTGTGAGCACCGTGATGATGAGATTGCCTGTAATTGGCTGATTCCGGCTGAATCATCTAATACTCAATGCATTTCATGTGCGTTAACACGCACCATACCCATATTGAGTCAACCTGAAAACTGGCGGCGCTGGCGAACCCTGGAAGCGGCAAAACGTCGTATGCTCTATGGCATTCTGAGGTTAAACCTGCCGATAAAGGGCGCCTATCAAGGCTATCCAAATGGCTTGGTTTTTGACTTCCTTGAAGATCAGAGAACCAATCCGATGCTGGCACTTGAGCATGTGTTAAGTGGACACAGTCAGGGGGTGATAACGCTGAATGCTGCTGAGGCAGATGGTAGCTTCAGAGAAGCAACGCGTGAAGCTATGAACGAGTCCTATCGAACCCTACTGGGACATTTTCGTCATGAAATCGGCCATTATTATTGGGATATGCTGATAAAAGATACCGATCACTACGCCATGTTTTGTGAGGTGTTTGAATACCAGCAGCAAGATTATCAAAGCAGTCTAGAATCGTATTATGAAAACGGACCCGCAGCAGACTGGCCAGCCTCCTACTTGTCAGCCTATGCCAGTGCGCATCCTCTTGAAGACTGGGCTGAGACCTGGTCACATTATTTGATGATGAATGAGACCATGGAGACGGCGATGACCTATGAACTGATTGAGCATTTTGATTATGCTAGCGATTTTGATGTAATGATGAACGACTGGTTATCGCTGGTGGTGAAAATGAATGCACTGAATCGAAGTGTTGGCAATACAGATGCTTACCCCTTTGTCGTTTCAGCGCCGGTCAGAAGAAAATTACTTTTTATTCATCAGTTGTTGAAGTCGTTGAGAAAGCCTCGGGAATCCGCGGCATTTCCTTAAATGCCTGATTTAATTTATTACCCCATTCCCGCCGTAGGTTAATCAAAAAAGTATCTTCTGCATCGAAACGATAATGATGCTTAAAGACCAGGCTATCTGTCTCGTATACCAGCACCTCAATCGGCGGGCCGACACTGACATTACTTTTCATGGTGGAATCCATAGAAATTAATGCACAGGTAGCGGCATCGGTGAGTGACGTTTGCATGGTGAGAAAACGATCTAATACCGGTTTGCCATATTTACTCTCACCTATTTGTAAGTAGGGTGTTTCACGGCTGGTGGTAATGTGGTTTCCTTGTGGATAAATCAGAAAGGCTTGGGGTGGTTGCCCTTTTATTTGGCCAGCCAGTAATAAGGTCGCATCAGGTGAAAAGCCGGATTGCTGATCTTCGCTATAACGCTTGATGCGTTGATTTAACACATCACCTACATAGTCAGCGGTATCAGAAAGATAGTGTGTGCTATTGAGGCTGGTCTCACTATTTTCCCGTAGATCCCGGTTTATCTGTTCAATAACACATTGCGTGGTGGCCAGATTACCGGCACTTAATATGGTAATACAGCGGTCAGCATGCGTATTGAAACGAAACATTTTGCTGTATGTACTGACTTGATCAATACCGGCATTGGTTCTTGAGTCTGAGGTTAGAACCAGTCCTTTATCTAATGATATGGCAATACAATACGTCATAAATTGTTCCAGGAATCGCTGTGTTTAAAGATAGTCAAAAAGTTGAGATTGAGCAATCATCGTTTACTCGCTCACGACAATGGATGGAACCCACGGGCGGGCTTTGAGTCGTTAATACTAAAGACAGGATGAGTTAACAGCGTTGTTAACGAACATAATCAAGTTAATTATTATCTCGGATATGACGTCTGAATTCACCCCCTTTATCGGAGTATACGATGGAACCCATAAAGACATTTATTGAGCAAATCAGCTGGTCTACTATTATCACCACCAGTTTTCGAATGGTGATTATCTTTATTGTGGCCTGGGTGACAACATGGTTACTCAAATCAGCATTACAGCGGTTTGAACTAAGACTGGTCGGCAAAGCGACAGCACGAGGTGAATCATCACTCGAGTCCAGAAAACGTATCGAAACCATTGTCAGGCTCCTAAAGCAAGCAGGTTTGCTCGCGATCTGGATTACTTTCTTCCTGATAATTCTGAGAGAGATTGGTGTAGAAGTTGGGCCATTGCTTGCTAGTGCGGGGATTGTGGGGTTAGCAATTGGGTTTGGTGCTCAGAATCTGGTTCGTGATGTTATTTCAGGCTTTTTTATTATTTTGGAAAATCAGATCCGAGTGGGGGATGTAGCTGTCATTAATGGCACGGGTGGGCTGGTCGAAGCTATCAACTTCCGGACAACGGTGCTACGTGACTTGGCGGGGATCGTACATTTTTTCCCCAATGGCACCATCACGACGTTGAGTAATATGACGACAGAGTGGTCAGCGTATGTTTTTGACATTGGTGTTGCTTACAAAGAGAACACCGACGAGGTGACCAAAGTCATCCGAGAAGTTGCTGACAGTATGATGGCTGATGAGGATATGAAACACCTGATAATTGAACCACCAGAAATTTTTGGTGTGGATAAACTGGATAATTCAGCTGTCGTTATCAAAGGCAGAATTAAAACGTTACCGATTCAACAGTGGACGGTGGGACGGGAGTTTTTAAGACGTATCAAGCTGAGCTTTGACGAGAAAAATATCGAAATTCCATTCCCACACAGCACACTGTATTTTGGCGAGGATAGTAAACCTTTTGATGTGAAGCTAATGGAAGCGGCAGCCAATCAGTCCAAGGATACATAACCCCACTTTCCCTGATGTTTGACTGGCGCCAAGCCCTCCTGAAAAGACTGCCCCCATTTGAATTGAGGCTCTATAACGACGTGTCCGGTGTTATCCACAGATCCCACTTTACCCGCGTTTTCCACTCTGGCTAAGCCGTTTTTATATGACCAGGCATTGTCAAAGTGTGGTGGGATGATTGTTTTGCCTTGCTTATCAATATAACCATATTTGCCATCCAGCATAATCACGGCTTTTGCTTCACTGAAAGGCATGGCACGGTCGTATTTTGTATCACTGATGGGATGCCCATCAGAAGAAATAAACCACCATTTTTTGTTAGAACTCACCAAAGCGAGCTGCTCACTGAAAGAAAACACCGTCTCGAATTGAGGTGTGATATGCATTTGTCCTTTCGCGTTCAGATAGCCCCAACCATCTTTAGTTTTTACAGCGGCGAAACCCTCGCTATAGGGTTGTGACTCACGAAACTGTGTCTGAACAACCCACTTTCCCTGTGTATCGATAAATCCCCAAGAACCATATTGCTTCACAGTCGCTTTACCTTCGCTGAATGATTCTGCTTTATCAAAGCGTGGTGAGATAGACCAATTACCCTCTGTGTTGATATAGCCCCATTTATCATTTTCCAAAGCAGCCGCCAGGCCGTCGTTGAATGGGCTCAGCTTTTTATACAATGCGGGGATAATCATCTGACCCTGGGTGTTGATCATTCCCCAATGTTGATCAATACGGATGGGAGCAAGTCCCTCATGAAAGGCGGTAATCTCAGTCTGTTTTTGAGGAGGGAGAATAAATTCGCCCGCTTTATTAATCAGACCCACATGTGGGATGCCTTGTTTATTTTGGACCACGATCGCTGTGTCACCATAAAAAGGACTGACAGCATCAAACTCATATTGAATGGCCACTTTATTGGCGCTGGCAGGTGAGATAGAACTAAGCAGAAGTAGCATCGCCGCTGTGAGTAGAAACTGTTTCATCGTCGTCACCTTTGACTTGATTGTTAGATTCAGTCGCTGCCGCTTAACGTGAATTTCACGTGAACCTAATAACAATATAAATCAAAAGCTTATCTTCTTTCTGATAGGCTGTTAAATGAGTGAAAATTGCATGAGTAAAACGTGTCGACATGTGCTTCGAAGCACAGTGACAGCGGTCCTGGTCTCAATATGTCAGGCCTGTTCGCCAGTGACTGTATTGAATGCGCTTGTACCAGACAATGGCTATCAGAAACTAGCGGATAAAGCCTATGGTGATGAGAACAGGCAAAAATTAGACATTTATTTACCTGCCCACACGATATCAGATCATCCATTGAAGACTGTCGTCTTCTTTTATGGCGGTAGCTGGGATTCTGGCAGCAAAGCAGATTATAAGTTTGTTGCTGAGGCGCTCACCTCTGCCGGTTATATTGTCGTGATTCCTGACTATCGCTTATACCCAGAAGTCGTCTTTCCCGCGTTTGTGGATGATGGTGCCCGTGCTGTGACCTGGGTATTGGAGCATATTAATGAATATGGTGGAGAGGCGGGACATGTGATCCTCGCTGGGCATTCCGCCGGTGCGCATATCGCTGCATTACTCAGTCTGGATGCCACCTATTTAGCGAAATATCATCATCAGCCGACAGACGTCACAGCCATGATCGGCTTGGCAGGGCCTTATGACTTCTTACCATTGCAAAGTGACCGTCTAAAGCAGATATTTGGTCCGGAAAAACAACGTTGGCAAAGCCAACCTATTCATTTTGTGGAAGGAAATAATCCTCCGATGCTCTTGATGGTTGGCAATAAGGACCGCACGGTCTTACCTAAAAACAGTGTCAATCTGGCAACGAAAATTAAGCAGAAAAACGGTGCTGTTGAACTTGTTGAGTTTGACGATTTAAATCACGTTGCCATGGTGTCACATTTGGCTAAACCTCTGAGAGGCAGCGATGAATTGAGACAAACGATAATCGCGTTTATTAATCAGTTTTAGTGTCGGCTGGGATTAATGGTAAAAGTGTGAAGGCGGGGCAGATAGTGATTTTTAATCCCGAGTCTTTTTTATTATTCGCGTTAACGACATACAGGGGATAACTCTGTCCGGCTGTGAGACCGGCTTCGGGAAGCTCGAGTAAATACTGATTATCACTGACTTTTGTATTGTCCAGGGTGAACCACTTGTCTCCCGATTTCAGTGCCCACCCTCTAGGAGCTTCGCTCAGCTTACCTAACAAGCTCACCGTTTCAGTTTTCTGGATACAACCCGCTGGCTTAAGCGTCAGAGACGATAACTTGCTGGTAGTCAGTGGAACAAATTCTTTTACGTTAGGTTTAGTGACGGCTCGCACATCGGTCTGTGCATGACTTTCTGCTGCTAAGAGACTCACAAACACAAGAAAATAAGGCACTATCGTCGATAGTGCCTTAAGTGATGGCGTGAACATGCTAGGCAGAAATACCTTTAGAGGTGATGACAACCATTTTTTCCACTTGCATATCTTCCATGGTGTAAGGAATACCCCCCGTTCCCAAGCCTGAATGTTTCAAGCCGGCAAACGGCATCCAGTCGACACGAAACGCAGTGTGTTCATTGATCATCACAGCAGATGAGTCGAGTTTATCAGCCACATATATGGCTGCGTTTAATTCACGACTGTAGACCGAGGCCTGAAATGCAAAGGGTAGGCTGTTCGCCGCGGCCAACGCATCATCAACATCGCCAAATGGATACACATTTACCACCGGGCCGAAGACCTCCGACGTGGTCACTTTTGCATCAGCGGGTGGGTTAAATAACACGGTTGGTGCATAGCAGTTATCATCCAGTGCCTTGGCACCACACAGACATTCGGCACCGGCGTCGATCGCTTCTTTGACCCAGTTATCTATCCGGGTTAATTCACTTTTTTTGATGATAGGGCCGACTTCGGTATCAGCAGATACCGGGTCACCTACCTTGAGCTGTTTAGCCGCTGCTGCCAATTTTTCTGCCAGCTGTCTGGCTATAGAACGATGCGCATAGATTCGTTGTACTGATACACATACTTGTCCTGCATGATAAAAACTGCCTTTACTGAGACCGGGAACAGCCGCGTCAATATCAGCGTCTTCGGTCACAATAACCGGGGCGACACCACCGTGTTCCAGCGCACAACGTGTGCCTGGTGCGAGTTTAGAGCGTAAATACCAACCCACTTTGGCGCTGCCGATAAAACTCAGAAATGCCACACGGTCATCTGTGACCAGAGACTCGGTATCTTCGTGACTTTGTGTAAGTAACGCCTGGCACCAACCTTCCGGTAAACCGGCTTTGTGGAATATCTCCACTAAGCGAAAACAGGATAAAGGTGTTTTTTCAGCAGGTTTTACAATGACTGGACAACCCGTCGCAATCGCTGGACCCACCTGGTGGGCTATAAGGTTAAGTGGGTGGTTAAAGGCACTGATAGCAACCACCACACCAATTGGCTCTTTACGTATGGTTGTTAAACGATGTTGCGAAGCTGGGTTGATACCCATGGGAATAGTATGAGGGGCATCATTACGCAATCCATCGATGCAGGCTCGAATGCTATCAATACAGCGTGCCATTTCAACCTGCGAGTCGATAAGTGGTTTACCACCTTCTTCAGCGGCACCGATGGCTAGGCTCTCAGCATCCGCCTTCATGAGCTCAACGGCTTTTTCCAGAATAGCAATGCGTTTAACAACGGGGAGCCATTGTGAGCGATCTTTGTAAAGATCATGAGCCGTACTTAATGCCGTTTCAATATCCGCTTTATCTGCTTGTTCGACAGTACCGAGTAATTGTTCATTGAAGGGCGAGAAGACTTCGGCCCTGGAAGCATCCGTTTTGGATAAACCAGCGATCTTCAACGGAAAATGGGGCGTGGTCATTATATAAGCTCCTTATAAAATACAGATTTTTTGTTTCAGACCCTCACTGAGGATGGAATAGTTCAATGAATAATCAACAGCCAGATCAATCAGATGCACCCCTTTAGCATTGAGGGCGTAATCCAGCGTTTTAATGAACTCAGCATGACTGGTGGGTCTGTGGCCAAAAGCGCCATAACTGTCAGCATATTTCACAAAATCCGGGTTATTAAAATTGAGGCCATAATCGTCAAAGCCCATGCCTTCTTGTTTCCATTTGATCATGCCGTAGGCATTATCATTGAAAATCAGCACCACTAAATCTAAGCCTAATCTTACGGCTGTTTCCATTTCTTGTGAGTTCATCATAAAGCCGCCATCACCACAGACAGCCATGACTTTTTGATCCGGATTCAGCATTTTTGCCATCATTGCGGTGGGCAAGCCTGCGCCCATGGTGGCGAGGGCATTGTCGAGTAACAGAGAGTTGTAGTAATAGCTTGGATAATTGCGTGCAAACCAGATTTTATATACACCGTTATCCAGCGCGAGAATATCTTCCTCTCCCATCGCCTCTCGGATAATGCGAACAGCACTTTGCGGCAGAATAGGGAAGCGCTCATCGTCACTGTATTTAGACAGCCGCTCGTTGACTTCCTGTTTGACTCTGTAATAGTAAGAAAAGTCCCAGTGCGGTTGCACTTCAAGCCCGGCACGAAGGCGGTTAATCGAGGTAGCAATATCACCAACCACATCGAGCTGAGGGAAATAAACCGGATCAATCTCTGCTGCATGGAAATTAATGTGGATGACTTGAGCCCCGCCATCTTTCATAAAGAAAGGCGGCTTTTCTACTTCATCGTGACCCACATTGATAATGAGGTCAGCGCGCTCGATAGCACAATGTAGAAAGTCAGATTCAGATAAAGCGGCGGTACCCAGATAGCTGTCATGTCGCTCATCAATCACGCCTTTACCCAGTTGCGTGTTGAAAAAAGGAATACCGGTATGTTCGACAAATTTTGTCAGTGCGGCACTGGCACGTTTCCGGTTGGCGCCGGCACCAATCAGTAGCAGAGGCATTGACGCCTCTTCTATCATTTTCAATGCATGCTGAATCGTGCGGTTATCCGCATCGGGGCGACGGATAGTTTCCACCGTATAGATGCGCTGATGGGCTTCTTCTGCGGCAATGTCTTCTGGCAGTTCAATGTGAACCGCGCCTGGTCTTTCTTCAACGGCAATCCGGAAAGCTTCTCGAACAGTTGCAGCGATGGTGCTGCCATGCACGACTTGTTTAGTGAACTTGGTAATAGGACGCATCATATTTACGACGTCCACAATCTGAAACAGGGCTTGTTTACTCTCTTTAATGGGTTTCTGACCGGTAATGATCAACATAGGCATGCCACCTAGTTGTGCGTAGGCGGCCGGGGTGACCAGATTGGTGGCTCCGGGCCCGAGAGTGGATAAACAGACACCAGGTTTGCCTGTTAATCGTCCGTAGTTGGCGGCCATAAAGCCCGCCCCTTGTTCATGACGGGTAATAATCAGCCTGATAGAGGAATGTTTTAAAGAATCAAGAAAATCCAGATTTTCTTCGCCGGGGATGCCGAAGATATATTCGACCCCTTCGTTTTTGAGTGCTTTGACGAGTAGGTCTGATGTTTTCATGATGCGTCCTTATCCGTTGGTTTCAGGGGGCCGATCTGTGTTCTGTTGTATTCGATTATATAGTGATAATTCAGTCTACGGCTATGGGGTAATGATGCCAATTTCAACCCGACGATTCATAGCGCGCCCTTGCGATGTCAGATTTGAGCGAATGGGTCTGGTATCTGCATACGCTTCCACTCTAAACTGTTCGGGAGTCAACGCGCTATTACGCAGCAGTGCGTGTACGACTGATGTCGCTCTGGCGGCAGATAACTCCCAGTTTGACCGATAATTCAGGTTACTGAGTGGCACATTGTCTGTATGTCCTGCGACTACAAATGTCGTATTCAGTTCCGTGAGTACATCAGAAATGTGAGCCAGAACTGGCAATATGCCTTGTTTTAGCGTTGCCTGTCCAGAAGGAAAAGACGCATTTTCATTAATACGAATAATGACTCTGTCTTCAATGGTTTCAAGACTCAGCTGCCCTGCTGTGATCGCTTTAACAAATTTTTTCTGCAGTGTAGCCATCAGACTATTCAATTTTGCCCGTTGGTACAAATTGGCATCATGAATTTTTATGGCGTGCTCGTCATTGACACTTTCCTGGAAAATCTTTGAGATGGGCGAGGGTGTATCAGTAGGAGCAGGGGAAAAGGTTTGTTTAATGATGCTGGTGGCTTTGATGATCTGATCTGGCGTTTCTTTTTTGACGCCAAAGGCATTTTCCATGGAGCGTACGACAACTTTATATTTCAGCGCATCTATTTCGGCCATGCTCAGCAGTAATACAAAGAAGCAAAGCAATAGCGTCATCAAGTCTGCGAAAGTAGCTAGATACCGAGGTATGCCACCGCTTTGTTTTTTCATATTAGGTCGATACTGATTCTGGTTGTTCAATTCTGTTCGCTTTGGGTCACCGACTCATTCAGGAAAACACTATCTTTGAATTATCATTTGATGTGTAGATATTGCTATGCTAATCAATCGTATACACGTTAATATGTGGTATTAATGCATCTGTTGCAAGCATTGTAGGGAAAGCTTGTGTCGTATCAATGCAGTAGCACAGCGAATGCGTATTGTTTTTGTGCATAATTTGCGAGAGCTATCTTCATAAAAGAGGTTATATTTCAGTTGGTTAAGATGATAGTCGTTTATGCATATTAGCAGTTACACAAAAATGGCATTCTATAGCATATTGGCTGTACTGGCTGTGATCTGCATCTCAGTCGCGACGTTTATCAGTCAAGGTGTCACCGAAAACTACAAATCTCAGCTATACGCCAATACTCAGGAATTACTCTCCGAATATAACAACCGTATCAGTTCCGAGTTACAGGGGCATATACAACTTGTTCGAGGCCTTCCCAGCCTATTTGCTGTGAACCAGGAGCTGTCGCAAGCACAGTTTGCTTCAGCAGTGAGTTATCTGGTCAATGACGATCTGGAGATTCGGAATATCGCAGCGGCACCAGATATGGTGATTTCATACATCTATCCGATAAAGGGTAATGAAGATGCGTTAGGGCTGAACTACCGTGAAGAACCTGAGCAGTTTGAAGCAGCTGACCGAGCAAGGCGAACACGTGAACTGGTGTTGGCCGGTCCACTAGAATTAAAACAAGGTGGTACAGGCCTGATTACCCGTGTGCCTGTTTTTTTACAGAATGATAAAACAGGTGAGGAATATTTCTGGGGACTGATTTCTGCTGTCATTGATATCAAAGCATTTTTTAATAAAGTTGGCTTGAACCAGGACCTGCCTTTTGAATTAGCTATCAGAGGGAAGGATGGCTTAGGGCGACAAGGTGCTGTGTTTTATGGTGACCCTGCTTTATTCCAACAGCCCACATTGAGCCAAACGCTTAAGCTACCTGAGGGAGAGTGGATACTCGCGGCTGAACCAAAAGGTGGTTGGTCTACTTTACCCAAAGCTTACTGGCATGAAGTACTGACGGTTTATGGTGTGACCGTTTTTATCTTTTTACTGGCAGCCATCATTATTCGTTTTGTTTTGATGGCATCGATCGCTAATTACAAATACCGCAGTTTGATTCAATCTTCACCTGTTCCTTACATTTTGTTGGATAAACAACAGCGAGTGATGTTTATCAATCAGTCATTTAAAGAAACCTTTGGTTACGATCTGGATAACATTGAAACCTTACCTAACTGGAAAAGGCTCATGTTTCTGGTACAGCAACAAAGGGAAAAATCAAAACATGATTTCTCTCAAGAGAATGCTCATATCAGTAGTATGAGTCATGCTTTCGAGATTGATATTGAGACGAAAAAAGGCAAACCTCGAGTAGCCCTGGTCAGCTCATCCGTAGTTGAGAATACGCTTGGAGATGAGACCTTGCTAGTGATTTATGACATCACTGTGCGTAAAGAGGCTGAAGAGCAGCTACGTTTTTCTTCACGGGTCTTTAATCAGGCTCATGAAGCCATCATGATCACGGATACCAAAGGCGTTATCACCGATGTGAACCCCGCCTTTAGTCATATCACAGGCTATAGTCGTGAAGAGGCGATAGGTCAGACACCTCACTTATTGAGTTCCGGAAAGCACTCGCCTGAGTTCTTTCAGAACATGTGGAAATCCATCAGCGACCATGGCTATTGGCAGGGAGAGGTATGGAACTGCAGGAAAAATGGTGAGCTTTATGCAGAGTTGTTAACGGTCTCATCATTGACTGATGACGACGGTGCAACACGTCATTTTGTCGGATTGTTTTCAGATATTACCAATGCCAAACAGCAGCAAGATACCTTGGAATTGATGGCCCATTATGACGTGCTGACTAAGCTTCCCAATCGTGCCTTGCTGGCTGATCGTTTCTTACAGGCAGTGGCGCATTGTAAACGTGCAAAAACGATGCTGGCAATTTGCTTTCTGGATCTCGATGATTTTAAGCCGGTCAATGATACCTATGGACATGATGTTGGCGATCAGCTGCTAATTGAGGTGGCTAATCGCTTACGAAACAATGTTCGGGAAGAAGATACCATCTCAAGGTTTGGTGGTGATGAGTTTGCCATCATCTTTCGTGATGTGGAGTCTTTACAGGAATGTGAAGACATGTTGAAACGGATACACCACTCTATTGCTCAGCCATACTACGTAGATGATTTACGCCTGACTATCAGTGCTTCCAGTGGGGTTAGTTTTTATACACAGGAAAGCGATGATCTGGACACGCTACTCCGCCATGCTGATCAAAGTATGTACCAGGCAAAATTATCTGGTCGGAATCACTACCAGCTATTCAACCCAGCCGATAATCAGCTGACTATAGAAAAACAACAGCTGTTGCATGATATCCGTCAGGCCTTAAAAACCGATGAGTTCTGTTTGTTCTATCAACCAAAAGTGAACATGACAAACGGTGAAGTCTTTGGCATGGAAGCACTGATACGTTGGCAGCATCCAACGAGGGGATTATTAACACCGCTCAAGTTTTTGCCCGTGATTGCTGACAGCGAACTAGAAATTGAGATCGGACGGTGGGTCTTGCAGCAAGCACTTAAGCAACTCCAGTTCCTACACCAGCAAGGGTATATGATCTCCATCAGTGTCAACATTGCCTCTTACCATTTACAATCTGATGCCTTTGTAAGTGACATGGAGACGTTACTGGCCGAGTATCCCGATATTGGGCCGGAATACCTACAACTGGAAATAGTCGAAACCACCGCTCTAGGTGATATTGGGGCCATCACCAAGGTCATAAGGCAATGCAAGGATTCCATTGGTGTATCAGTGGCATTGGATGATTTTGGTACTGGCTACTCCTCACTGACACATTTACGTCACTTGAGTGCCGATACGATTAAAATCGACCAAAGCTTTATTCGTGACATGCTTGATGATCCACAGGACTATACGATTGTTGATGGTGTAACCGGCCTGGCTGAAGCGTTCGACAGACAAGTCATTGCAGAAGGTGTTGAGACGGTCGAGCATGGATTAATGTTGTTGTTGATTGGCTGCGAAAACGCTCAGGGCTATGGCATAGCCAGACCCATGCCAAGCGATGACGTGATGTCGTGGCTCAGACATTATCATGCTGAAGTAGGCTGGGTATCAGCATCTCGTTTATCACTCACACCAAGACAGAAGGCATTACGGTTTTTCATGCTAACGCTTGAACGCTGGCGACAAGTGTTTTTGAGTAACTTTGATGAGAGCAGTGATACGGCTCAATCACCACAATGGCCAATTATGGATGTGCATTACTGTCATTGTGGCACGTGGGTTGAACGCGTAAAGAATCAGAACCTGTTCGAGCACGAATGGTTAGATGAGTTGGTTGCAACGCATCTGAAATGGCATAACTTGGCGATAACAATGCGGGAATATGCACTTGCTGACAAGATGGGGGAAGCCAGAGCGTTTCTAGATGAGTTCGATAAACTCTATCAGGAGTTACTGTCGCTCATCGCTACTTTAGAGACTGGAAAATCCCTGCAATGAAAGACGCTGTTGAACTGAACTAACAGAATACCGCTCTGGTCACACAGCTATTGAACAAATGAAGGTACAAGCAATGCGTGCTTTATTTCCTCTATTAATGTTACTGCTGAGCGCATGTAGTAATTTGCCAATGGCGATTAAAGAAGCCCCAAGCCCTGACTGGCAGTTAAGTCAGGTCGCTGTTGAAGCTGAACAGCACAAAGGTGAAGTGATACGTTGGGGGGGACAAGTCATTAAAGTGGAAAATGATGATAATGGCTCAACGATTCATGTTGTACAGTTTCCACTAAATAGTTTTGGAAGACCGGATAGTGATGGTGTCAGCCAAGGACGATTTTTAATTCATTCTGAAAGTTTTATCGATCCATATATCTATAAAGCGGGTACATTAATCACTGTTGCCGGCACGGTTGAGAAGAAAGAGACCGTCACAATCGATAAGAAATCAATGAGCTTACCGGTTGTGATCTCTTCTGAATTGTACCGCTGGACGCAAGCGGACTATTCGCGTGATCCTTATTGGCGGAGTCATCCTTATTATTATGACCCGTTCGCCTATGGCCCGTATTACGGGCCAGGCTTACGCCCATCATGGCGTTACTATAATGGGCTTTATTGGTAAGCTTATTCGACGATCTCGATTAAGGTTTCACCTGGTGTCACACGGTCGGCTTTCTTCACGTGTAATGCTTTAACCGTTCCAGCGATATTAGCCAGTAGTTCGGTTTCCATTTTCATGGCTTCCATGACTAATAGGGCCTGACCTGCTTCCACTTTGTCGCCTTCTTTCACCAGAACTTCAACCACATTGCCAGGCAGCGGTGCTGTGACATGACCCGGATCGGTGGCTTTCTTACGACCACCGGTATTACCGCCATCATTTACATACTCATTTAACGCTTCGAAAGTGACTTCTTCTGGCATGCCATCGATAGATATGTAGAACTTACGTTTACCACCGCCAACATCACCTACACCGGTGATGGCAATGTCATAGCTTTCACCATGGACATCCACTTTAAACTCGGTAGCAATGCTTTCTTTATCATTATTAGCTTCACTAACAGGTAATAATGGCTCAGGTTTCAATGTGCCTTCAGCACGTTGTTGCAAGAATTCACGACCGAGATCCGGGAACATGGCAAAAGTCAGTACATCTTCTTCTGATGTCGCTAACTCGCCAATATCGGCTCTGAGTTTATCCAGCTCTGGTGCCAGCGCATCAGCAGGACGAGAGTCGATCACTTCTTCGTTACCAATGGCTTTTTTCTGCAATTGTGCATTAACAGGTGCGGGTGGCTGACCGTAGCCACCCTGAAGATAACGTTTCACTTCATTAGTGATGGTTTTATAACGTTCACCGGCTAAGACGTTATATACCGCCTGAGTACCCACAATTTGTGATGTGGGTGTCACCAATGGTGGAAAACCCAGATCTTCACGAACGCGTGGAATTTCAGCAAACACATCGCGAATTCTGTCCAGTGCGTTTTGTTCTTTTAATTGGTTGGCCAGATTTGACATCATGCCGCCCGGAACCTGATTGATTTGGACAGACACATCTTCGCCCGTAAATTCGCTTTCAAACTGGTGGTATTTTTTGCGAACGTCACGGAAATAGTCGGCAATTTCGGATAACAGGTTCAAATCAAGGCCAGTATCCCAGTCTGTATTACGCAATGCAGCAACTTGAGATTCAGTCGCTGGGTGGCTGGTACCGCTGGCAAATGAAGAAATGGCGGTATCAATACGATCCACACCCGCTTCAATGGCTTTTAACTGACATTGTGCTGCCAGACCAGAAGTCGCGTGAGAATGAATAACTAAAGGTAAGTCGACTTCTGATTTAATGGCTTTCACTAAATCGTAGGTCGGATAAGGAGCCAATAGACCAGCCATATCTTTAATGGCAATCGAGTCTGCGCCCATTTTTTGTAGATCTTTGGCCTGTTTTACAAACAATTCAGGAGTATGAACCGGGCTGGTGGTGTAGCTAATCGTACCTTGAGCATGTTTACCGGCTTTTTTGACCGCTTTCATGGCGGTTTCCAGATTACGCAGGTCGTTCAGCGCATCAAAAATACGAAATACATCAATACCGTTTTCAGCCGCACGCTCGACAAAAGCACTGACCACATCGTCAGCATAATGGCGGTAACCCAACAGGTTTTGGCCACGTAATAACATTTGTAAACGGGTATTGGGTAAGGCTTGTTTTAATTGTCTGAGTCTTTCCCAAGGATCTTCTTTTAGGTAGCGAACACAGGCATCAAATGTGGCACCGCCCCAGACTTCCAGTGACCAATAACCGACCTGATCGAGCTTGTCACAGATAGGCAGCATATCGTCAGTGCGCATACGAGTGGCGATAAGTGATTGGTGAGCATCACGCAGAATGACATCAGTAACTTCAATTTTTTTCATAAAATCTCCAGCAGTGTTTAAGGCTTACCAGCCTGCATGGGCTGCAATTGCAGTGGCCAAAGCCAGCGCCACTGCGCTGGGACGTCGTTTATTCGAATAGTTAAGTAATTCCGGATGGTTAGGCACAAAACTTGTGTCGAAATGACCAGATCGGAAATCAGGATGATTGAGAATTTGTTTGTAGTAGTTCTCAGTGGTTTTAATGCCGTGTAAACGCATATCATCCAGAGCGCGTTGACCACGACTGATCGCATCTTCCCAATCCAGTGCCCATACCACCAGTTTCAGACACATCGAGTCGAAATACGGTGGGATTTCATAACCGGTGTAGATAGCGGTATCTACCCTGACACCAGGGCCGCCTGGTGCATAGTAGTGGGTGATGCGTCCGAAGCTCGGTAGGAAGTCATTTTTTGGATCTTCGGCATTAATCCGAAACTGTAAAGCATAGCCGCGATAGGCAATGTCTTGCTGGCGGTAGCTTAACGGCAAGCCAGATGCGATACGTAATTGTTCACGGACAATATCAATACCGGTAATTTGTTCGGTAATGGTGTGCTCTACCTGAACCCGGGTATTCATCTCCATGAAATACACTTCATTACCAGTGAGCAAAAATTCGACGGTCCCCGCATTTTCATAATTCACTGCTTGAGCCGCTTTGACAGCCAGGCCACCGACATAATCACGCTGCTCAGGTGTCAGTTGTGGGCTTGGTGCAATTTCAATCAGTTTTTGATTACGGCGCTGAATAGAACAATCCCGTTCATACAAATGCACGACATTGCCTTCGCTATCAGCGAGGATTTGTACTTCAATATGACGAGGGTCAACAATACATTTCTCAAGGAAAACTTCAGCAGAACCGAATGCCTTTGTCGCTTCAGAAATAACGCGTGGATACTGTTGGCGCAATTCGTCGGCACTATCACAACGACGGATACCACGACCACCACCACCAGAGGTGGCTTTGATCATTACTGGATAACCCACTTCTTCAGCCAGCGCTAACGCTTCATCTAAGTCCGCTAAGTTGCCGTCAGAGCCCGGTGTAATGGGTACACCAGCATCGCGCATACTGTCTCTAGCGGCTGTTTTATCGCCCATTTTTTCAATAACGCTGGATTTGGGACCAACAAAAGTGATGTTGTGTTTTTCACACAGGCGGGCAAATTCGGCATTTTCAGATAAGAAACCATAGCCAGGATGGATAGCATCGCAACCGGTTTCTATCGCTAAGTTCACAATACGTAATGGATCAAGATAGCCAGCGAGTGGATCATCACCAAGTGAATAGGATTCGTCAGCACGTTTGACGTGTAATGCATAACGATCGGGTTCGGTATAAATAGCGACTGAACGAATGCCCATTTCTGCACATGCGCGAACAATGCGCACAGCAATTTCACCACGATTGGCGATTAACACTTTTTTCAACATGAGCTACTCCAGATTGAATCTAGGAAATAGGCTAGAGGAAATCATACATAATGAAAAATTGATATAATTTTGATTAGTGATAAGTAATTACTTATGTATAAGGTTTTTTAATTTTTATGTCATTGACTTTACAGCAATTAATTAGTCGACTGTCTTTTCGTCAAATGCAGGTGTTTCGAGCTGTCTATCAACAGCAAGGTTATGGAAAAGGGGCAGAAAGTTTGGGGCTGACTCAGCCCGCCGTCAGTTCTCAAATCAAAAAACTGGAGTCAGCGCTGGGGCAGCCGTTATTCGAATATGTCGGTAGAAAGCTTTATTGCACGCGAGCAGGTGAACGGGTAGCTGAACATATTGATGCCATATTTGAGCAAGTCGCCAGTTTGCAGAGTGATTTACATCGACTGGAGGGAAAGCTTTCAGGTGAGTTAAATCTGTGTGCGGTCAGTTCAGCCCAGTATGCGGTGCCGCATGTATTAAGAGGGTTTTTACAGCAGTATCCATCGGTCAATGTAAACCTGAATATTGTGAACCGTACGCAGGCCATTGAGCGTTTGAATGACAATAAAGAAGATTTGGTGATCATGGGCTTGGTACCTAATGATCGTTCCTTATCGTCCTTACCCTTTCTGGATAATGAATTGATACCCGTGGTGCCCGTACACCATCCACTTGCCACAAAAAAGCATATCCATCCGCAGCAATTTCTTGATGCACAATTGCTCAGTCGTGAATCTGGATCTGGTAATCGACTGGCCTTAGAGCAGCATTGTCAGCAACAACGTTTATCGCTGAATGTCTCCATGCAGTTTGGTTCTAATGATGCACTAAAGCATGCTGTTCTAGCTGGGTTAGGTGTCGCTGTTTTACCGAGGTTGAGTGTGTTATCTGAGCTGCGGCTGGGCCAGTTGGTCAGTCCGGTAATTAAAGGTTTCCCACTGCGACGCAGTTGGTGTCTGGTATCCCCTCAGGGTAAACATGCAACCCCTGTTACTCAGGCTTTTTTAGAGTATATCCAAACAAACTTGAAAGAGATTCATCAATATTTTCAATAGTTGGATGTTGTCTAGGGCTTCCTTAGCAGCTCGTCAATACTAATCTGATGATTGCCCCGGTGGATTTTAGATGTCAGATAACCATGGTTATGGCGGTTTGCAAATACCCCGGTAGGCCGTGTGCCATGAACCTGAATACCGGCCTTTTCCAGTTGCTGACGTTTGTCCGGATTGTTAGTCATTAGCATAATCTGATTCAGCTTGAGTGCATTCAGAATATCAGCCGCTGCTTGATAATCCCGTTCATCGACGTTATGACCAAGTTCGAGATTGGCGGTAAAGGTGTCATGTCCCTGTTCCTGCAAACGATAGGCATCGAGTTTTTCATACAAACCAATGCCGCGGCCCTCCTGACGCAGATACAGTAAATAGCCACCTTCTTTATTGAATAAACTTAATGCCTCCTGTAATTGCGGTCCGCAATCACAGCGTGCTGAACCCAGCGCATCACCGGTAACACACTCCGAATGGATGCGCACAAGAGGATGTGTGGGATCGGGTCTACCAAGCTTCAAAGCAAAGTGTTCTTTGCCATCCACAAAACCCGAAAAGCTATACATTTCTGCCATGGCCTCACTGCCATCATTAAGAATAATGGGTAACTGAACAGTCGTTCTAATCGTCACTGCGGATACGTCTTTGGCAGAACGGAAACAGTGGTTAATTCGTCTGAGCAATACGCTGAATAGCTTAGGGCGGTTTGAGTTCACAATGTAAGGCAACGTCTAATAAAGCAATCGGTGATCTTACTGCATCTGACTCTTTTTAAGAATAATTTATTGAAATACTGGAAAGTTTTCCCGCTAAAGGGGAAGTGCATTTCAGTCATCATCAGATTGAAATATCTCTGACGCATACTAAAAGGTCGGCACTAAATATGATGAGGCGTTTTGCGTGCAACAACTGAAGCAAACAGAAGATTGAAATATCTCTGACGCATACTAAAAGGTCGGCACTAAATATGATGAGGCGTTTTGCGTGCAACAACTGAAGCAAACAGAGCATATATTTCACTTAATTTATGATTTGCTTAATCGCCAGGAGTTAGTGGAAACCCTGACAATACGTCAGGAGAATAAGGATAAGCAGGCATTAGTCGAGCTGTTAACCGTCAAGCAGTATCAAGGTGAAATTCAGCAGCTGTTAAACCGCTTACATCCATATGACATAGCAAATCTGCTTGAGCAATTACCGCCGGTACAGCGCTCGTTTATTTGGCAACTGCTGCAAAGTGAGCATATGGGGGCGGTGCTGCTGGAGCTTTCTGATAGTTTACGACAAACCTTATTAGCAGAATTACAACCAACCGATTTGATTCGGGCGGCATCGCATCTCGATACTGATGAAATTGCGGATCTGATGCAAGAGTTACCAGATGAGATCGGTGATAGCGTCTTATCCTCATTACCACAGCAGCAGCGTGAAAATGTACAGTCCACCTTACTCTTTCCTGAAGAAAGCGTTGGTGCCTGGATGGAATATGATTTTGCTGTGGTACTTGAGCATCAAACCTTAGATCAAGTGTTACGTGAGTTACGTCAGAAAGGGAAGTTACCGGATGAGTCCGGTTTTATCATGGTGATCAATTCGGCGGGTTTATTTCAGGGACTGCTGCTCGTCTCTGATTTATTAATCAAACGAGGTGATTTACGGGTAGCCGATTGCATGTTGAAGCAAGCCCATATCTTTCATACCACCGATTCTGCCGATGAAGCGGCACGTGATTTTGAGCGTTATGAATTATTGGTAGCACCGGTGGTGAATGCACATCAGAAACTGGTTGGGGTATTACGTGTCAGCTCGCTAATGGATCTACTGGAAGAACAGTCGCAGCGCCAGTTTCTCGCTCAGGCAGGCTTATCGAAAGAAGAAAACTTGTTTGACCCAATGATGAAGTCAGCTAAAAATCGCTGGCCGTGGATTGCACTGAATCTGGTGATTGTATTGATTGCTTCTCGCGTGATTGATCAGTTCCAGACCACGATTAGCAGTATGGTGGCACTAGCTGCCTTATTACCCATCACCGCTAATATAGGCGGCAACACGGGGAATCAGGTGGTGGCGCTGGTGATTCGTGGGCTGGCATTAAAACAACTCGACGCCAATAATCTTCGACGGCTTTATATAAAAGAGTTTTCCGTGGCTGCGGTGAATGGGCTGATATGGGGAAGTTTAACGGGATTGCTAACGCTATTTTTGTATCAGAATCTGGGCTTGGCCTTTGTAATGATGCTAGCCATGTCTGGCACGATGGTGTTAGCGGCCTTAATCGGCGTAAGTATTCCGTTGATTCTAAAGAAGCTGAAACAGGATCCGGTATTGGGCAGTAGTATTATCACTACAGGAATGACCGATACACTGGGCTTTCTGATTTTCTTGAGCCTCGCTTCTTTACTCCTGCCAAACTGACGGATAATCAATTTATCATTACTCAGGAAAATCCTGAGTGATCAAAAGAAAAATACGCTATTGTCATTTGCCACGTACTCGTAACATAGGAACCGTACTAACAAACACAAAGCGAGGTGATTATCATGTGGACTAAACCAGAATATTCAGACATGCGTTTCGGTTTCGAAGTAACTATGTACATCTGCAACAGATAATAGTTTCTCAAATCGAGAGCAAAAAAGCCCCACTCGTTGGGGCTTTTTTTATGCCCGAAGAAAATTATCTACGTAAAATGCCGGATATACAGACCGGACACACAATCTTAAGCTTAGCACCAGTTATCGCATCACGGACATAAGGTGGTTTTATGCTCAAGGTTGGCACAATCAAACAAATCTGGCGTTATCCAGTCAAAGGGATGGCAGGGGAACAGCTTGAACAATGTTATCTAGGTGAAAATGGTTTAACTGGCGATCGTATCTGGGCATTACAAGATACTCAGCGACAGGAAATCCAAAGCTGTAAATTTCGGCCTGAATTATTACGCTGCAATGCAAAGTGCCGACGTGGAGATGCGACCGGACCAGATGATCAGGTTGATATCACTTTTCCTGATGGCGCCGTGATTGGCAGTGATGAGCCACAGGTCAATCAGTTACTGACTTTGCTAACCGGGTTTGATTCCACATTACAGCCGCTTAAGCCTATTGAAGAGCAGGATTTCTACAAACGATATAAACAAGACGATCACACTTGGTTGGAAGAATTAAAAGCCACGTTTGATCGGGAGCCTGGAGAAGCCTTACCGGATTTGGATAACCTGCCCGAGCAGGCTCAGGAGTACGTATCGCTCCCAGGCACCTTTTTCTTGGTCACCCCGTTTCATATGCTGACGACTGCCACACTGGATTATATGAAACAGCTTAAACCTGACTCTGACTGGGCAGTAGAGCGCTTCCGTCCAAATATTGTCATCGAAACGGTTCCAGGTATGGAAGGTTTGATTGAGCAAGCCTGGTTAGATAAAACGATTCAGATTGGTCAGACGACAGTGCAATGTTGTGGCACCACGCCACGATGTGGCGCTATTACCCGACAACAGCGCCATATACCATCAGATAAAAAAATGCTTCGTACGATTGTGAAGCAAGCTGACCAAAACCTGGGAGTCTATGGCGCTATTGCTGAAGCTGGTGTTATTCGTGTTGGTGATGAGGTCTTTATTCAATAAAGTCTTATTTCTCAACAAAAGCACGTTCAATCACATAGTCGCCGGGTACACCGATGCGAGGAGAAACCACAAACCCTCGCTCATCTAATAACGCTGCGGTGTCATTCAGCATTTGTGGACTGCCACAGATCATGGCTCGATCATGCTCAGGATCAAGGGGAGGTAGACCAATATCCTCAAATAATTTGCCACTGGTAATCAGATCCGTCAGTCGTCCCTGATTTCGGAAAGGTTCGCGAGTGACGGTGGGATAATAAATTAACTTTTCTTTGACCAGATCACCAAAGAATTCATTGTCAGGCAAGTCTTTTTCAATGAAATCGGCATAAGCCAATTCACTGACATAACGGACCCCATGAATAAGAATGATTTTCTCAAAGCGATCATAGGCTTCAATATCCTGAATCACACTGAGAAAAGGCGCGAGCCCAGTACCTGTTGAGAAGAGGTACAGGTTCTTCCCCGGCTTCAGATCATGCACGACCAAGGTACCCGTAGGTTTTCTGCTGACTAATATCTCATCACCTACCTGTAAATGTTGCAGGCGTGAAGTGAGTGGCCCGTTAGGAACTTTGATGCTGAAAAACTCCAGATTTTCATCATAATTCGGGCTAGCAATACTGTATGCACGAAGCAACGGTTTATTGTCGACTTCAAGGCCAATCATCACAAACTGACCATTTTCAAACCGCAAACCCGGATCACGGGTGGTTTTGAAGCTGAACAGATTGTCATCCCAGTGGTGCACGCTTAATACGCGTTCGCTTGCAAATGTACTCATCGTTATCTCTTTTTTATGAAAGGGCGTTGGTTAAACTAGGCACTGCATCAAACAGATCGGCCACTAGGCCATAATCGGCTATCTGAAAAATCGGCGCGTCAGGATCCTGGTTGATGGCGACGACAATACGGCTGTCTTTCATACCGGCGGTATGTTGCACCGCACCAGACACGCCAACCGCAAAATACAGTTCAGGTGCTACCGTGACACCGGTTTGACCGACCTGAATTTCATTCGGCGCATAGCCTGCATCCACAGCCGCTCTGGTTGCACCGAGTGCAGCACCCAGCTTTTCAGCCAATGGATTAAGCAAGGCATCAAATTTTTCTGCACTACCTAATGAGCGACCACCTGATACCACCACTTTGGCCGAGTTCAGGGCAGGTCTGTCTGATTCAATACGTGACTCGCTGATCCAGCGTGTTTTAGTGAAAGGCGCTACTGCTGTAATAGTCGTAATTTCAGCCTGACCATTTAATTCAGCCGCGGCAAACTTGCTGCCACGCACTGTCAGAATTTGGCGTGTATCACCACTTTGTATAGTGGTGTGTACATTACCGGCGTAGATAGCACGCACGTAACGATTGTCAGATTGAATGTCCAATACATCGGATATCATCGCTACATCATTGAGTGCCGCCACTCGAGGTAAAACATTGCGACTAAATGAAGAGTGGGCAGCAATAAGGACCTCATAATCAGTGATTATCGAGTTAATCTGATTGCTGACATCTTCTGCGATCGGATGGGCAAACTGCTGCGCATCGACATGCAATACTCGACTAACGCCATGAATCGTGGTGGCCTGCTCTGCAATCTTTTCAGATTGATGGCCTAAAACTAACAGGTGAACCGGCTGTCCCCAAGATTGAGCTGCAGTCACAGCATGACGGACTTCGTTATGCAGTTGTTGTCCATTGTGTTCGGCTAATACTAATGTGCTCATAGTGCAATTCCTTCTTTTGTACGTAATTGCTGCAATAAAGCATCAACACTGTCGACTTTAATCCCAGCTTTACGTTGAGGTGGTTCGGCGACATTGATTAATGACAATCTGGGCGTTAACTCAGTGACCAGATCTGAAGCCGACAGGTTTTCGATCGGTTTCTTTCTCGCCTGCATCAGATTGGGTAGTTTGACGAACCGTGGATCGTTTAAGCGTAAGTCAGCAGTGACTACCGCAGGTAATTGCAATGCCACGGTTTCGGTACCACCGTCTATTTCACGGGTAACGATAGCTTCACCATTTTCAATATCCAGCTCCGAAGCAAAAGTACCTTGTGGATAATCCAACAAGGCAGCCAGCATTTGCCCTGCCTGACCAGCATCATCATCCACCGCTTGTTTACCGAGAAGTATCAGATCCGGTTGCTCTTTATCAGCGACGGCTTGTAAGAGTTTGGCGACCTCCAGCGACTGTACTTCTGTTTCGTGTTCGACCAGAAGTGCCCGATCCACACCCATAGCCAGCGCATGTCTTAATACATCCTGATTGGCTGATGAGCCAATGGACACGGCAACAACTTCATCGGCCTTACTTTGTTCTTTCAAACGAATGGCTTGCTCAATCGCATTTTCATCGAACGGGTTGGCACTCATTTTCACGCCGTCGATATCCACATTGGAACCATCGGCTTTGATACCGACTTTGATGTTGTAATCCACTACACGTTTTATCGCGACTAAAATTTTCATTACATTTCCTCTTAAGGTTTGCTGAGCATTTTATAGTGGCGTACAATATTTGTTAAATTGATAATTTAGATATTATCTATCTAATAAATAGATATGCAAAAACATGAAATTCAGTCTAAGACAACTCGAAATTTTTGTTGCTGTCAGCCGAACAGGCAGTGTGTCAAAAGCAGCTCAAGCCTTGTTTCTATCTCAATCTGCAGCGAGTACCGCACTGGCAGAATTTGAGAAGCAATACAATGTGCAATTGTTTGATCGTGTGGGTAAATCCTTGCGGATTAATCAGGCAGGTCAGCAATTGTTACCGCATGCTGTTGAGCTACTGGATCGTGCGCAGGAAATTCATAATCTCATGGAAGGTCATGCCGGATATGGTCTGATGAAAATCGGTGCCACGCTGACTATTGGTAACTATTTGGCGACCTTGCTGGTGGCCGAGTTTTTACATGAACATGCTGATAGCCGCATTGAGTTGCAGGTTCACAATACAAAAACCATCATTGAACAAATTGCGAACCATGAGCTTGATATTGGTTTGATTGAAGGGGGATGTCATCACCCGGATATTGAAGTGGAAACCTGGATTGCCGATGAGTTAGTGGTGTTCTGTGCACCTGATCATCCTCTGGCAAACAAGAAAAAGGTCACTATGCAACAGTTATTAGCAGAGCCTTGGATTCTCAGAGAAAAAGGTTCTGGTACACGTGAAACGTTTGATCGTGCTTTTCACAATTATCATTCACAACTCAATATTCGCCTCGAACTTGAACACACCGAAGCGGTAAAACGTACAGTCGAATCAGGTCTGGGTATCGGTTGCATTTCCCGACTGGCATTAAAAGATGCCTTTCGTCGCGGTAGCCTGGTACCGGTCAATGCACCTGCTTTGGATCTAGGTCGGTATTTCTATTTTCTGTGGCATAAGCAGAAATATCAGACCACCGGCATGCGTGAGTTTTTAGCGTTATGTCAATCGATTACTGCTGATGTTTCGCGCAGTGACGAGGTTAATCTCACTCGAATTATTAAGGAATAAATCATGCAACGTGACGTAATGAATTATGACTTGTTAATTATTGGTGCTGGGCCAGCGGGGTTGGGCGCCGCTATTCGTTTTAAACAATTAGCTAATGAGGCCGGAAAGGATCTCAGTGTCTGTGTGTTAGAAAAAGCCGCTGAAGTTGGGGCACAAATTATTTCTGGTGCTGTGATCGATCCGATCGCGTTAAACGAGCTGATACCCGACTGGAAACAAAAAGGCGCACCACTAAAAACCGCCGTGAGTGAAGATAAGTTCCAGTTTATGACCAGCGATAAAGCGTGGACGATTCCACATTGGTTAATGCCGCCTTTGATGAAAAATAGTGGTAACTACATTGGTAGTTTGGGTGAGTTATGCTCATGGCTGGGCGGTCAGGCTGAAGAGCTGGGCGTTGAAATCTATGCCGGCTTTTCAGCTCAGGAAGCGTTATATAACGAACAGGGGGATCTGATTGGGGTTATTACTGGGGATATGGGTAGTGATGCCGATGGTGAGCCGACAGCACAATTTGTGGCAGGAATTGAAATTCAGGCGCCTTTTACCCTAATTGCAGAAGGGGCCAGAGGTTCTCTGGCACGTCAGTTAGAGTCGCATTTCAATCTACGTGATGCAGACCGTCCAGCCAAGTTTGGCTTGGGCATCAAAGAAATCTGGCGTATCCCTGAGCAACAGCATCAGCCAGGTTATGTCAGTCATAGTTTTGGCTGGCCCTTATCTGACGATACGGGGGGCGGTGCTTTTGTCTATCACTATGGTGAACAATTAGTGTCTATCGGGATGGTGGTGCATCTGGATTACAGCAATCCGTATCTATCACCTTTTGATGAGTTTCAACGTTTCAAAACGCACCCCGAGATACGAGCAATGTTACAAGGCGGCAAACGTCTTAGTTATGGTGCCAGAGCCATTAGCGAAGGAGGTTTGCAATCTTTGCCGGATCTGATTTTCCCTGGTGGTGCATTTATTGGTTGCAGCGCGGGCATGGTCAATGTGCCCAAAATTAAAGGCAGCCATAATGCGATCAAATCAGGCATGTTAGCCGCAGAAGCGGCTTACGACTATTTTACTGAGTCGACAAATGATGGTAAGCGTTTACTTATGGAATATCCCATTAAATTAAATGCTTCATGGGTTTGGAAAGAGTTAGAAAAAGTGCGTAACTTTAAACCCTTGCTGTCACGTTTTGGCAACATGACAGGTGGCGCCTTAGCGGGTATTGAATTGTGGCTGAGTGCCTTACATATCAAGTTACCCTGGACATTGCAGCATCAGCAGGCTGACCATAAAAGTCTCAAATCGAAAAACCAAGTCAAGAAAATTGACTACCCTAAACCAGATGGTGAGCTGACTTTTGATCGCTTGTCTTCGATCGATTTGAGCAATATCGTGCATGATGATAACCAACCTGGTCATTTGCAATTAAAAGACAAGGCCGTGCCCGTCACCATCAACCTGAAGAACTATGATGCACCAGAACAACGTTATTGCCCGGCCGGAGTCTATGAAATTATTGAGCAGGCAGGGGAACCGTCGTTGCAGATAAATGCTCAGAACTGCATACACTGTAAAACCTGTGATATCAAAGACCCGACTCAGAATATTGTCTGGGTGCCACCAGAAGGCGGCAGTGGCCCTGTATACAAAGGTATGTAAGGGTGGAGTGGATAGCTAACAACAGATTTAAAGGATACTGTGATGACAGAAAATGACGCCAACCCAGAAATGGATGAGAAAACCTACGAGCTAGCTCAATTAGTCTTTCAGTTAGTGCGTGACGGTAAAGCGGAAGAGTTAAAAAAATCACTGGAAATGGGCCTGCCAGTGGATATTCGCACGGGCAATGGCGATAGTCTGTTGATGCTGGCCAGCTATAATGGCCATTATGAGATGACAAAGTTATTGCTGGAACATGGTGCCGACCCTGAACTGGCCAATGATCGCCAACAAACCCCTTTAGCTGGTGTGGCATTTAAAGGTTATAAAGATATTGCCGAGTTGTTGATTCAGCATGGTGCCAATGTCAATGCGACAACGCCAGATGGTAAAACAGCCCTGATGTTTGCAGCCATGTTCAATCAACTGGCGGTGGTCGATTGCCTGTTGGCGCATGGTGCTGATATAGAGGCCAGGACGGATGACGGCAAAACGGCGTTAATGTTGGCGGATGCGATGGGCGCGGCAGACACGCGTGAGCGTCTTCAGCAAGCCTAACTCACCAGTACACACATTGGTACGATAAAGTTAATTGTGTACTATCTAATGATTCCATCATCACAATGAATGAATTGCATGCCATCAGCTAAGACTTTTCTTTTTCGTCATCGTCGTTTCATTATCGGCCTGCTAACTCTGGTCGTTATTTACACGTTGGCCGGGTTTTATTTCTTGCCCTGGCTGGCAGAAAGACAACTAAAAAGCACTCTGGACCAGCGTTTACAGCTGCAAACACAAGTACAGGATATCCAATTCAACCCTTTTACCTTTGAGTTAAACATCGCTGGTCTGGCTATGCAAACCAGAGAAAACCAGCCTATTCTGGCTTGGGATTCGGTATATGTGAATGTCGATCCAAGCCAATTAATCAAAGGTGATATCAGTATTCCTACAGTAGATATTAACGCGGCTGATCTGCATTTTCAGCGTTATTCCGAGGCAGAAAATACCCTAACACGTCTGGCGAATACATGGCAGGAAACAGCACCTGAAAAAGAAGAGTCAGAACCTGTCACCGCAGATTCCACCACTTCAGATGCCGATGAGCCACTCTTTCATGTCGTTTTAAACTCACTAAGTTTTGAGGGCAGCGAAATACATTACCTGGATAAAGTCCCTGCTGAGCCATTTAAAACTGTTATATCGCCTATCAATTTTCAGCTGAATCAATTTTCTACTCAAGCTGATGAAACCGCGAAAACCACATTGAATATGGAGCTGGAAGACAAGGCGAATCTATCAGTGGCGGGCACCTTTTCATTATCACCACTGACTGTAGCCGGTCAGCTCAAACTGAACCAATTTAATCTACAGACGCCATACCGTTATTTTAAAGCGCAGTTACCGGTTGAATTAAAGCAAGGTGTCGTCAATATCAGTCTGGACTATGATGTGGATCTGAGTGGTCAGCAACCTAGCGTTGATATCAATAACACGGCTATCCAACTCTTTGATCTCAATGTGGCACAACCAGGCTTGGATAAAGCCTTAATTGCCAATGGTGAGCTGCAGCTAGAAAAGGGCCGTTATCGTTATCCTGACAATCAATTAAGCATTGATAAAGTATCAGTCAATGAGGCGAAACTGGTCACGATCATGAACGAACAGGGCGTGATTAACTGGCAGCAATTACTGGATGCCCTACCCAAATCAGAGGCAGATGACGCGCAAGAAACTAACGATACGCCAGCCATACAGTTAGCTATCTCAGAAGTCGGACTGAATAATATTGATCTGTCTATTGAAGATAAACAACCGCAATTGCCGTCTAATATGACATTGAATCTCACTGCCAGCCTGAATAACCTCAGTCTTGCAGATAAGCAAATCATGCCTTTTAACGCCAATATTAAGGTGAGTTCAGGCGGTACATTGTCTACTACAGGCGAGCTACAACTTTTCCCTGAACTGGCGGTAACAGCAGCGAGTAAGATCGACCAATTATCACTGACGCCATTACAGCCATACATCAATGAATATGCCATGGTGACGCTGGAAAATGGACAGTTATCAGCTAATGCTTCGCTGAAAAGTAACGCTGATGATGCCTTCTTGGTTAATGGCGACTTAGCGTTATCATCGTTGCAGATAGATAATCAGAATCTGAAGGAAAAACTGTTCAGCCTGGATGCGTTATCCATTAATACCATTGATTTCTCCCTCAAAAATAAAGAGTTAGCTATTTCTGATATTGAAGTCCATCAACTGTACAGTCGTATCTTTATCAATAAAGATGGCGTGACCAATTTACGTCAGCTGTTAAAAGAACAACCGAGCGCTAGCACAGCCACAGCTACTGAAACTGAAAATAATGCTGAGCCATACAAAGTATCTATTGGTGAGGTGATCATAAATAAGGCTAGTTCACGATTCACCGATGAAAGCCTGCCAATTGTGTTTGATACTGAAATGCGATCATTAGATGGCCGGATTAGTGGTTTTTCTACCCAGTCTGATCAGGCCGTTGAATTGAATCTGGAAGGACAGGTGCAAGAGTTTGGTATGGTCGAAATTGAAGGCAGTCTGGCACCGTTCAATATTACCGAAGAAAGTAATGTGGCCATGTCATTCAGTAATCTCGATCTGCCAGCCATGAGCCCATACACCATCAAATTTGCAGGTAGAAAAATTGCCGATGGTCGTGCCGATGTTAAACTGAATTATGAAATCCAAAATGGAAATTTAAATGCATCTAACAGCCTGGTGATACGTGATATCAAGCTGGGAGAGCGAGTGGAATCACCAGAAGCAGTCGATTTACCTCTGGATCTGGCCGTGGCCTTATTAAAAAATAGTGAAGGGGTGATTGATTTAAGCATTCCGGTGACAGGCGATGTCAATAATCCTCAGTTTGAAATGGGACCGGCTATTCGCAACGCGATTTTTAATGCGATTCGTAATATTGTGACCTCACCATTCCGCTTCCTGGCCAACCTGATAGGAGGTGATGAGCAGCCAGTCGATAATATTCATTTTAAGGCGGGACGAGCTGATCTCACGCCACCTCAAAAAGAAGCCTTGCTGAAACTGTCTGAAGCATTGGTCCAACGTCCACAATTAATTTTAGACATTCCGGCGCCTTATGCAGAGAAGCTGGATCGGCAACAATTGCAACTTAAGGCGGTGGAGCAGGATATCAAAGTTGGTTTAGAGCAGACTGACACGGACCAACAATTGTTAGTCCGTCGCCAAACGGTATTAGAGCGTTTATATACAGAACAAGCTTTAAGTCCTGACCTAACAGCAGTGAAGCTGGAGGTAATGGCCGACAATACGGCAGCCGATGATGAAGAGCCGTCTGTAGATTTGCTGGCCTATAACAGCAAACTAAAATCCAGTTTAGTCACAAACAAAGTGATTTCTGAGGCAGACCTGAATAATCTGGCCAAAGCCAGACAGCAGGCCGTCATGCTTTATTTGCAAGAACAGGCCAAACTCAGTGAGGCTCAATTACATGCTGGCATCGTCAAGGAAGAGCAGGCCGAGCAGGATGTGGTCATCATGAAATTTGATATCCGTGCTCAATAAAATGACTGCATAATTTAGGTAAGCGACAGTAAAGCAGAAACTAAGCGTTTATTATCATATGTTTTATCATGACGTTTATCGATTAGCTTAACGTCGATGAGTTCAATATTGAGCTCTTGCAATAAGTCTGTTGGAATCCCGCCAGGATATTGTCCATTTTTGGTATCCACCATTAAATAATTCAATACGGTGTTGGCAGGAGCATCACCAGTGATATCTTCTTGAATATATTTGATGATGGTCATGAGTGAGTCTTGTAACGTCATGCCAAGCTGTTCTGGATCGCTATTGAGATTAGGTACGAACACTTTGGGGCAGCCATTGTTAGCGATGGCTTTGCCCACACCGGTCGGCAGTAAGTTGGCCAGCAGACTGGTATAAAAGCTGCCTGGTGGGTAACAGATTAAATCTGCATCTTCAAATAAACCACGGTTTCGTTTACGTAACTTTGTCTCGGTGGGACGACTACCATTTAACGTTTCGCTCAAGTGAATGTGCTTGATGGGAGATAAAATAGGGGCGACTTCCTTGCCTGTAATTAAATGTTGTCCATGAATAATTTCTCCATTCTCTAGCTCGACAGAGAGGTGGTAATCATCATTGGTGATGGTTCTCACTGTACCTAATACATGCACCAGTTTTGAGAATAAAAAAACGATGGGTTCCAAATCTTTATGATTATTCAGATAGCCACCAGCCAAGATTAAATTACCAATACTGGCGCCACGAAGATCAAAGTCCTTGGGCATGGACTGATAAAAATAACCCAGATGGTTACAAATCAACTTACGCATAGGGTTGGCAATGTCATTGATTAAATCATCTTTGCCATTCACCATATTCTGTAGTCGTCGCTTAAGCCGCTCTTGATTCTCAGTGACTGAGAAACGGTAACTGAACAGTCGATAGATTTCAGGATGCCCTAACACGGTCTCATCAGCTAAGGCCATTAAGCGACTGCGTAAATCACCAATAGCAGGCATATCGAAGGCATGTCGTAGCTTAGCTGAGCTACCGCCTGAATCGAAAGGGCTGACAAAATGAATGGAGTTATGGGTGAGTTTTTTCAACTCTCGTGATAGCCCCGTTAATGCGGTACCACCACTGAAGAACAAAATTCTCGGCCCCAGCTCGGGTATCTTTTGATAGCGGCTAATTCTGAGTGGGTCGGGGATAGATGCCGTTCGACAAACGCGGATTTTGGTCATCAACTTGTCCAAGCAAATAAGTGTGTTGGCATAGTGTAACAATAGTTTCACACACTGTTCAGAGTTGTTTTGCTAGACTGCAGTGACTTTAAGATCCCCATAACTACATGAAAAAAATACCAACAGAGATAAAAGAAAATTTGCAGTTTCTCTGTGTCGAGATTGATGCCCAGCTAGCCACACTGTCGAGTTATTACAGAAATCCTTCTGCGTCTTTGGCACGCAAAGTCCGTGATCGTGCCGGGTATGCCTATAATTTAAAAACACGTATTCATACGGCAACGGTTAACCGTATCGCCGCTGGTGTTGAGCATGATTCGGATAAATTCTGTCTGCGCTGTATTGAGTTCATTGCCACAGATATTGAGCGCATTGCTGAAATATGTCGTCATTGTATTACCCAATCAGAACAGATTGACGATGCACAAGCACTGATGAGTAAAGCCTTTATCGCTATCGTAAAAAAGGTCAGACAAGCCATTAAACTTATCCTACCTGCGGTGATTGAGAGGAAATCAAGCATTGCGCTGGATATTGAGCAAATCAATCAAGGACTTCGCAGTAGTCATCAGCGATTAATCAAACGCTATGTGTCTGCTTTAAAAAAGCAGACGCAGACCAAACAGTTAACGCAGGCCTTATTTGTCGCTTATGAAATGAAACAATTTGATGATGCTTTATTGCGTATAAGCGAAACCATTGTGTCAGCTAATGTGGGGCAGCCGATCAATTTTGAACGGTATTATTCATTTCAATCTTTGATCAGTGATGTGGAGAAAGGTGATAGTGATGTCACTATTACCCCTATCGCTGAAACTCGCTCTGGCACGGCTATTTCAGGTCTGTCTAATGGCGCTGAGAAAATGGGGTTTATGGCGGTCTATAAGGACGGTCAGAAGCAAAAGCTAAAAGAAGAAAAGCAGGGGCTGAACAGCTGGGATAGTATCTATCCAGGCTTAGCGCCTAAAATTTTGTCCTACCAAAAGCGTGGCGAATCAGCGGCGTTATTAATCGAACACCTTCCTGGATATACCCTTGAAAAAGTGATTGTGAATGAGTCAGAAAAACTGCAAAAACAGGCGCTTAAAGCACTAAAGAAGACCTTAGAGTCGTTATGGACAGAGACCTTACGTAAAAAAGTCAGTCCAGCTTTATTCATGCAGCAAATGGATAGTCGCTTAGCTGATGTGTATAAAATTCACCCAGAATTTGATGCCGCGAACAGTCAGATTGGCGATTACGATTGTCCATCAATGAAGTCACTCATTAAGCAAGCACGTCAGTTGGAGAAGCAATATCCACCGCCTTTCTCAGTGTATATTCATGGCGATTTTAATGTGGATAATATTATTTTTGACCCCATTGAAAACCGCATTAATTTCATCGATTTACATCGTTCTAAATACACTGATTATGTGCAGGATGTCACCATTTTCATGGTATCAAATTATCGCCTGCAGATTTTAGACTCAGAGCGAAGAAAACAAATCATGAAAATGGCTATCGAAATGTATCGGTTTGCCCGTCGATTTGCTAAACAACACCAAGACCATACCTTTGAAATCAGGCTGGCATTAGGTCTGGCCAGAGCGTTTGCCAGCTCCACCCGCTTTATTTTGGATAAAGCACTCGCTAAGCGAATGTTTTATCGAGCCCGTTACCTAATAGAGCTGGTGTTGACGACCCACCCAAAACAGATTCATCGTTTTTCTGTACCTGTGAAGGAGATATTTGTTGAGTAACGATCTAAAAATAGGCGTGATAGGCATTCCTGGTAAGTGGTCCACTGAAACCTTGGCGGATGCAGTTCAGGCTAAAACGGGCTATCGTTTAGTGATCGATATGTCAGAAGTGACCCTCGATTTAACACGAATGCAGCTGATGTATCGTGGTACTAATTTGTGTGAACTAGATGGTCTTATCGTTAAAAAAATATCAGCGGAATATTCACCCAGCACCTTAGATCGACTGGAAATGTTACGGGTAGCTGAGCAGCAAGGAGTAAGAGTGTTCAGTCGGGTAGAATCGATGTTACGTCTGATTGATCGCCTTAGCTGCACGATAACACTCAAAAATGCTGGCATACCGATGCCAAATACCTGCATTACAGAGGATGTTGAGCAAGCCATAAATACCGTCAAAGAGTATGGTGAGGCTGTTTTTAAACCCTTATTTTCTACTAAAGCCCGCGGCATGACTTTAATCAATGCCAAGCAGGCTGATTCTCAGATTCGTCAGCAAGTCAGCGATTTTAAACAGGTCAATCCGGTGATGTATATTCAACAAAAATTGAACCTGTCAGGACAAGACCTGGGCCTCGTTTTTTTAGCAGGAAACTATCTGGGGACCTATGCCCGGGTATCACAGAGTGATGCATGGAATACCACGATTCACAGTGGCGGTCGTTATGCTGCTTTTGAACCGTCATCAGAGATTATTGAAATGGCGACCCAAGCCCAGTCATTATTCAACATGGATTTTACTACTGTGGATGTGGCGATCACCGATAACGGTCCAATTGTATTTGAGGTGTCAGCATTTGGTGGGTTCAGGGGCGCAAAAGAAGGCTGTGATGTTGATGCTGCTGCCTTATATGTCGAACATGTACTAGAGACGATAGATAGCCATGACGAATGAGATACCATATGAGATTGAGTCTTTATTAAAGAACTATCCGCCGTTACCAGACGCACTGGAAATCGACCTTGGTTTTTGCAGCTGCCGGATACATTCTAATTCTATTGAGCTATTGGCACGGTTATCAGCTTATTTTTCATCAATAGTCAGCAATGTATCGACACCAACCTATCAAGTCACAGCGATTGAGTGTGATACGCCTGACTTTTCTAATGCCTTTATCGACTGGAAGCGTGAACCTGGTAAAACAGGCAAAAAAGACAGCTATATCAATTTAGATAAAGCCAGGCTTATCCGTAAAGTCAGAACTGGTATGGTGTTTTACCAAAGCACGGATACGGCGATTGCGATGGGGCCCTGTTTAGAAAATGCCAATCAAGTCATTAACTTTATTAATAACCAGTTTATGACTTGGTTACAGCAAAAAGAGGCCTTAATTTGTCATGCTGCCGCTGTCGTGAGAGAGGGCGAGGCCTTTGCGGTCGCAGGCTTTTCTGGTGGTGGTAAATCCACTTTGATGCTGGAGATGCTTGAACAAGAAGGCACGACTTTTTTAAGCAATGATCGTCTGTTTATCAAACAAACATCTGTAGGAGTTGATGCTTATGGTATTCCCAAATTACCACGCATTAACCCAGGGACGATTGTGAATAATAAGCGCTTACACCCATTGTTAACTGAGGAATTGAGACAGACTTTTCTGAGTTTACCTAAGGATGAACTATGGGAATTAGAGCAAAAATTTGATGTGGATATTGATGCTTTATACGGTGAAGGTCGTCTTCAGTTTGAAGCGCCATTAAAAGCCTTGTTGATTCTGAATTGGTCTCGTCATGATCAAAGTGATGTCAGCTTACATCGAGTGAATTTACGTCAACGTCGCGATTTATTACAAGCCATTTTGAAGTCACCCGGTCCTTTTTATCAAACAGTAAAGGGCGAGTTCATTTCTGACGATTATCAAGCGGATGAAGACGCCTACTTAGCCATTTTAGATAATATTGCTGTGTATGAGGCAACGGGCGGTGTCAATTTTCAGCAGCTTTCCGCTTTGTATCTGGCTGCAGGTCAAGAAAAGCAATGAGTGATGTACTACTCCTAAGACATGCGAAATCAGATTGGTCTGTCGACGTCGATGACTTTGATAGGCCTTTAAATAATCGCGGAAAACGCGCTGCTCAGCGTATGGGGGAGTGGTTAAATACGCATCAATTCATTCCTGAACAAGTCTGGGTGTCAGCGGCAAAACGCACAATGGAAACGGCAGAAAAAACCCTCAAAGCAGCAGGGTTGCCCATTAGTCTTATCAAACCCATTCCAGAACTCTATGAAGCCAGCCCTGCTACCGTGCTGGATATGATTGCTAAAGCACAAAAAAATGTGGGTTTAACTCTCATTATTGGTCATAACCCTGGGATGGAAATAGCCTTAGTGGAGCTGGTAGCAGACCAATTACCGGATTTTGGTGATGATAAAGTCTTACCAACAGCGACGTTGGCACATCTACATTTTGATGATAATAAAGTCTCGCTAAACGCGTTCATCCGACCTAAGAATTTACCTGAGAAATTCCCCGTCAGACGTGATGGACAAGTGCAGTATTGTGACCGTCCAGCCTATTATTACCAACAGTCTGGGGTGCTGGCTTATCGTTGGCATAATGAGCAGCTGCAGGTACTTTTAATCACAAAGCAGGATAGAGAAAAGTGGGGAATACCTAAAGGCATTATTGAGCCGGGACTGTCTGCGACTGAGTCTGCCTTAAAAGAAGCTATGGAAGAAGCCGGCGTAATAGGCAATATTCATGAAGATGCATTGGGCTGCTTTCAGCACAACAAGTGGGGAGGAATCTGTGAGGTCAAGGTGTATCCAATGCGGGTAACGGAACTTGCTGATGATACTCAGTGGGAGTCTGAAAAACGGCGCCGCCAATGGTTCGTGGTGGACTCGGCAGCAAGAGTCATAAACAAGCCCGATCTTGTCGATATGATCCGGGCGTTGACTGTATGCATTCAAAAGCAGGCATAGTATGTCTCGTTTAATTCTCGGTTTTATACGGCACGGTGATTATGAGCAATTAGCTGACACACCGAGTGCGCACCAGCCCTTCGCATTAACGGAACAGGGTAAAACCGACGCGTGTATTGAGGCACAGAAATTATGCCGTCTTATTCTGCAAGAAGGCTGGCAATTGGTGCCGCAGATTGATTGCTCAAATATGTTGCGATCATGGCAAACCGCCGATATTTTCCGCCTGATTTTAGAGACGGCACTCGATTCCTCACTGTGCAGTCAAGCGTATGATGCATTAGCTGAGCGAAGCGTTGGTTCTGTAGCTAATCTCACGGTGAAACAGATTGAGGAGATAGTTAATACTGACCCTCGATATCCTCGATTACCAGAAGGTTGGAAGTCTGATAGTCACTTTTGTTTACCTTTTCAAGGTGCCGAGTCATTGATGACAGCTGGCTCTCGGGTAGCTAAGCATATTGAAACGCAGATGCGGGATATACCCAGAAAAGCCGAATCTCAGCTGAAATTATGTGTAGGGCATGGCGCTTCATTTAGACATGCTGCTTATCATTTAGGGGTCATCAATGCTGAAGAGATTGCTCAACTCAGCATGTACCACTCTCGGCCTATTTTTCTTGAACTATTCGAGGATGGCACTTGGCAGCACGTGGGTGGTGAATGGAAAAAACGTTCATCTGTTGCCGCTACCACCATGGACTAACTATGAAAATGATGTCACAACAGCAGCATCTCAAGCATAGCCAACGGTTTATTGAAACCCTGGTGAGTAAGCACAAAACTCACCAATCTGTTTGGCAACACTTACCTACTACTACCGAATGCTGGAATGTTTCGGAAGCGCATTCAGGTCAAAAGGCTCATCAGGATGAAGCGTCTTTTGCCAAAGCAATGAAGGCAGCTCAGCAATACAGCAAGTGGACATGGCCAAAGCGTCCGATCTTTTTCATTGCCGACCCTCATGCCGACGCGGAAGCATTTGTCCGTTCCTTAGTGGCGACTGGGGGTATCAAAATCACTAATCAGGCCCTGCTGGAATTTACATTGACGCGCTTAGGGCGGGAGGCCACTTTTATTATTGGCGGTGACTGTCTTGATAAAGGGCCCAGTAATTTAGCGTTACTGGATGCGCTTAAGCGACTCTTTGATACTGGCGCGCGGGTAAAGCTGCTGGCCGGCAACCATGATATGCGACTGTATATGGGCATCTACGCGATGAGCTTGCCTCGTCATCCCAGCACAGAGCACTTCTTTGTGCGGATGGGGGAAAAGGTTATCCCGTTATTGAGTGAAGTGCATCAGCGTTATTTGAAAGGCAAAAAATTACACAAGTCGATTCCTGATGAAGCCAGTTGTAAAGAAGCCTTATTTCCACGACCCGACTGGTTTGAGCAATTTCCTCAACACGCCAAGACATTGATGACCCACGCAGGCATTAAACGTGAGCTGCGTAAGATGCAGCGAAAATATGATCACTTTGAAGTGGCTTGTAAAAAGGCTGGATTTAGTATGCAGGATGTCTATGCCACGGCAATGAAATGTCGCCAGTTATTTCTGCATCCCAAAGGTGACTATGCCTGGTTTTTTAAACGTATGCAGCTCAGTTATCGTCGTGGTTCTTTTCTGTTTCTGCATGCTGGCTTAGATGATGAAATCAGTAAGGTGATTGAGCAAGAAGGCGTGGCAAAACTGAATAAACAGTTTCGTCAGCAAATGAAAAATGATCTGTTTCAGTTTTACTACGGCAGCTTAGCTAATACGATGCGAACCAAATACCGCGACAGTGATTTACCCCTCAGTGGAAAAGGCGTGAAGCAGATTAACCGTAAGGGTATTCATGCCCTGGTTCAGGGCCATATCAATCGTAAACATGGACAACGTTTAGTCTTGAAGCACGGGTTGCTTCACGTGGAAAGTGATGTGACGCTTGATCGTCACTCAAGGCATAAAGAAGGCCTGAAAGGCGTGGGGGCTGGCGTGACAATTATTCACCCTGATCAACAGCTTATCGGTTTGAGCGTAGACTATCCATTTGCCAAGGTCTTTCATCCACATTTTTATAAAATCTAATCATGGAGTAAGTGATGATCGAGCAAAAAAAACGTTTCCGACACGAGTCCTTACAGGACAAGAAAAGTATTCAAGGGATGTTGGATGCTGTTGCCAAAGGCATTGCGAAAGGTGAACTCAGCTTCAGCGATGATGAAGGAAAAATGGTAATGCAGCCGAAAGATCTGCTGAACTTAAAATTAACCGCCAGTGAAAATGATGAACACAAACGTATCGATATACGTATTAGTTGGTATGCCGATGATGAGCCAGTCAAACGAGGTAAGCTGACCGTTAAGTAACTCCTATGAGGGGAGCAGCGATATTGAACGGTGACTCACTGCAGTGTGTGTTGCCTTTGTAAGTGATAACACAAACATCGATCTCACCGATTTTGTCTCAGCCTGTTAAAGTATTCACTATTAACCCTGCTGTCTATCGATGCATTCGTTGGTTGATGATGCTGATAATGCGATAGACCAAACCGGCTTCTGCTTTAGGAAATCTGTGTGACTAACAATGATGTATTGAGACGAATTCGTTATATCTTAGATTTGAACGATTCCATGATGATAAACGTATTTGCGCAAGCAGATATCGATGTAAGCCGTGAACAGGTCAGTCAATGGTTGAAGCGTGACGATGATCCTGACTATGAGTCGCTGAATGACAAACAGATGGCGACCTTCCTCAACGGCCTGATTAATCACTTACGCGGCAAAAAAGAAGGTGAACAACCCAAGCCGGAAAAGTCGCTTAACAATAATATTATCCTCAGAAAACTCAAAATAGCCTTTAATTTACAAAGCGATGAGATTCTAGCTGTGTTGCAACTGGAAGGTTTCAGCCTGAGTAAACATGAGTTAAGTGCGTTTTTCAGAAAACCGGAGCACAAACATTATCGGGCTTGTAAAGATCAGGTGTTACGAAATTTCCTGCAAGGTCTGCAGTTGAAATATCACCCAAAGAAAAATGATCTGGAAGGTTTCAGCTGGCCGTCACTGGATGATAAAGAGAAGTAAGTTTTGACGAGTTCTCAAGTGTTTGACTGCATTGTGATTGGTGCCGGTGCAGCTGGTCTGATGTGTGCTGCTACTGCCGGCCAGCGTGGGCGCCAGGTACTGGTGCTGGACCATGCCAATAAAGTCGGTAAGAAAATATTAATGTCAGGTGGTGGCCGCTGTAACTTCACCAACCTCTATATGGAACCTGATAATTATCTGTCGGCAAATCCCCATTTTTGTAAGTCAGCATTAAGTCGCTACACCCAATATGATTTTCTGGAGTTAGTCTCTCGCTACAATCTGGCTTATCACGACAAAGGCGCAGGTGAATTATTCTGTGATGACAAAGCCCGAGATATTTTGAATATTCTGCTGGCTGAATGTGAAAAAGGCGGGGTCAAAATTCAGACGGATACCGCTATCACGGCCATCGAAAAAACGGAGCAAGGTCAGTTTGTGATTGATACCGAGCAAGGTCAGTATCAATGTCATTCTCTGGTCATCGCTACCGGTGGTTTATCCATCCCGAAAATGGGGGCCACAGGCTTTGGTTATAAGCTTGCCAGACAGTTTGGTTTACAAGTGAGAGATACTGAACCTGCTTTAGTGCCATTTACCTTAAGTGATGCCTGGCTGACTGTCGCACAGGAGTTAGCAGGTGTAGCGATGGATATTCGTGTCAGCTGTCGTCAGCAAAGTTTTAATGAAGCCTTGTTATTTACACACCGAGGGCTCAGTGGACCAGCCATTTTGCAAATCTCTAACTACTGGTATAGCTCCGATGAAATCACCATCGACTTTTTACCTAGCCATAGCGTGACTGAGTTGATTGAACAGTGGGTGACGAGCGGAGAGAAAGCGACAATCAAAACCTTGTTGAGCCAGTATCTGCCGAAACGTTTTGTGTTGACCTGGTTAGGTCTGATGGCCGCTGATTTAGGTGATAAACTGGCTAAACAATTAGTGAAGAAAGACATAGAACAACTGACACAGTTTTTTCACCACTGGACCATTAAACCATCAGGAACAGAAGGTTACCGGACTGCAGAAGTCACCCGAGGGGGTGTTGACACTGATGGTATTTCTTCAAAAACGTTTGAAGCCAAAACCACAGCAAATTTATATTTTATTGGTGAAGTGCTGGATGTGACGGGCTGGTTGGGTGGCTTTAATTTTCAGTGGGCATGGTCAAGTGGTTGGTGTGCAGGGCAATATGTGTAAACAACTTCAATTAACGCAGTCATTTAAAGCGATGTTATTACGCCATGAAACAAGCGGTTTCTTTTCAGAAGCTTGATAAAAATATCAATGGACAACGCCGCCTGCGAGCGTGTCATGAATGCGACTGGGTGTCTGCTTTACCGCGGCTTCGTCCCGGCGAGGTCGCACACTGTCCCCGTTGTCACCATGTTTTAGCCAGACGCCACTATCGTCCGGCCCAGCGTAGCTTGGCTATTGCTATCAGTGCCTTTATCGCCTTATTCATCGCTGTCAGTTTCCCTTTTGTTAGTTTTTCAATTAAAGGCATTGGCCACAGTATTGAAATCGAACAAACTGCGTCAATGTTACTGAGTTTTGAACAACCTATTGTGGCGATTGTGGTGGCATTGACTATTATTATCTTGCCCGCCATGTATCTTGTTTCAGTGATTTGGTTACAGCTGGTCTTGTTGTTTTCAGAACCTAAAATCAAACATCGTCAAATTGCCCGGACGCTCAAACATCTCGACAGTTGGATGATGGCAGATGTCTTTATCATTGGTGCCCTGGTTAGTCTGTTTAAAATTGCAGGCATGGCCGATATTGAGCTTGGCATTGCCTTTTGGGCTTATGCGGTGTTTGCCTTCTTATTGTTAATGACCACGCGTTCTATCGATGCTGACTGGATGTGGTTCGCAATTGCGGGCGAACCACGTGCGCCGGCGCATACGAATACGGGACAAGGAGCCGCGGAACAAGGGCTGACCGGTTGTCCCACCTGTGGTTTGATTCATGCACTGGATAAAGGCAGTGATAATCACTGTGTTCGTTGTGGCGAGCCTCTTCATGCACGCGCACCGAAAAGTCTGCAACGCACCCTGGCCTTACTGATAACTGCCACCATTTTCTATATACCAGCAAACGTTTATCCGATAATGACCACCACCAATTTTGGTCAGGAAAAGAACAGTACCATTATGGCTGGTGTGATTGACTTGATTGAACACGGTTCGTGGCCGATTGCGCTGGTCATTTTTATTGCCAGTATTCTGGTACCTATCGCTAAATTAATCGTGTTGTCCTGGCTGTGTTTAACCGTCAATAATGCACATCAATTGAGCCAGTTAGCACGTTTAAAATTGTATCGGATAACGGAGTTTATCGGTCGCTGGTCCATGGTGGATGTCTTTGTGGTGGCGATTTTGGTGGCTTTAATACATGCTGGCGATTTAATTTCAGTCACACCGGGACCGGCTGCACTCGCTTTTGCCAGTGTGGTGGTGTTGACGATGTTGGCGGCCATCACTTTTGATTCACGTCTGATATGGGATAAGCCACAGATGGAGTTACGACCTGCACAGGACAACAGCGTATGACGGATGATGTATCGAATACCAACACCACGGAAGAGTTAGATAATGCCCGTGCGACGAAAGCGTCTAGTTGGTCGCCAATCTGGATTCTTCCCATCGTGGCGGTCCTCATTGGTGCCTGGTTGGTCGTGGATGATTATCTGAGTACAGGGCCACTGATTAATCTCACCATGAACGATGCCGAAGGTATCGCTGCCAATAAAACACTCATCAAAACACGTAATGTGGAAATCGGCCATGTTGAGTCGGTCACTCTGTCTGAAGATTTACAGTATGCAGTAGTCAAAGCCCGCATTAACCCTGATGCTGCTTCGACTTTGGTAGAAGACACACGTTTCTGGGTAGTAAAACCACGTATTGGCCGGGAAGGTATCAGTGGTTTGAATACCGTATTATCCGGTGCGTATATTCAACTTGAACCAGGCCAGTCGCAACAGGAACAGCGAGAATTTGAGGTGCTTGATCAACCGCCGGTGTCATTGAGCGGTAATGGTATTCATATCAAACTCGACAGTCCTCTGGGCATCTCCTTAAAACCAGGCGATCCGGTCAGTTATGAAGGACAGATTGTAGGCCGTGTTGAAAAGTCAGAGTTCAAACCCGGTAATCAGCATATGCATCATGAGTTATTTATCGAAGCACCTTATGATGTACTGGTGACCAAGAGCACACGGTTCTGGTCTTCGTCTGGTGTGAATATCAGTCTTGACTCCAAAGGCTTTAATATCAATCTGGCCTCACTGGAAACACTGTTAAGCAGTGGTGTCAGTTTTGGTGTGTTGCAGGAAGTGGAAAATGACGAGCCTGCAGCGTCGGGAGATGAGTTTGCCTTGTATTCCAATCAGACCGAAGCACAGCAGGCCAGCTATGATCGATATATTGAATATGTGTTGATGGTGAAAGATACCGTGCGAGGCCTGGCAGAAGGCGCACCTGTTGAATTCAGAGGATTACGTATTGGTACCGTAGAAAGTGTCCCGTGGGAATATAACTCACGAATGCGTAATGGCAAGGATGGATTTGCGATTCCCGTATTGATTCGCCTGGAGCCGCAGCGGCTCGGTGACTTCCATGATGGTCTGCTCGAAGAGTGGAAACAACGCGTAGATAGGCTTATAGAGCGAGGTTTAGTGGCTACCTTAAAACCTGGCAATTTACTCACCGGCGCAATGTTTGTGGATATCAATATTGATAGAACGCCGGGTATGCCTGAGATTAAAGTGGCCATGTTTAAAGATCGACAAGTGATTCCTACCAAGTCATCGCAGCTGGCACAGATGGAGATGAAAATATCCAACCTGCTCGATAAATTAAATGGACTAGAAGTACAGCCTGTATTGGACGGAGTGAATGCTAACTTGAAAACATCACAAGCCTTGTTGCAGGAAGTACAGACTTTAGCCAGCAGCATCGATCAGTTTGTGAATAATCCCCAGACGCAAACGATACCGGATAATGTCAATCAGACGCTCGCTGAGCTCAGAGAAACGTTAAAAGGCCTCTCGCCAGAAGCACCGGCGTATCAGAATTTATCTCAGAGTATAAAAAGCCTGGAAGGTCTGATTAAGGACATACAACCCTTGGTGCGTACTTTAAATGAACAACCCAACGCACTGATTTTCAATCGTACTGAGCAGGCGGATCCACAACCTCCTGCTGCTCAACCGTAGATGCAGGAGAGTGTTGTGAAACGATTTTTTATTGGACTGTTTTTTATTTTGTTGACTGCCTGTGCGGGCCAGCCAGTAACACAGTCAACTTTCTATACCTTACCTGTCATCGATACGCCTACAGATAACATCCGTTCGGATAAAACCGTTTTTATCCGACCAATCATTCTGGCTGATTTTCTCAGTAAAAATGGTGTGGTACTGCAACTGGATGACATCACGGTTCATTCTGCCCAATATCATCAATGGGCTGAGTCACTGGCTGCACAGTTGAGTCGTGGTTTACGTGATCGACTACAAGCGGCGCAGTCAGATTATCGAATCGTTAATTTGCCGTCGTTTGCTAAGCAAAGCAGCTATCAGCTTCAAGTAGAGTTTGATCAGTTTCAGGGCCGTTTTGATGGTCAAGCCGTCACCAGTGGACAATGGCAATTGCTTAATAAACAAGGTGAAACGGTCACCACTCAACGTTTCAGCCTGACGCAAGCTTTACCAGCAGAAGGTTATCCTGTTTTGGTTCGTGCTTTAGCAAAAAATCTGGATAAGCTGGCCGCTGATATAGCGAAACAATTACGATAAGTAAATAAGAGGAAGAGGCTTTAATCCTTATTCACTTCACGTTTATCGATGAACATTAAAATGATCTGCCGATCCGTATAAATATCGTTTGAACCATGCTGACGAATGCCATCATAAAATGCTTTGAATTTTGGATCACGTTGTTTAAATCCTTCGATATCCTGATTGAGTACCTGCGCCTGAAATGCGGTTGGCGCGGTATCAAAATGACGTGATGCACAAAATACCGCTGTGGATTGCCCTGCCTGTTCCGCTACTACTTCATTGGCTGGATTAAAGAGACATTGTTGATAGTTCTGCTCTTCCGCATTCACCATTGTTGAAAATAACAGGCCTGCAACAGCAAGAGAAAATATGTGGGGTTTCATCATCACCTCATAGAGTCGGATTGATTAGAGATAATGACTCGTGCACAACTTAATTTGCTCCACCAGGATGTGAGGCTCATGTTTCAATCCAAGCTAGAGATGATTAACTCGGTCCCTGTCCGAATTGAGGTAATGAATCTGAGGTCTGGTCCCATTCTGCTTTACTGTTCATAAAAATATGGGCGTCAGCTTGAATAGTTAAGCTGCTGTCTAAACAGCCGGCAGGCACTACTAATAAACGGCCATTCATCTGTGTATGAGGTAAAGCCGAGCCACAGTGCTGACAAAAACTTTTGGTATGACGGGTGCCTGGTAAGGTGTAAGTTCGGATGTTTTCTTCTCCAGACAACCAGATAAGTTTGGCGGATTGAGAAAATAGATTGGACGCATGTGCCGAGCCCGTATCTTTTCGGCAATGACTGCAATGGCAGAGATAAAAGTGTTCGAAGTCACCTTTAATTTCAAAGCTGACTTTGCCACATAAACATGAGCCATGATGTTCCGTCATATTTTTTCCTTGTTTTTCTGGCATTACTAATTTTAACTGAACGTCGATATTTCTCAGCATAACATCAGAGTGAATTCAGTAGATTGGGTAGAGTCCTGCGAAACCCAACGATTGGATAAACATTAGGCAATAAGTTTGTTCAAGGAACGCTTGTCTGGGGTCATGTTTAAATTCAATCTACTGGATAATTATCTACTTCACATGTTGCCGCTGGGGCGTTCATTTAATTGGATTTCGTTCTTCATCTTAAGTTCTAGTTTTTGGAATTCCTAGTTTCGCCTTAATGGCGAGTCAGGGAAATGCTTGCCCATTTCCCTAACAACCCTAGGGCACCCCACAGTGCTGGCCTGCGGCTCCACTGCGTTGCTCACTTTGTCTGGCGTCTGGTTAAAACTCGCTAACGCTCAAACACTAACCAGCCGTTACCCAGACAAACCTCCGCTACTCGTCAGCACAAACGGGGATATGAAAAGTCTCTCTTTTTCTCCCGTCTATTGCCGCCAAGAATTAGGCTTGGTTGATGGAAGAAGTGGTCGAGTGTTTGAGCGTAGCGAGTTTTCGACCACGCCATCAGCCAAGTTTAATTTTTGGATCAAAGGCAATTTCTGGTGCCCTTTTGTTTGGTTCGTTTATTTTGGGCAAACAAAATAAATGAACGCCCCAGCGGCAGCGTTTGAAGTGAAAAGTAGTATATTTTTGGAGGGCTAATTCCAACCCACCTACAGAGCTGATCTCATAAAAAATGTCATATCGTTGGGTTTCATTCTTCAAACCAGCCTACAAAGCGTTGATTGCTTTAATTCAATTCATCAACGAGGCAGGGCAATAAACGTCCCATCATTTTCTTTGGTCATTTCACGCATAAGTACACTGAAACGATCTGTGGTGCCGGGTGAGATAAAACCAATAGCGTGGATTTTGGCGAGCCGTCTGCCGGATGGCAGCTTTTTATTTTGCTGGGTAATGGCATCAATGACCGGGTCGTAACTGGAACCAGTGTAATCATCACCAAACACATAAATCGAGGTGGTAATATTGGCTTTGGCATATTTTCTTAAAGCAGTGTTTAAGCCTTCTACGGGGCTGGAATTGGAGACCGCATTCCATCTTTTAAATAAGTCGATAACGCTTTTGCGTCTGTTGGGTGTGTCTGGCATCCATTGACCATCGTAGCCGGAAATCATGGATTGCCCCATATCATTGAGGATTTGAAAGCCTTTCACTTGTGGATGAATATTCAATACATTCACAATTTCCTGAGACACTCTACCCCAGATGTTTTTCATACTGCCTGAGGTATCAACGATAAACACCACATAATCGCTATCAACAGGAATACCGCCCACATCTTCATCACGGGTTTTATTGGGTTTTTGTGGTGTGCTTAACGAAGCTTGTTTTAAACGCTCTTCTACCAGACCCAATCCGGCGATGCTCTCAGCGGTGGCTGCCTGCTTTTTATTTAAGGCATTTAATTGCTGCTGCAAGGCTTTTGATGCGGCGGCGGCCGATTGTTTTTGTTCTGATAAGGAGGAAAGCGCGTCGAGTTTTTGGTTCATTTCCTGCTGAATCTGACTGACCGAATTTTGTAAGGTCACCAGCTGCGAGAGCATGGCACTGACATCTTCTGTGCCAGCAGTAGGAGCCACATCGACATCGGTTTTGGAGATCAGAATCAACATCACTACTGCACCAAAGCCACAGGAAATAATGTCCAGAAACGACAGGCTGAAAATGTCTATGCCTTTATCGCGACGTTTCATGGCCAGTTACTCGCCGGGCTGATTAATAAACCATCCGAGCTGGACGCCCAGGCCCAGTATTCATACGCCGCTTTAGGATCCCCTTCCAGTGGCAGCAAGATCACATTCTTCTTCGCTTGGGTCAGACCACTTTCGTTGATGGTTTGTCGGAACAGCCGTTTTCTACATTCACCCGAAATGGTTTTGGCATTACTGGTTAAGGAGCTACAGCCAGAAAACGGATTCAGGCTTTTATAGTTTGAATTGCCCTTGGTGGGTAAACCATCGGTAATCACATAAATATCGGTAGGGGATAGCTTATTGACGGTGACTAGGCCTTGCTGCAGATTGGTGGCACCGGTTGGCACCACTTGATTCAAACTGCTCATAATACTGGATACGCTAGTGCTACTGGCTGACATCCAGCCTGTGCCCCCCAATTGATTGGCTTGCTCACTAAATGCAACAACAGCAATCTGGCTGTTCTTCGGTGCTCGTGCTAAAAGCCAAGCGACCACGCGCTTGGTGCGTTGCCATTTGGCGGCTGAGATTTTTGTCTGGTCAGAACTGCTTTTGGTTCTGATGATGTCGAGCAATTTTTCATTGGTCATAGAAGCGCTGACATCTACCAATACAGCGATCTTTCGGCCTTCCATTTTCAGACCGAGCAGATAATTCTCTTCATTCACCTGCTGTGTTTCGACCAGATCTTCTTTTTTGGGGACTTTTATCTCCGTAATACTTTTCTTAAGCTGGTTGAGATTGGATTCGGCGGTCTGCACTTCACTGTTTTTGTTGTCGAGAGCAGCGCGTTGCTGTTGCAGACTCTGGCTTAACGCGGATAAATCAATGTTTTCTTTTTTCAGCTGGGCGCTGAGTTCATCCAGCCCTTTTTGAGCTTCATCGCGAGCTTGTTCCAGGCTGCTGATATCTTTTTTCAGGTTCTCTGTTTCAGAAGGTGAGGACTCGATATTTTGTTTCACCAGCATAAAAACCAGAATCACTGCACCCAGCCCGCACGACATAATATCCAGAAAGGCGAGGTTGAGTCCTTCAGCTTGTCGGTTTTTACGCGCCAATGAAAATCACCGAATGCGACGAAGTAAGTACTTATCACAATAGTCCTGCGTATCGACGATCTGACTGTCTTGCAGGCGTTGCAGTTGGTGGAATAAAAACATTAAAAAGATGCTGATCAACAAGGCCACCAGTGTTGAGTTAAAAGCGATGCCCAAGCTGTCTGTCATACCCGAAATATCACCTGCCAACGCCTGATCAGCTTGTGATAAAGCCTGCCCAATCCCTCGAACAGTACCGATAAACCCAATCGATGGAATCGCCCAGATCAGATAACGGATCATGGTGTTTTCAGAGTCCTGTTTAACAGCCAAGGCTTCCAGGTTACTTTCAATGGCATCCGACAGGTTCTGCACATTATTGGTAGAGCTATAGCGCCATAGAGAAGAGCGTAATGTTCGCACCAATGGTGATTGCATGCAGTCGGCGGGAATTTCAGTGTCCAAGCGATCAATAATCGCATTCACATCCAGATTATGTTTTGCATCAGTATCTGCTTGTGAATCGGCGTCTTTAATCAGATCCACACTAAATAAATACTTGGTTTTGAGAATATTACGATAAGCACTGAGAATCAGATAACAGCCCCATAGCATCAGAATAAAACAGATTTCCTGCTCGTAGTCTTTGATGATAACGGCTATATCGCGGGGTGCGGTTTGTCCCTGACTCACAGCAAACTCAATCAGCTGTGCTGCTTCAGGTCGAACATAACCAATGTAAAACAAATGCACGACAACGATAGAAATCAGCAATGCCGCGAAACTTTTCAGCATATCTTTCATGGTTTAAATATCCACAGGAAAGGAAACAGGGGAGTTCAGGCTAATAATGGGTTTGCCGGCATAGACATTTTTCACCATGGTGATTGCCAGGACAAAGACCACAACGGATAACGCTATCAGCAGCCATTTTTTAAGTTGTGCCATATTATTGACCTCCGTAAACAAAGCGACCCAGTCGGAAACCGATATCATCTCTGGGCTGGCTTGCGCCATCGCGGTATGACGCTCTTAATTCTGTGAGTGTGCCTGAGCGCCAATTAGCACCTTTAACGACATGCTCATCAACGAGTGTAGTATCCAGTGTTTGTGAATAAGTACGCCCTTGTTTGGGTACAGTAAGTGAGTAGCTGTCATGTGTCCATTCACTGACGTTACCGCCCATATCAAACAGGCCTGATAACTCTCGTTTCATCGACTTTACTGGCGCCACACCTGCATAACCATCGTTATAGCGCGGTACATAATGCGTCACCGATCCTTTTGCAGACTCATCAGCAATATTGGCGGCTTTAGGTGGTATCGTTTTGTCATAGCCCCAAACGAAGACTGTTTGAGCAGACCGGCCTGCTTTTCGGGCTAACCATTCCCACTCAGCCTCGGTCAACAAACGATAACCATCGGCTTGATCGTTAATGTGAGTAACGGAATTGCCGTTGATTTTATACACTGGCGTTAAATCTTCTGCCTGACTTAACCAGTTGGCATAACGTACTGCCTCTAGCCAGCCGACAGAGGTGGCGGGCAAGTTGGGGCCACCGCTATGGCTTTTATCAAACTGTGCATACGATTGATTGCTGACTTCGTGCACACCCGCATAAAACGGTCGGTTAATTGTGACTTTACGGATAAACTCATTGGCTCGTTGCCCGGCTTCACTGCGCTCTGCACCCATGATGATGGTGTCATTGGCTGTGAATAACTGCATTTCATCACCGGCATAGGTTTTATAGCTTCTCGGCGCTTCTTGCAGACGAGCTTGTTTCTCAGTTAGTAAATTCACCGAGACACTGCTGGTGGATTTTGCTGTAGGCGTGATGGTGCGAGTCTCAGAGCGATAGCCTGCCAAATCGAAACGAATCGTCTGTGGCAAGGCATCCAGCGTTAAGTTTAAGGGTGTTTGTCCGATGGCTTTGCCATTAATCGTGACTGACGCTTGAGGCGTCGACTCAATCACGACTTTGCCCATTTCTTTTTTCAGCTCGAAATTAAGGTCAGTGCTTTCACCTTGCTTAAGATTGACGCGTTGTGACTGTGAAAAATAGCCGGATTTTTTATACTTCAATACGGCGTCCTGATTGGCCTCGATTTTGATGACATCAGCAACAGGCGTATCAATACCATTCACTGTTAAGGTGCCACCCACAGGCGATACGCTGAGGTTCACTCGGGCGCGTTCTGCTTGCAGTCGATACTGTCTGCTGACCTGTTTAGCTGTTTGTGTGATATCGATAGCATCCGAGATGGTCTCAAAACCTGCTTTGTGGATTTGCAATGAATATCGTCCGCCGAGCAGTGATGTCGACATAGGCGTTTGTCCGACTTCTTCTCCATCTATGCTCACTGCTGCCCCCGCTGGCTGAGTGCTTAGCGATAACTCACCCGAGATGGGCGTCATACTCAAGGTCTTTTCAACGACATCACCCGGTTTCAGTGCGTAATTTTCACTAATAGGCTCAAAGTAAGGGTGACTGGCTGTGATGCTGTAATCACCTCGTTCCAATGATGTCTCAAGGGTATTGCTGATGGCGGTGAGCTTCTTGTCGATGTACCAACTGGTTTTATTATCTTCGAGAGAGGTTTTCAAAACGACTTGGGCTGGCAGCGGCTCAAGCGTGATTTGTGTCACTTTGCCAAAGCTGGATTCTGAAATACGCTGTTTGGCCGTTTGATAACCTGGCGCTGAGGCTTCTACTTCCGCTGAATCTGACAGGCTGTATAAATGATGATCAATTATCAGGGCAAGGCCACGACTGACATTAATCTGGGCATCCTGGTTGATAGTTTCAGGCAGCACCTGAATTGGTGTAGCTCGGGAAGCGATTAACGCTGCAGCAACAAAACAGGCGACCACAATAAAACCCAAACCCAGCCACAACAGCATTCGGCGTTGTTGGCGTTTTGCAGCCTCAATTGCCTGTTTAAATTCGCTCATCTGCAATCACGGTGACCTGGACATCGCTACGGTTAAGCGGAATGGTCACTTCAATCAACTTGGAGCGATACCCTTCACGCTTGCCTTCAAAGGAGTAGATGCCGGGTTTGAGCTGAATCGTTTTGCCGGTAGTTTCACCGACTTTACCCACACCCCTCACAGAGACAAAGGTTTTTCCATCGGAAATGACATTCACATTCACCGGAGTATTCACGGCATTGATGGTGGACTTCAACTGTTGAGCTGCTTTTGCCAGAGACGGGCTTTGAGCACTAAAAGATTCTGCTTGGATGACATTGATATCAGCCGTGGCTTTGACTGCGGGATTGTTAAGACGATAAGGATTTTGTAATAAGCCCTCAATATTTTGGTCGATTTCCACAATCCGTTTGGCCTGATTTAAACGATCAATCAGGTCTTTATTGGCTGGGCGTTCTTTTAAGGCGGCACTTAATTCCTGTTTAGTGACTTCCCAGTTATCGGCATTTTGTGCCTTATCAGCAGCGGCAACATGTTCTTCAAAGCGAAGCTGTGATTCCAGTGTTGCCAGTGCTGCGCTGACTTCTTTATTTTCAGGACGATTGGGATAAATTTGTTGTGCTTGTTTCAGGGCTTGTCTGGCGCTTCCAGCTTGCCGTTGCTCAATCGCTTTATAGGCTTGAGATATGGCCTGGTTATACCGTGACTCGGCCAGTTGCGTACGCAGAACATTAGCCCGCTGTTTCATCTCTTCCCGATCCGGCTCGATTTTCAGTAAATCCTCAATCAGAGATAGCTCTTTACTTGGATTATTTTCATTTCTGGCAACACGAGTCGCTTCATTCAGCTCTACAATCTGTGGGATCTTTTCTATTTTCTGTTCTAGCGCCTTGGCATCTGTTGAATCAGCTTTGTGAATAAGTGCATCATCTATCGCCAGACGGGCTGGTTGATAATCATAATTGTCATACGCCGCTTGTGCTTTCTGCATGGCTTGTTCAAAAGCAGCCTCACTGTCAGTCAGTGTCTTCTCGGCGGTTTGCGTTAGCGTATCGATCGCTTGCTTGGCTTTGGCATATTGACCAGCACCGAAGGTATCCACAGCAGTTTGTTCCTGGCTTTTTAAGGTCTCGGCCAGCGTCTTATCCCAGCTGTCGATATCAATTTTCTCCAGTTGCGGTTTTAAGGTATTTTCATAGTGAGAAAAGGCATCCAGATAGGCTTGGCGTAATGCGGCGATATCTTCTTCGTTTTTAGGTTCTTCGATTTTTTGTGGTGTGGCTTGTGTGTCTGGTGTTGGCTCTTCAGCAGAAGGGTTGCTGTTAAATCGAACGTTATTGAGGCTGAATAGCACGAGTCCCGTCACAACAATGAGCGAAAGAACAATAATGATGCCAATGAGCAGGCGCTGTTGTTTCGCCTGCTTGGCTCTGCGTATTTCTTCGTTGATCATGACGAATATTAAAGCGCTTTATCGGGTGTCGATTCAAGCTCATACATGCGAGCCATGAAGGCGCGCCATTGTTGGAACTGCTGCTCCATATTACCGGTCAGTTTGGTGCTTTGGTTTTCAAACTCAATCACCTGAGGCGACATTTCCAAATCCAGCGATTGGCCCAGTTCGTTTATAGCATCTTGATGAAACTTGGCCTCTCCCCGAGAGGTAATACCACTAGTAATTAATACTGCACCGCCAACACCGCCAGCGATGGTGACCATATCTCGGCCTAAATTATTGTCATAACGACTGCCATTAGAACCCACCGCGACAGCAGCAGCGATCAATAATGCACCACCCACAATTTTCATCAGGCTTTTATTCTGTGCTTCCTGCTGCAGTTTTAGTTCTGTCGCGCTGGCTTTTTGCCAAGTCAGATAACTGTCATTCATTTTTTGTGAAAAAGCGGCATAGTTAGGTTGTAGATTATCCACAAATAACTGTTCTTTAACGCGAATCGCTTTCACACGTTCATAGAGTGGGTCGGACTCGCTAGGTAAACCCGTTAATTTGATAGGGGTGGAGCTGGTGTCGAGATAGTCATCAAAGGCTTTATCGTTAAAGCTGGCGCCAAAGCGTAAGTCGGCAATATGTTTTACCGTGCTTAAATCTGATGGTTTTTGTTTTAGTAAGGCTTTAACAATATCGTTTGCTGCTTGATTAAACGCGGGATCATACGGGTCTTTATCGGTATTTCTGGGGTTTTTATAAAAACCATCGCCCACTTCGTAATCGATATTGTCGTCCAGCCACTCTTTGCCGCTGGCATCAACCACTTGCATATCAAATTCTACTTCCAGACCGTTTGACTCAACAATACTGCCTAATACATATAAATCACCAGAAGCGGTTTTATCTGGCGTGACCCTGACAGCGCCGAACTTGCCAGTATCATCTAAGGCTTTTTTGAGTTTATAGGCAAAACGGTTGGCTTCTGCTCGACGCAGTTCCGGCCATACACCTTCTTCTTCATAATTGGCTGCCTTGCCAGAAAGGCCCGGCGAGAAAACAGGAATCACCACATCCATTTTCGGGCCGGTGTAGGCTGTTTTTGACATATCTTCACTAAAACTGGAAGACGAACGTGGTCCAACATCCACACCTGAGCCGGATGTAGTGGCACACCCCGTGAGCACATGCAGCATCACCAGCAGGTAGACAAGAAACTTGGATGGCTTTCTAAAACGATCAATGTTCAACGTTCATACCCTTATATTTTCTGTATTCATCCCAGAGTTTTTTGCGTATCTCTGGATCGGTTTCAGCTTCAGCGGCGACACGAATTTGTGCTGCGATCGCATCATCATTATCCGCGGGCGGAATATCTTCCGGAATCTTACCATTCTTAGCGATATTACCTGAGGCGGAGATGTCACCTGAACCTGATTCTGTAGATTCTTGTGAATTTGCTGCGGTGGCAGCCGTTGTATCGGTTGAGGGGGCTTGTTCTGTGCCCTGCATAGTGTCACTGGCAACAGACTCCATGCCACTGGCACCGCCTGTTGCGTTACCGTTTCCTGAATCGCCACCACCGTCAGTACCTGAACCAGAGTCAGATCCATTGCCATTATTGGTTGATGATGAATTAGCAGAGATGGCCATATTGCATAATTCAAAGCGATGCAGAGAATCACTCAGCGCTTGCTCCATGCGCGCCAGCTTTTCAGCCCGGGTCAGCGAGGGATCATCCAGATAATCGACACTGACATTCTCACAATCCGGACCATTATTGACGGATTCATCTGCTTGACTTAAGCCGGTATAAGCCAGCGCACCGGATATCAGTGTGAGCAATAGAGTAAGTGAGCTAGACTTTTTTCTCATCGTTGAAAAAGGCTCCCGAGATATTCACTGATTAATGATAGCTATCTTAAAACGATAAGACAGCAAAAAGCACCGATCTTTCCTTAGTTTGCGGTATAGCTAACAACAAAGTGACATAAAACATACTTCGACTGACTTCTGCACGGCTATTTTTAGTCAATAAGATGAATCTCAACATATCTGTTCAGAACAGGCCCTATGCATTTTTCTCATCCTGATTTGAAGTCTGATGCTCTTTCACAACTTCCTTTTTAAAAAGACGATAGACCCAAATAAAGAGGAACGGTGCAAAGAAAACGACAAAGAGTGTCGTCGTAAATATGCCACCAAGCACGCTGACAGAAATAGCGTTTTGTGCGCCTGACCCTGGCCCGGATGCGAATGCTAATGGCAGTACACCGAGAATAAAAGTGAGCGAGGTCATTAAAATAGGTCTAAAACGCTGCTGTGCTGCTGAATAAGCGGCATCAAAAGCCGTTTGGCCTTCTTCGAAATTATTTTTTGCAAACTCAACAATCAAAATCGCATTTTTAGCAGCAAGGCCTATCGTAATTAACAGACCAACCTGAAAATACACATCATTCGCTTGTCCTGTGAGCCAGGTTGCGACGACAGCTCCAAAAATGCCCAGTGGTACGGTTAGCATAATAGCGACGGGAATAGCCCAGCTTTCATAAAGTGCTGCGAGGATGAAAAACACGGCTAATGCCGACACGATATAAAGAAAAAGGGTATTCGTTCCCGCCTGTTTTTCTTCATAAGACAAACCTGTCCAGGCCACATCCAGTCCTTCAGGCAGTTTTTCTGCCAGTTTTAATACTTCCTGTAATGCGTCGCCTGAACTCACACCGGGTGTTGTCGAGCCTTGTATTTCTCTTGAAGCAGCACCATTAAAACGTGTCAATTTGGGCGAACCATAAGTCCATTCACCCGAGGCAATTTCTACCAATTGCACCATATCGCCATTATTATTGCGAACGAACCAGTCATCGATATCTTCGGGCAGCATACGGAAGGGGATATCAGCTTGAACATAAACGCGTTTTATACGTCCATTTTCTAAAAAATCATTAACGTAAGTGCCGCCTAATGCAGAGCTTAGTGTCTGGTTGACCGTGTTTAATGGAACACCGAGTGCACGTGTTTTAATGTGATCGATCTTGAGATCGTATTGCGGACTGTCATTTAAGCCATTAAAACGGACCTGGGTTAAAAGCGGACTCTGATTGGCGAGCGCTAAAAACTGATTGGTGGCATCGACGAGCTGTTGATGATCAAGGCCGGTACGGTTAACAAGCTGAAACTCAAAGCCACCGGAATTACCCAACGCACTAATGGCCGGGGGGACGATAGGAAAGATCATAGCGTCACGAACTTGTGACAAAGTCTGTGCTGCCCGGTCCTTAATGTTGAATACATTATTTTCTTCACCGCGTTCATCCCAGTTCTTCATTTTGACAAAGGCGAGCCCGACATTTTGCCCCTGACCTGAAAAGCTAAAACCGGCAGCAGTAAAAAGGCCGTCAACCGCATCACCCGCATCATCCAGATAGAAATCTTCTATTTTCTTCACCTTTTCGACGGTTTGCACCAGTGAAGAGCTGGGTGGTCCGGTCAATAAAGTAAATATACGGCCCTGATCTTCATCCGGGAGAAACGATGAGGGAATACGCATGAGCGTGATGGCGGTGATCACGATGAGGATAAGAAACACAGCCGGTAAGACAACTTTATTTTCAAGCAGACCGTCCAGCAGTGTTTTATGGCCATGGCGAAGATTCGTAAAGCCACGATTAAATAAACCAAAGAATCCTTTCTCTTTTTGGCTTTTTCTTGATTTCAAAATCTCGCCACAAAGAGAGGGGGATAAGGTTAAGGCGATAAACAGTGATATCGCCATGGCGACAGAAATCGTGATGGAAAATTGACGATAAATCACCCCGACCGAGCCCTCAAAAAAACTCATCGGTAAAAATACTGCCCAGATAACCACCGTGGTGCCAACAAGCGCGCCAGAAATTTCCTTCATTGCGGCACGAGTGGCTTCTTTAGGATCGCGATCCGGATCTTGCTCTAATTTTGTCTCCACATTTTCGGTGACGACTATCGCATCATCCACCAACATGCCGATGGCAAGCACAAGAGCAAACAGGGTGAGTACATTGATTGAATAACCGAGCGTCAATATCACCCCAAATGTGCCAAGCAACACAATAGGAATAGCAATTGCCGGAATAAATGTTGCTCGGATATTTTGTAAGAAAATGAAAATGACCAGAATGACCAAACCGATGGCCATGAAGAGGGTCATCACCACATTAAAAATAGACGACTTAATAAATGTTGATACATCGATGGGATACACCACTTCAAGGCCAGGCGGAATGATGCTCTCGAAGTCTTTAACGCGCTCTTTGACATTCTCAATGGTCGTCAGCACATTGGCTCCGGAAGCCAGTTCAATGGCGATACCCGATGCCGGTTGTCGATTCCAACGACCAATAATATTGTAGTCTTCAGCCCCTATTTCGACCCGAGCGACATCTCCCAAAGTGACCTGCGAGCCATCTTCAAGCACTGTTAATAAAATGGACTCAAACTCGGCTGGTGTAGAAAGCAGAGACTGCACGGTAATGGTGGCATTAATCTGCTGTTCTTTTGCCTGTGGCGTGCCGCCTATCTCACCTGTCGCCAGTTGCACATTTTGTTCTTGAATAGCATTAATCACATCTGATGCCGTGATATTAAAATTATTCATACTCCGCGGGTCGAGCCAGATCCGCATGGCATGTTCGGCACCAAAGGTTTGAATTTTTCCGACACCATCAACACGACTTAGCGGTTCTTCAATATTGGATACCAAAAAGTCAGAGATATAATTCCGGTCCATTGAACCGTCTTTGGCGTAAAACCCAATAATCAACGCGTTACTATTGCCTGCTTTTTCAACAGGCACGCCCAACTGCTGAACAATCGTTGGCAAGGAAGATAAGGACTGTGAGACTTTATTTTGAGTTTGTACCTGAGCGATATCGGTGTCGGTGCCAGGCTCAAAAGTCAGTGTAATGGTGGCTCGGCCAGAGGAAGAGCTTTGCGACTGAATATAACGAAGGTTATCGATACCTGTCAGGTTTTGCTCAATCACCTGTGTTACTGTGTTTTCAAGTGTTTCAGCCGATGCACCAGGATAGGTAGCGGAGATGGACACTTTCGGCGGTACGATGCTGGGATATTGTTCAACTGGCAACTCAAAGAGCGAGAACAAACCAAAGCCGATGATGAAAAAGGCAATCACCCAAGTGAAGATAGGGCGGTCTATAAAAAAGCGTGAGAGCATGTCTAGCGATCCTCGCTCATGTTCTGCTGAGGCTCTTTCTGAGCCGCTTTGTCTGATGGAGTATGTTCATTCGTCGCTGAGGATGAGGCGTTTTCGGATGAATCAGGCGCTATATCAGGACTTATGTCACTCAACTCGGCTTCCATTTGTTGAGGCTTCACAGTGGCACCGGGCCGAAGCATCATCGTTCCTTCTACAATCAGACGATCGCCAGTTTCGAGGCCATTGAGCACAATCCAGTTGTTGCCATAAGCCGTCCCAATTTCAATCGGATGCTTGCTCGCTTTATTGTCAGCATCAATTAACCACACACTCTTTTTACCCTCAGCACCAATGATGACGCTCTTTTGTGGAATCACGATCGCTTTAGTACGCCCAAGCTCCTCAACGGAGGCCCAGACAAACATGCCTGGCAAAAGAATCGTATTTGGATTTTCGAACACAGATCGCAAGCGTATTGCGCCCGTCTGCATACCAACAGAGAAATCCGTGGCATCTAGCGTGCCTTTGTATGGATAAAGTTGTTTTGAGTTACCAATATAAAGTGAGACTTCGTACTCGGCTTTTGAGGCTTTATTGAGTCGTAAGGCCGAGAGACGTTCTTGCAAATTACGTACTTCTTCTACAGATTGTGACAAATCAACGTAGACGGGATTAAGTTGGCGCACCGTGGCCAGCGGCATTTCTTGTTGCGATGTCACAAGCGCGCCTTTTGTAATGCTTGATGGACTGATATAGCCGCTTATTGGGGCATAAACGCGCGTGTAATCTAAGTTGATTTTTGCATTTTTCACTTCCGCTTCCGCCAGGCTGACAGCCGCTTTTGCCTGTTCATGACTGGCAAGTGCATCGTCATACTCTCGATGACTCACGGCATTGGATGGGATGAGCAACTTATATCGGTTTACAAGCAGTTCTGCGTTTTTCTCACGTGCTTTGGCATCCTGCAAATTAGCCATGGCCATTTTATAGTCTGCTTCATAACGAGCAGGATCTATCTGATAAAGTTGCTGCCCCTCTTCTACGAATGACCCTTCTTTAAATAATCGCGACTGAATGATGCCACTAACTTGTGGCCGGATTTCAGCAACCTGATAGGACACCACGCGTCCGGGTAGCTCATCACTACGATTAACGGGTATGGGCTTAATCTCAATGAACCCGACATCTACAGCTTGCTGACTCTTCGCGCCCTGTTTTGCTGCACCTTCGTTTTTCTTGTCCTCGCCTTGTCCATCACAGGCTGATAGAGACAGAGTAAGGGCAAAAAATATAATAAACAAAGGCATAATATTCACTGTTATAGCATCCTATCGGCATGGCTTATTTTGTATTCACTTCTTTATTGAAGAGGCTATTGGTTGATAGTGGGTTTGTGTCTAAAAACGCCACTTTTCTTGAGTACACATCGACCATAGCCGTATTTTCCTAACGTTTCAAAAAAATCGCTGAGCGATTGAATCGAGAGAACGATGATTCATCGATCACTGGGCGTCTCAAAAGATACTTTTTTAGGGGTAACCCTCATGCTTGGTCATTTTTTTGTCGCACACAAAAAGCATTTAGCAGCATCAATATGATGCTGCTAAATCTGCTCTTTCAGACTGCTGAATGTGTCTTAACGACTATTCTGGACTAACTCGCCAGATGGTATTACCGACATCATCGGCTACCAATAGGCCGCCCATTTTATCTACGACGACACCGACCGGACGTCCTCTTGCGTCACCATCTTCATTAACAAATCCCGTCAAGATTTCTTGAGGCAGGCCATCAGGTTTACCATTTTTAAATGGCACAAAAATGACTTTATAGCCACTTAACGGTTTTCTGTTCCAGGAGCCATGTTGTCCAACAAATGCGCCATTCTGATATTTGTCAGCCAGTAAATCCGCTTCATAAAACGTCAAGCCCAATGAGGCCGTATGTGCGCCCAATGCATAATCGGGTTTGATGGCTTTTTCTACTAACTCAGGCCGTTGCGGTTGCACTCTAGAATCCACGTGTTGTCCGTAATAACTATAAGGCCAGCCATAGAAAGCACCCTCTTTAACGGAGGTCATATAGTCCGGCACCAGATCACTGCCAATTTCGTCACGCTCGTTGACCGTTGTCCACAGTTCACCGGTCTGCGGCTGCCAGTCGAGTCCATTTGGATTACGTAAACCGGAGGCAAATAAGCGTTTCTCACCTGTTTGCAAATCCACTTCTAAAATAGCGGCACGGTTTTCTTCTGCTTCCATGCCGTTTTCACCAATATTACTGTTGGAACCCACGGTGGCATACAGCTTGGTGCCATCTTCATTGGCAATAATATTTTTGGTCCAGTGATGGTTAATGGGACCACCCGGTAAATCTGTCACATGCTCTGGTTTAGCCGTGATTTGAGTTTGTCCTTCTTCATAGGGAAATCGCACAATCTCATCAGCATTGGCGACATAAAAATCATTGCCGATGAGTTCCATACCAAAGGGTGAATGCAGATTCTCTAAAAAGACATGCCGTGTTTCAGCGACGCCATCGTTATCTTCATCACGGAGAAGGGTGATGCGATCAGCACTTGGAACGGCTGCACCTGCATCTTCTAATACCATGCCTTTAATCCAGGATTTAAAGCTCCAATCTGAGCTTTCACTCTTCGGTGCATTTGATTCAGCCACCAATACATCGCCGTTGGGTAAGATATACAACCAGCGAGGATGATCTAAATCCACAGCAAACCGGTTCACCGTCAGCCCTTCAGCAACAGTGGGTTTTTCATCAATCGGCCACCCTTCTGCGGGGGCAATATTTAATGTAGGAATAAGCGATGATTCTGGCGCGACCAGGACGGGATCTGGCCCGACATCAGCTTGTGAAGCAATTTTTGAGGTATCACCACAGCCAGTGAGACTGATGGCCATGATACTGATCGCGGCGCTGTACTTATAAAGGTGCTGCATCGTGTCCTCCTTTGAGTGAAAGCGATAACTTAACTAGATTTTGGAAGAATAAATATTTGAGTCTAACAATATTGCCCTTACCCATGACTTGCTTTGGGTTAAAGGGGATTGCTTGAAATAGGTCAATATGAACGCCATATAAAAAATGACCATGGAATTCTTTAATAATTCACATTGTCATAAAAAGCGGTTTATTCACCTTTCAAGGAGATAACATGCAAATTCAGGTAAATACCGATCGTCATATTCCAGGTGACGATACGCTCACTGATTCGATTCGTGAGGAATTACAACACGCTCTTAAACGCTTCGACGAGCACGTCACTCGTATCGAAGTCCACCTAAGCGATCAAAACAGTGAAAACCGAGGCGGAGCCGATGATATTCGCTGCCTGATTGAAGCTCGCATAGAAGGTCATCAACCTAATGTGGTCACCCATGACGCGGCCTCTGTTAAACAAGCATTTACCGGGGCAACCGATAAAATCAAACGTGTACTCACCACCACGATTGAACGCATGAAATCACACTAAGAAAGTCGTTTTTATCAATCAAAAAAGGCCAAACAATTCGATTTGTTTGGCCTTTTTTATTTTGATGCCCAAGGGCCTTTAATGAGCGAATATCTATTTATCTGTCATACAAAAGGCATTACTTCATTCAGGGCAAGTTTTACTGCAATTGGACATAAGAATTAAATCGTCAAAAAAGTGATTTAAGAACGATCACTGACCACAAATTCATACATTCACTGTAAAAAGATAGCTGTCATTTTTACGTAAAGACCGAACGATAATATATGGTCTATGAGACCTTAATATAACGCTGATCACAATTGAACGTTGCTTAGCGTTACAAACTATGGAATATTTAACCAAGATAAACAACTTCTTACAGCTACTAGAAAGTAGTGAGTTGTTTACAAAAAGGAATCAACCACCATTCGGAACGGATACCTTGCCATAATCATGGCCTCTACTCAGAAAGTATCCACTTCCCAATTGATCAAACAAGCCGCTCTCATAAAAACGGCTGTTATCCAGCCACAAATTAAGCCGAGAAAGATAATCCAATCTAAGCAACTTAAATTTGCTTACCTAAGCCACAACCAATATACATGGAGTAATAGATGTTCAAGATGATGTTCTTTTTTGTGTCAGTTCTTCTCAGTTTTTCTGCCTTTGCAGGAGGTACAAAACCAACTCTTTCTAGAGAAAGCATAGGAGATGTTGAGGGGATCCTTAAGGATGAAAAAACATGGGCTGCTCATGAACTCGTTGCTGAGCAGAGTTATCAATTTAAAGTCGATCAGCCTCTGAGTTTAGGTGTTTTTGATGTGAAACGCCCCTTACCTATTCAATTGACTTTTCTCAAGAAGGAAGACGCGGGGACAGCAAACTGCCGAGCCTATTTTCTTGATAAGAATTTTTCAGCCAAAGAGGCTAAGTTATTTTTTGAGCAACACGCAGGCTCGAAGCTAAAGTTATTAAATGGTCAACTAGTTAAACTCACCAGCAGTGGTGGTTCTGCCAGATGGTGCAAATTTACTGACTATAAAGTACTGGCAAGCAAAAACGAGCGAGAACAGGCAAGCCAGAGCAAAGCAACTGAGGATAATGCCTATCAATTTGAAGGCACGATAAAAGTCCTTGTTGCTCGATTGCATTCTTCAAGCATGATTATGCGTCAGCTAAACGCAGGGGATATCACACAGAAAAGTCTGTTTGAACGTTGTGACAAGACGCTGACGATAGCCCCACCTCTTGCTTCACACATGAAAGGGCCTGCATATATGAATAAAGAGGCAACAGTTCATGTAACGATAGAAGGTAGGAAATGTGTCGCGACAAGCGTTGTATTTGACGCTAAATAATTGATTGCTGTTGGTGAAATAGCAGCGAAAATAAAATCAATCACTCTGACTTTATTGGGTTTCAGGCAATTGCTTCTTGCCAATCCTATTTATAAACCACCACTGGCAAAAAACTAACTGCTTGCGGTGAATAAAATGGTTAATCACCGCATTAAATGCAGTGAATAAGCTTGTTCTTGCGGTGAATAAAGACTATTATCACTGCATAATTTGCGGTGATTAATATGTGGATATACCAACACAACAACTGGCCTGACTTTTCGTGGAATGCAGACGCCCTAGCTGCCAAGCTGGCTGATATTCGTCATCAGCAGGGCCGTTTACTTGGCAGAATGGAAGCGATCGGTTTTGACTTGAGAAGAGAAGCCAGCTTAAGAACATTAACTAATGATGTGGTGAAATCTTCCGCCATTGAAGGCCATACACTAAATCCTGAGGAAGTACGTTCCTCCATTGCTCGTCGCTTGGGTATGGATATTGGCGGTTTGATTCCAGCTAGTCGTGATGTTGAAGGTATCGTGGAAATGATGCTGGATGCGACACAATTTTTTTCCAAACCTTTAACAAAAGCACGTTTGTTTGATTGGCATGCAGCACTTTTCCCTACAGGGAGAAGTGGTATGCACCACATCACTGTGGGCGATTGGCGCTTAGTTGAGAATGACCCTATGCAAGTCGTTTCAGGTCCAATCGGAAGAGAAAAGATTCATTTTGAAGCGCCAGCCGCTGACAAAGTGAATGCAGAAATGAGCACGTTTATAAAGTGGTTTGAGAGTAAATCTGCTATCGACCCTGTTATCAAAGCCGGCATTGCTCATCTCTGGTTTGTCACTATTCACCCTTTTGAAGATGGAAATGGCAGGATTGCCAGGGCGATTGCCGATATGGCATTGGCAAGAGCAGATAAGATGCCCGAGCGGTTTTATAGTCTGTCTAATCAAATTGAGAGTGAGCGAAAACAGTACTACGCACATCTCGAAAAACAACAACGAGCAACACCGGATATCACAGAATGGCTAAGCTGGTTTTTAGATTGTTTGGGCCGGGCTATTACCAATGCAGATGAAACGCTAAGTAATGTGTTATTCAAAGCTAGATTATGGGATAGAGTTAACCAAAACCCGGTTAATGAACGACAGCGCCGTATTATCAATCGTATGCTTGAAGATGATTTTCAGGGACACATGAATACCTCTAAATATGCCAAGTTAGCTAAGTGCTCAAACGACACGGCATTACGCGATATTCAGGATTTAGTTACGCGACAACTCTTTATACAAAACCCAGGCGGTGGACGGAGTACGAGTTATAGGCTAACTGGTGAGATAGATTAATGGGATTTGTTTTTCAAGAAGTACGACCCCTTGATTTTTCGCTCATCTGAAGAAGCGATTAAAGTCTCAGAAAAATGTTGGCTCAGTCTGGTTAGCCGAAAAAGTCTTAAAGCTGGATACGTCTGTACCCGTTTATATTATTGCCTTTTCACCAAAGGGTATCTTTACTCGTACCGATAACGCTGCACAGAAATTAGCAAACGCTTTAAATTTGGATTTCCCCATTTTTGTTGTGTGCCTTAAAAGTGACTCGAAAGAATTTGGCAAAAAGATTAAAGCGATTGGAAAGCGGATACTTTAAAAGAGGAATCAAGAGGGCAACAGTTTTATTTTGGTTTAATTATTAAGTTGGCTGACTCATTAATTGGACCCCTTAATTTTTTGAGCAAATTAAAAATCAAATACTACGGTTCTATTGAATGTGAGAAATCTCTAACTTTCAATTAATTTCTATGTATTATGCATATGAAATTGTCTTAAATATAGACGCATCAAGTGGATAAGAATGATACAACTAAACCAATATTATACGGATAATAAATATGGTGACTTTCTTGTCGGTAAATTTAGTTCTTTATCCCCAAGGCTAGCTCTAGACTTAGGCTTTGGTTCAGGAAGTTTACTAAACGCAGCTAGGCGTCGATGGAGTGAACTATGTCTGATCGGTGTTGATATTGATAATGATAATGTCAGTCGCGCAAAGCTAAATAGCTCTATAGAGGCCCTCAATCATAACGGTTTTGATCCATCGTTACCGGATATTATCAAAGATAAATATGGTGATATTGATTTATTGGTAGGAAATCCCCCCTATTTTTCTCGAGAACTTGATCAAGATGCCAAAAAAATTCTACGAAAAGTAGGCATGCTGGATTGTCTTCCAGCTAATGCAAAAAAAGTACCTGCTGAACTAGTTTTTATAGCTCAAAACTTAAGGTTATTATCAAAGTCTGGGGAATTAGGTCTAATTGTTCCCGCTGGATTAATATCCGGTGAGAAATGGAAGCCTATAAGGGAATTTCTATTTACCAATTATAATGTGACTAATGTAATTCAGTTACCAACTAACAGCTTTAAAAACACTGATGCACAAACTTTTATATTAATTGTAAAACAAAAACTATCTTCAGAAGAAACTGTATCCATCTCATACATCAATGCACCACAGAGTATGCAAATTTCGACGAAGGATGCTTCAAATAGAGCTGATTTTATGTATTACAAGTCCACATCAGTAATATCATTACCTTCGGATATTTCTGAGAATGATTTCTTTCTGTTTCGGGGAAATAAATCAAAAAATGAGTTATCGATATTAGTTGATAATTTCATTCATACAACTGACTTACCAGCTGTTCCCTCCAATGGGTTTTATATAAATACACCATCAATTCATTCCAATAATATGCAGAAAGGAGATATATTAATTGCTAGAGTCGGAAGAAGATGCCTCGGCAGAACTCTCTATGTTAATCAAGGTAGTCTTCCAATAAGTGATTGCATTATTGGTATTCGTCCAAGTTCACTTGAGGTTGCTGGTATATTATGGGAAAAGTTATCACACCCAAGGTGTAGAAATTTTTTACAAGAAGTTTCTTTGGGGGTAGGTGCAAAATATATAACTTACAGAACTATTACGGACTATTTAACGACAGGCTGTCATGCAACTTCCAGAGAATTTTGAACAATTTAAATCCGTAGTTATTGAAAAAATAAGAACGTACTGCGACACCAATATTTGGCCTTTTGACTATGAAATCTTTAGTGGTTGGCTTAATAACTTCGAAAATGCTCTCGACGAGTATCTTGCCTTACAAATTCTAGATAGTTTGATTGTCAGATCCTATGATATGGCCAGAGCCAGTTATTCAAGGGTTTTATTTGGTCCCATCTGGCAATACATAAGTGAAGAAACAAGTATCCCAATTGGTAAAATAGATGATTGGAAGTCACATTTACGTAGTGGAGCATTGAATAAGCAAATAAGATTTGCACCAGTGAAATTATTAGATGATCAGGGAGAATCGGGAGGCGCTATTTATAGATTACTCTCATCTGACGTTAACACGGATCGTTACGGACTTGCCAAGGCATCGGTCGCGCCAGAATTACTTATTCTTATTGATGATTTTATTGGAAGTGGTGATCAGTTTTCTGACTTTGCCAAAGAGTTTGATTTAGCCAATAAGTTACATCTCTATAAGATAATCTATTGCCCTTTGATAGCTTTCTCTGAAGGTATAGAGAAAATTAACAACCTCTATCCAGACTTAACCGTTATTGCAGGTGAATATCTTGATGAGACAGATAGCTTTTTACGGGGAGAACCTAATGATCAATTTAGAAATGATCCCCAAAATACTGTGGCCGATGTCAAAAAACACTTACAAATATTGAAAACAAAATATTCGCCAAAAATGGAAGATTGGCTTGGCTACAATGAAGCTGCTCTTCCATTGTCATTTGAGTGGGGGTGTCCAAATCAAACTCCTCCGATCTTATTCATGGATTATTCTCCAAAAAAGAAAGGTTGGAGTAAGCTGTTTAACAGAAGGGCTCTATGAAGATAACCGACATCATATATGAACTCTCTACGGCAAGGATGGAGTTCCAAACCTCAACCGGTAGTGTATTGAATTACTTTGTAGTTCCATTTTTCATAGACCGACTGGATCTTCGAAAAATATCTCACACTATAGCGCTTGCAGGATCTCGTGGTTCAGGTAAAAGTACATACATCCAGTACTTTTCGCACTCTACACGCTTCGACAAAGCTTTGGATGTTATTAAAGATGATGAATTCGATTGCATTTTGCTTTATTGGAAACCTGATATAGCATACTGCCAAGGATTAAAAACTAGCTGGTTAGGTGATTCAGCACTTCATTTCTTTACTCTCCACGCATCACTTTCGCTGATGGCCGAACTTTCAAAACTTGTTACCAATATTAACAATCATTTTCCAGAATTAGTTACTGCTATGAACGATAAGGGGCATTTTTGGAATGCAGTATCTAATGTAACAAAGACACAAATACGAGATATTCAAACTCTAAATGATTGGTTAATGAGTTACCAATATGAGATATCCACAAGACTAAATCCTCTAAATACTGAAAACTTATTATCGATTCAACCAAAGCATATGCTTCAGTATTTGACTGAGGCCTTGCGTGCCGATTACAAAAAATTTGAATATACAACATTTAAAATTTTTATAGATGAATTTGAGCTGTTAAATATAGAACAGCAAAAACTAATCAATACATATAGGAAAGAATCAACTCTTTTACTTAACTGGAATGTTGCCTATAAACTTAACTCACAACCAAGTAAGGAAACTACTAGTGACGAATGGCTTCAGTCACCAGATGATTATGTTGAAGAAAATCTAGACGATTATATTCATTCTGACTACGCAATTTTTGCTGCAGAGATTTTTTTATTAACACTTCAAAATGCAGGGTTGCAATGTAAGTCATCTAGATTAAGTCCAAGCTTTTTAGGAACTAGAGGAAATATTGAGCTTCGCCAAAGCAAATCCTATCAGGAAGAAGTTTTTGCAATAATTAAAAATCTATTACCATCCCCATCAATTCCTGAACTTTCAAAACTTTGTTTTTCTAGTAATTCCGTACAAACAAAATTAACTAATATTCTTAACGGGTTAAACCTTTCAGATATTGTTAAGGAAGAGATACGTAAAAATCAAAGTCTTGCAATCACCATTTTGGGTACATACAGACAAAAAAGTTTTTCATGTGAACTAATTGAAAAGTATGTTCTTGGACAAACCAGCGCTAGTCAAAATACGAAGCTGAAAGATAAAGTCAGTACATACGAATTTAATACTCTCCTTTCCCTTAATTTACAGCATTCTTCATTAGATATTCCTGTATATGCTGGATTCGAGAGATTTATAACTATGACGAGACCAAATATTCGTCATTTTAAAGAACTTTGTCTTTCGGCATTCAAGCATTCAGACGCATCTCAGTCAAAACGTGATTATTTATACATAGAGGATATTCCTCCTATCCCTTATCGGAGTATGCATATTGGGGCTATTGCTAAGAGTTCATCATTAGTCAGTGAAGTAATTAGTTATCCACCTCATGGAAAGAAATTATCCCAAATGGTTAACCGAATTGGAGAACTTTTCAGAATATCCCAGAAATCTAGTTATCAAACTGAACCTGAAAGGGATATTTTTACGTTTCCGTATGATTATTCTGGAGCAGAGGAGGAGCTAGAAGCCTTTTTGGCATCAGCTTTAAGTTGGAGAGTATTAGTAGAGGATGATTCTAAAAGAGTTAAAGATGACAACCAAATTACAAATAAAGAATTCCTGCTAAACCCAGTTTATGCTCCAAAGTTTGGAATATCGTTTAGAAAAAAAAGAGGGATATCATTCACCTTAAATGAGTTTAAGACGATAGTCGCTGGTAGTTCTGAAGACTTTGAAGCAATTAGAAAGTCATATCAAAAGAAATGGAGGGCTAATAACGGGGATGAGAGGCAAGGTAGTTTGGAGTTATGATAAAAATCTCATCATGGAAGTCTTATCGCGCTAATGAACTTTCGAGAACTAGCTTAAATTCTTCCTATAATGCGACATTTACATTTATAGATCAGTATGATGACCGTAGTAGTTGGTCATCAAAATATATTGATTCTGTGTCAGAAGACATAATAACTCTTGACTATTGTCATGCTGAGACTGCTCTTGTTATTTCTGGTGAGAAATTCAATCTATTTGATTTACAAAAATACGATATACCGGAAGGCAAAATTCTTGTTGATTCTACTTCTCTAGCTCTTCCCGAGTTAATGCATCTATTTTCAATTCTGAACAACAAAAAAAAATCATTTGACGTGATGTATGTACAACCAAATAATTACACAATGTCAAAACCTCAGGGGCTAAAGGCTACACAATCTTTTGATTTATCTGATGATGGGGAAGGAATACAGCAACTACAGCCATACGTAAACTTTAGTAATAATACTGTGATTTTTTATTTTCTAGGATGGGAAGGTCACAGGCTTGGTGGACTAATAAATTCTGAAGAATATTTCTCAAGAAATATTACATGCTTAGTAGGAATTCCTCCTTTCAAAACTAGCTGGGATTATAAGATCTTATCAAGTAATTACAGTCAACTATCTGAACTTAGTAACATCACCACACCTAGATTTAAATATGCTGGAGCTAATGATCCAATAAAAACATATGAGATCATCGAGCAGGTATATAAATCTGCCTGCTATAGCCAGCAATCTCTCTCCCTTGCACCATTAGGTACCAAACCAGCGACAATTGCAGCAGCTCAATTTGCTGTAAACAATCCGAGATTAATCATGCTGTATGACTTTGTGAAGAAAAAAATTAAACGCTCAAGTGGTGCAGATATCGTACATATTTGGAGTTTTGATTATGAAGATTAAGGATACAATTTAGCAGCTCCGATTTCCAGAACCAAGGGGACAGCGACAGCCAACTTGATTCTTAAATCAACAGTGTCAGAAATCAACAGTGTCAGAGCGTTTGATTCCAAATCATGACGAGCAACTATAATGTGATACACCACCGACATCGCTCAGCTCCTCTGGCATGAGGCGATAATATTTTTCCTCGATGTCTTTTGACTGTTCAGCGTAGGGTTGTGTTATCACATCCTGTAACTCACGGAGAGGTGTGTAATCACCTTCGGCGGCTTGTTTATAAGCAGCAACGAGCTGCCACTCTCGCAGAATATATTTCGGATTAACCTGTTTCATTTGGCTGGAAACCGTTTCACGTGAACGTGTAGGAGTTGCATCGTTTATGTCACTGATGCCTACCAGCGATTGCCATTTATCAAGCCATGCTGACCAGTGTTGCTCAATTTCCTGAGTGTTTGGAGAGGTTGAGTTAATGCCATTTTCAGCAGGATTCAGTTCAGCATAAAAGCTTTTTTTCAGTGGGTCGATGTTGTCAGGTAACTCTGAGAGTTCACGAAAGAAAATGGTGTAATCGACGAGTGTCAGTGTCATCAGGCTGATAAGTTCGCTGAATAATGCCTCGTTATAATCCTCAAGCCCGAGTTTAGCTGCCCACATCTTTTCCAATTGCTTTTGCATGACGTTAGCAAAGCCGTGTTGAACCTCTTCAAGCTCTGATAGGTAATGCTGATCGCCCTTGAGCAAAGGCTGTAAGGCTTTACAAAACATGGCAAAGTTACGCGCTGCCGCGGCGGGTTGGTTAAAGAATGAGAAATGACGTCCACCGCCGATCCATGGTTGGTATACAGGATCAAACGTTTCACAGAAGCCAAAAGGACCGTAGTCCAGTGTAAAGCCGCCGACAGCGCAATTATCACTGTTGAAATTGCCTTGGCAGTAACCGACACGTATCCAGTTAGCGATAAGTGAGGTGAGGCGTTCACGAAACGCCTTGGCCAGTAAAATGACTTTGGTTTCGATATTCAGGTTGTTATCGATAACGTCAGCATATTCTCGAGCGATTACGTGCAAGACGATCTTTTCCAGCTCATTCATGGCATTTTCATGTGCATGTTTCACAACACGACGGGCAAATAGCTCAAGTTGACCCACACGAATAAAGGAAGGGGCGACTCTCGTTGAGATGGCAACGGGTTCATTGATAACAATATCTGGTTCAGTGGACGCCGAACCCTCCGAATACCAGGGTCGTCTGACACGTTCGGTTGTGGAAGCATACAAACTTAATGAACGCGATGTGGGTACCCCGAGTGCGTACATGTGCTCTTGAGCCATGAACTCTCTAATACTGGAACGTAAAACCGCTCGACCATCTGCACCTCGGCAGTAGGGTGTTCTTCCACCACCTTTTAACTGCATTTCCCAGCGTTGCCCTTTGATAACCGCTTCTAATACGGAAATGGCTCGACCATCGCCGTAGCCATTACCGGTCTGGAAGGGACATTGTTGCGTGTATTCCGTACCGTAAATGGACAGGGCGTAACCCGTCGCCCAACCGACTGGGCGAATAGGCTCGGGAACATGAGTGAGATCGCCAGAGAACATCTGAGTGAAGTCTTGCGTGGTCGCTAGGCTGTCAGCGAAACCCAGTTCATCGAAAAAGGTTTTGCTGTGTGTCACGTAAACGGGGTTGTCGATTGGCGTTGGCTTTACCGGGACATAATGACCCGAGAAAACTTGTCTTGGAGTGTGATCTTCGCCATTTACCGTCGCGTCAGGATCACGGTTAAGTGAGTCCATAAGCGAGTAGCTTGTCAGTTGTGCAAGGTCGTCGAGTGTTGCGACTGTTGAAGTCATATTTTCGGAGGCCTAATCAGTAGTGTCAGGGTGTTTGATCTCACCATTATGAGTGGCTTAATCTGGTTAAATGCCAAGTTAACATTTAACTGAATTTACTCAAAATCAATAAGACTGAATGTTGAATTTATATATGAGTATCAACCGTAGAATTTATTGACTTATTTTTGCCTTTTTCAGGCTGAAATAAAAAATCAATACAGGCAAGGTTCCGTAGATTAGTAATATTCTCCAGAATGTAGTTGGCAGACTATAAAAATAACCATATGCAATTTTTAGTATGAATATAAAAAGAATGGTGGAGTAAGTTATCCCAAACCATTTCGGAATTAGTACTTTCTTGCCAAACCGCAATAATGTTAGAACCACAATTCCTAAAATAATCATGCTAAACCCAACAAGTATAGAGCGAGCCGTCTACATCACCAGCTTTATAGACCAGCCATAATTGGGTAAGAGTGATTAAAGTAAAAATAACGATGTACAGTCTAGATAGTATTTTCATCATTAATCTATCTTTGTCATAAAGGCTGGCAAAACATTACCCTGCTTATCTTCCATCAACAAACCGATATCAAACAATTGTCGTATGTCTCTTGAGCGTGTTTTATCTGTCAGTTTGCTATACATCGCCTGATACCAAGCCGCTTGGCGTAGTATTTTGAGCTTAGTCGGCGAACCTTTAGCAACTATTTCATTCACGATGGCATATTGTCTGTCGTTAATCTTTTTTTGATCATGGAATAGCTTTACGCGAGCTTCATAAAGCACCATGTGGATCATCCTGTTCACTCGATCATGTAGTGCGTTAATGGTGTCCAGCATTCCGTTCAGAAAAAACATGATAAATGCTGTATTGGGGTAATCCTGTTTCTTATCAGCTGCTTTTCTGCAGTGATTAAACAACGCGAAATAATGGTCAATATTTTTCAGGTAATAACGTGCTTGAGCAAACGGTGCATAGCGAAATCCATCAGCATAGAGAATGCCTGCTTCTAGTACTCTTCCTACCCGACCATTACCATCCCAGAATGGGTGAATTAACTCAAAGTAAAAATGTATTAATGGCGCACGGATTAAGGCTGGAACGCCTTTAGTTACAAGTTGTTGGTTCCATTGCAGTAATTCACTAAGTAAATGATGAATATCGGTACCAAGTTGGGGTGGTTTATAAATACCACCGTGATCGCTATCACCTACTTTGGTGATCATGCCGTCAGGATTATCACGTAATACTCCCGGCTGATTCTGTTCACCCGAATTAGACAGCTTGAAATAGACCCGTTTATGGATGGCCATCACATCCTCAAAGTTCGGTTGCCAATTCGCTTTATCCGCCTGTTCACGAATATAGTCATAGGCGGTTTTGATATTTAATGCACGTTGTTGCTGGATGGTTTGAATTTGTTCAGGAGTTAACTCGAGAGCCGCTTCTGTTTCCTGCTCAGAAAGTTCTCCACCTTCAATTGTGTTGGTGCCAAAGACCGAGCTGACAATCACTTCTTTTTCAAGTTGGGTGGCAACATGAGCCAATGGAGAATCTTTAAAACGAGCCTGTGCATCAATGACCCTCTGCAACAGAATGTCAATTTGCTGAGAGTCCAGCCCAAGTTGCAGCTTGAATATACCCGAGCGTTTAGTCTCAAGGCGTTTTATACACTCATTGTCGGAAAAAATGTCCATAAAATATTATGTATCTTTGTATTTTTTATCAATAACTTAAGATATCATGATAAAAATAAATGTCCATTAAAATGTCCGGCTTTGATTGGCTTAAATATTCTTTGGTTATCCTGTATTTTGTTTATTGCATTACTCAGAACTTAATTCTGTTCATATTTAATCAAGCCTAGCCTAACTTCCTAAAAATCCAATAAGCGGGGCGAATCAGTAAAAAGTGAATAACTCTGTAAATCCAGGTGATGAGGATATAGAGCGGACTAAATATGCCGAGTAGTGGCAGGTAAAATAAAACAAAAACTATTCTGTGTAGCAGGTAACGGATAGTAAAAGGAAACCAGTGACGATAATTAACTCTGTGTGGTGAGGCCCAGAGTTTTAAATACAAAAACCAAGATGTTTTATAAGTAGCCAGACCAATCACTAATGAAGCGATTAAAGAAAGATGAACCCATGATGGGATAGCTGGGTGGATGCGATCATCCAGTTCTTTTGCACGTGCTTCATTAGGCTGAAGTAGCATGGCCGATTTTGTCAAAACATTCAGTGGCATTGAGGCGAGCTCGATGACGCTGTTTTGCTTTTCGACGGCTGCTTTAGTTGGTACGCGATGATCAAAATGCAGTGCAGTGCGTAACTTCCCGGAGGTATCAATATCAATAGGTATTGGAGCCGACGAATTTTTAGCGGCGAAGGCATTATAAAAATCGCCGGTTGTGTATGAGTTTAAACTGCCATCATCTTTCTTTTTTTGCCAGTCTTTAGCCAAGGTTTGTAAGGTCTTTTTCGGTTTATCTGAGCCGAGAATGATCAGGCTGATATCTCTATCAGCAGCGACCTTTTCTAAATCCTTCACAGCGATTTTTTCTTTGCCATGCATTAAAAAGCCATTTTCTACCTTGGCTGAAATAACAAAGGTTTGCTGACGCATTGTTTTGAGTGCGTTCAGCAACTGATGAGTACCGACTTTATCCACCGGTATTTTTGAGCCGTAATTTTGTTTGGGTAGGGTGACTTCAGGATTATCAGCCAGTTGAATCAAGCGCATATTTGACGAAGAAATGGGGCGTTGTAACTGCCACATGGCCGTTTTTAATGTACTGATATCGCTAATGTTGATACTGATATGGTTATCTATCAGTTTGGTTGTTGGGCTGGTGGTTAGTGAATAGGTTTTGCCTTGTCGAGATTTAATCTTGATGGCTACGTCCGAGGGGAGTTTATTAAAGGCATCCAGTGAATAAGGGAGGTGACTTTCAGACAGTAATAAGGTGGCTTGCTTGTTTGCATCTGCCGCGGTTTTAGTGAATTGATGAACGGGTACGCTTTTGCCATCAGGTGTTTTTGCTAGCCATTGATTTTGACTAGGGTTAAAACTAATTTCGGCGACGCCGCCTTCTGGATAATGGGCTAACTCATCAGCAAACCGAAAGGACGAGCCATGGGGGCTATCCGGTGCATCTATACTTTTCCCTAATTTTGACAAGCCGGAGATCAAACCTGCTTCAGCTGAAGGTTGAGCAACAGTAAGTAGGGCGGACAGGAGCAAGAAAAGCCAGCGTGTTTTAGTGAATGATGCAGTCATTGAAGGCGCGTTCCTTATGGCCAGCCAAGGTACGAACAAGCGTATAAGCAATAAGTCATTGCAACAACACTCGGTACTAGCTAAACATTCTGCTGTTACAGCACAAATAAAAAAGCCCCGAGACTTTGCAGTATCGAGGCTTTCGTATTCGTATGGTACCCAGGGCCGGAATCGAACCGGCACGCCGGATTAGGGCGAGGGATTTTAAGTCCCTTGTGTCTACCAATTTCACCACCTGGGCAACAAGCCGCACATTATAACGAAGATTTTCGATTTGTTCACTACCCTTTTTACTATTTTGTTACAGATTTAGGTAATTGGTAGTGGGCTTCGATCATTTCACGAGTCAGAATGCCGTAGATTCGTTCAATCATTGGTGCGTTCTGACGGCTGACGTAAAGCGCTTCTACATGATGTTCATTCAGGGCCCGGTGTGCTTCGAACAAACTGGTATGTAAGGAAATTTTGTGCACATCTCGGCGTGTGCCGGGAATTTGCATTAAGTCGATTTCGGTATTTTCACCTATGTCTTTGACGCTGACAGCTCTGGCCAGATCGCTGGCGGGCATCATTACTACAGGAATGCGATCGCGGGTAATAATGATCCATTCGGGGCTGTTTTTTAAGGTTTGCATGGCCATTTGGGCGCTGATGGTTTGATTTAACGTGACAAAGTTACGTTGCATGGCCGCGCCCACACTGATCTTACGTAATGCTTGTGAGATGGGGTCATTTTGAAAGTCGAGACCACGATAACGAAGAATGCTGACAAATAAGGCATCAAGCTTGAAGTAGTCATGAATAATCAAACTGGAGAAAACGATAGCGAGCATGCCGGGCAGGATGATTTCCGGATTACCGGTTAATTCCAGCATCGCCATTAAAGCCGCAAGTGGGGCTTTGAGTGTGGCAGACATCATCGCACACATACCGATAACGGCATAAAAGGTCATGGAAGAGGCATATTCCGGTAAGGCTAAATTACCGATATAACCCAGGATCGCACCAGCACATGCACCCACGACCATGGTGGGGCCGACCATACCTGCGGGGATACCAAAACCCACACAAGCAGAGGACAGGACAAGTTTCAGCACCAGGATAATGACCAGGCTGCCAATCGCGATTTCATTAGCGGAGATACTGCCAATAATGCCGTAGCCCATGCCCATCACTTCAGGCACGGCCATGCCAAACACACCCATTAAAATACCGGCATAGGTTGGACGTAACCAAGCAGGATGTTTACTAAAGGTGCCGGAAAACAATTGTAGGCTTTTTAAAGATAAGGTGGCTAAAAAACCAATAATGATGCCCAGAAAAATAATGTAGGGCAGCTCCCATAACGACTGCATTTCGGAGGCAAGGTTAACAAAAACCGTATCATCTCCAAAGGTGAGCCGACAGACCACTGCACCGGTTACCGCTGCCAGAATGACTGGAATAAAACTGGCAATGTGGTATTCCATCATGATGACTTCCATCGCAAAGATCACACCAGCGATGGGCGTATTAAAGGAGGCAGCAATGGCGGCGGCAGAGCCAGAAGCAACTAGAATACGCACACTGTTATTTGGGAGCTCTAACCCGCTTGCAAGCAAACTGCCACTGGCAGCACCCAGATGCACACCCGGGCCTTCACGACCGACAGAGTGGCCTGTAATGATGGCGATACTGGTACCTATAAATTGCCGGACGGCATTTTGCCAAGGCAGACGACCCTCATAGGATGAGAGCCGTTCGATAACATGCAAAATACCAGTGTTACGTTGCTCTGCATCCAGTCCGCGAAATAACAGCCCAATTAGCAAGCTGCCGATAATGGGGAGTGCCAGTAACCAGTACCAGGGTAATGAGTCGTAACTTTCCACTTCACCGGAGGGGAACAGGGCCATTTGACCAAAATCAATGGTCAGGCGCAGTAGAATAATGGCGAGACTCGACAGTAATCCGGTAATGACAGCAAGCACATACAGCTTGACGCCCAATCGACCAAAGATGAAGTACTGTCGGAGTTTTTCCAGCATGTGCCCTATATAACTTTGGAAAATCGCTGCCTTGCTTGTTGACTGTATTTATCAAACACCATGCAGATATTACGAATTAACAAGCGGCCGGCGGGTAAGACTTCTATAGAGTCCCATTTATACTGCAACAGGCCGTCTTGGGCAAATTGTTCTAGGTCTTCAATGGCGTCGGCAAAATAGTCGTTGAAGTTGAGGTTGTAAGCTTTTTCGATAGTGGGAATATCCAGAGCAAAATCACAAATTAGTCGGGTGATGATGTCTCGGCGACATTTATCATCGTCATCCAGCTCAACACCACGTAAGACCGGCAATTTGCCCGCCTTAATCGCTTCATCATATTCCGGCAGTGTTTTCACATTTTGCACATAGGCATCACCGACTTTACCGATGGAGGTCACACCAAAACCAATCAGATCACACTCAGCACGAGTCGAGTAACCCTGGAAGTTGCGATAAAGCTGTTTGTTTTGTTGAGCTAGCGTCAGCTCATCGTCTGGTTTGGCAAAGTGATCCATGCCTATATATACATAACCTGCGGCGGTCAGTTTATCGATGGTGCGATGCAGAATCTGTAATTTCACCTGTGGTAGTGGAATGTCAGCCGTAGCAATTTGCCGTTGTGTTTTAAATAGATCAGGCATGTGAGCGTAGTTGAACACGGACAAACGATCAGGACTGGCAGCAATCACTTTATCCAAAGTTTCGCTGAAGCTTTCTACGGTTTGATGAGGCAGACCATAGATCAGATCCAGGCTGATACTGCGGAAACCTTCTCGACGGGCAGCGTCTAAAATCGAGAAGGTTTGTTCTTCGGTTTGAATACGGTTAACGGCTTTCTGCACCTTAGGGTTGAAGTCCTGCAAACCGAGGCTGATGCGGTTAAAGCCAAGCTCTCTTAATAGTTTTATGGTGGCGTCATCGGCTTCACGTGGATCGATTTCAATCGAAAACTCACCTTTGTCATCATCTGCTAAGGTGAAGTGTTGACGTGTGTGCGCCATCAGTTCACGCATTTGCTGATGAGTTAAAAATGTAGGCGTGCCACCGCCCCAGTGCAGTTGTTCAACTACTCGGTTTGAGTCGAACAATTCAGCCTGCATACGGATTTCTTCATACAGGTTTTCTAAGTAAGGCTGAGCATGCTGGCGGTTTTTGGTGATGATTTTATTGCATGCACAATAGAAACAAACGGTATCGCAAAACGGCACATGGAAATACAGAGAAAGCGGGCCTCCACGCTGATTAGATAAAGAAATATGTTGAGCGTATGTGTCGGCTGTAAAACCATGATGAAATTCGACCGCTGTCGGGTAAGAGGTATAACGTGGGCCGGCTTTGTCGTAACGGCAGATTAATCCTTCATTAAATTCAATCGCATCAGTCATGGTTTTATTCCTAAATAATGTGCGCAAAGTATAACCAGCGAGGATTTAAGCTGTTTTATTATCCGAACAGATCTTGACCTGGATCAAAGCTAGCAGTGGCTGCTGACGGATTGCTTGAGAAAAAGAATCGCTTTGCCTTTATAAATCATCCATTTTGGTGGTTTGGAAAAGCGGTTATCTACGGTATTATTAGCCTCTTTTTTAGCATCTCCGGCAATCATCTATGAAAGTATTAGTCATCGGTAGCGGTGGGCGCGAACATGCTCTCGCCTGGAAACTGAATCAATCTCCAAAGTGTTCTCAGGTTTTTGTGGCACCCGGTAATCCCGGCACCGCCAGTGAAAGCAATATCAGCAATGTGGATATCAAAGTCGAAGATATCGCCGGGCTGGTGAAATTTGCTCAGGACAACGCGATTGATTTAACCGTGGTGGGGCCGGAAGTGCCATTAACCATGGGTGTGGTTGATGCCTTTGAAGCTGCCGGTTTACGTTGTTTTGGTCCATCAAAAGCGGCGGCAGAATTAGAAGCCTCAAAAAGCTTCACTAAAGATTTCCTCGCTCGTCACCAGATTCCAACCGCGGCATATCAAGTATTTACGCAAGTGGATGAAGCCAAAGCTTATATTCAAGAGCAGGGCGCACCCATTGTTGTTAAAGCCGATGGTTTAGCAGCAGGCAAAGGCGTGATTGTGGCGATGACCGAAGCCGAAGCGATTTCAGCGGTTGAAGATATGCTGTCTGGCAATGCCTTTGGTGACGCCGGTAGCCGTGTGGTTATTGAAGAATTTATGACAGGCGAAGAAGCCAGTTTCATCGTGATGGTGGATGGCGAACACATCCTGCCATTGGCGACATCACAAGATCACAAAGCTCGCGACAATGGCGATAAAGGCCCTAACACGGGTGGGATGGGCGCTTATTCTCCTGCACCTGTGGTCACCGATGAGGTGTTTACACGCATTATGGCGGAAGTGATTGAGCCAACTGTGAAAGGCATGGCGGCTGATGGTCGCCCTTATACTGGCTTTTTATATGCGGGGCTGATGATTGATCAAGCAGGCGCGCCACGCGTAGTTGAATATAACTGCCGTTTTGGTGATCCAGAAACTCAGCCGATTTTGATGCGTTTACAGTCGGACCTAGTCACATTATGTGAAGCGGCATTAGACAAGCGTTTAAACGAAGTCGAAGCTGAGTGGGATTCGCGTGCGGCCATTGGTGTGGTAATGGCGGCTGGCGGCTATCCAGATAGTTACCGTAAAGGTGATGTGATTACGGGTATTGCAGACGCCGAACAAAATGGCAGTAAAGTCTTCCATGCAGGTACAGCGAGTCAGGGTGATAATGTCGTCACGGCTGGCGGTCGCGTGTTATGTGTCACGGCACTGGGCAATACTGTGGCTGAAGCGCAAAAATCAGCGTATGACGCATTGAGTCATATTAAGTGGGATGATGCGTATTTCCGTACTGATATCGCTTATCGCGCTGTGGCACGTGAGCAAGGCTAAACTCACGGTTTGAGAATGTAAAAAAGGGGTTACTGGTTAACCCCTTTTTATTGAGTGAAATCAGGGTATGCAATCAATGTGGTCTGACTAGGGGCGAGAACATGACAAATACTTGGCGATTACGAGAAGCGGTAAAAACACTGAATGCAGGTGGCGTTATCGGCTACCCGACAGAGGCTGTGTTTGGTGTGGGGTGCGACCCTTGGGATGAAGAAGCCTTATTACGTTTATTAGAATTGAAGCAGCGCCCCTTGCATAAAGGTCTTATTCTGATTGCTGCTGATTTTAATCAGTTACAAGATTTTATTCAGCCCATTGAAGCTTCAGTGTTAGCTGAGTTGAATAAAACCTGGCCCGGTCCGGTCACCTGGTTATTGCCTGTTCGTGAAGAAGTCTCGATGTTACTGACAGGTTTGCATGACACCATTGCCGTGCGTGTCACAGCGCATCCACAAACGCGCGCTTTATGTGAGGCTTTTGGTGGGGCGATAGTCTCGACCAGTGCCAATATAAACGGATTACGACCAGCGATGAATGTGCATCAGGTGCGTTGGCAGTTACCTGAATTGGATTATGTTTTGCCCGGCAGCTTGGGTGGCGCCAAAAAACCAAGCCAAATCAGAGACGCACGAACAGGAGAAATTTTACGATGAGTACCCCCGATATTAATGCCGTTCGTGAGTATCTACTTCGTCTACAAGAAATTATATGCAAAGAACTTGAATTAATAGATGGTGGAGCCACGTTTGAAATTGATGACTGGAAACGTGAAACGGGCGGTGGTGGTCGCACACGAGTTTTAAGCAATGGTGCGGTATTTGAGCAGGGTGGTGTCAATTTTTCTGAAGTGAGTGGTGATAATTTACCGGCTTCAGCCACGGCCAGCCGTCCAGAGTTAGCGGGTCGAAGCTTTCGAGCAATGGGCGTGTCGCTGGTGATTCATCCACATAATCCTTATGTGCCGACATCACATGCCAATGTCCGCTTTTTTATCGCAGAAAAAGAAGGCGAAGAGCCTATTTGGTGGTTTGGTGGTGGCTATGATTTAACACCTTATTACGGCAATGAAGAGGATGTGATTCACTGGCATACAACGGCTAAAGCCGCGTGTGATCCATTTGGTGATGATGTTTATGCACGCTTTAAATCATGGTGTGATGAGTATTTTTACCTGAAACATCGTGATGAGTGCCGTGGCGTCGGTGGTTTGTTTTTTGATGATTTGAATGAGTGGGGCTTTGATCGCTGTTTTGCATTTATGCAATCGGTTGGTGACAGCTATATCAAAGCTTACGCACCCATTGTACAAAAACGAAAAGACACAGAATTTGGTGAGCGCGAACGTGATTTTCAACTCTATCGTCGTGGTCGTTATGTTGAGTTTAATCTGGTGTATGACCGCGGCACATTATTTGGATTGCAGTCGGGTGGTCGTACTGAATCGATTTTGATGTCGCTACCACCACTGGTGAAGTGGCGTTATCACTGGATTCCGGAAGCCGGATCAGCAGAAGCCCGTTTATACACGGACTTTCTGCCGCCGCGCGATTGGATTTAAGACTCGCCGGATAAGGCGGCGAGCTGATCCGCCTGATATTCGTTGATCAGTGGTTCGATGACTTGTTCCAGTTCACCTTCCATGATTTCAACCAGTTTGTATAAGGTTAAGTTGATGCGGTGATCGGTCACACGTCCCTGAGGATAATTGTATGTACGAATTCGTTCACTTCGGTCACCTGAACCCACCAGTGATTTACGCGTTTGTGCTTCTTCAGCCGCTTGTTTTTCTACCTGCGCAGCCATGATGCGTGCTTGTAAAACAGACATCGCTTTAGCACGGTTTTTATGCTGTGAACGCTCTTCCTGACATTCGACGACGATACCGGTTGGAATGTGAGTGATACGTACCGCAGAATCAGTGGTGTTAACGTGCTGACC